>DAOOPV010000070.1:0-10946 GCA_035388405.1 Anaerolineaceae bacterium
GCCGATGAGGTGCCAGACACTTTGCTGCTGGCAGAGGCCTTTTGGCTGATGGAAGGCTACTTTGTGCGCACACTCGGCATGCACCGTGTTTACAACAGTGCTTTTATGAACATGCTGCGCAATGAGGAGAATGAAAAGTATCGCCAACTGATCAAAAACACCCTCGTCTATGATCCTGAGATTCTCAAGCGATACGTAAACTTTATGAACAACCCGGATGAAAAGACAGCTGTCGAGCAATATGGGAAAGGCGACAAGTATTTTGGCATCTGCGCTCTGCTTTCAACCATGCCTGGTTTACCCATGTTTGGTCACGGTCAGATTGAGGGTTATTCTGAAAAGTATGGCATGGAATATTACCGCCCATATTGGGATGAGTCTCCTGATCAGGACCTTATCCGGCATCATCAGGCAGTCATCTTCCCCCTGCTCCATAACCGGAAAGTATTTGCCAATGTAAATCGTTTCAGATTATTTGACTTTCACCTCGAAGGAGGAGCAGTCAACGAGGACGTTTTTGCCTACACCAATCACCAGGATGGTCAATCCGCCCTGGTTATTTACCACAATAAGTATGCTGAAACATCGGGCTGGGTCCATTCATCCGCGCCATTCCTCGTGAAGTACGGCAGCGAAGGTCACCTTGAAACCCAAAACATGGCGGAAGCTCTTGGATTGAACGGCAGCTACACAGATTTGGTGTTGTTCCAGGACAAAATCTCCAAACGCTACTATCTCAGAAAACTTCAGGAAATACGCGAACGTGGTTTGTATTTCAACCTGGGCTCCTATTCGTGCCAGGTTTTGATGAATTTCAAGATTGTTTCTGGTTCTTATTACGAGCTGTTGTTCCAACGCTTGAACGGTCGTGGAGTAACTGATCTTGACAAGGCCATGGATGAACTTGTGCACGAGCACCTGCTCGATCCCCTGGGGCAGGCTTTTAGCTTTTCCAATCTCAGTGAACTGGCAGAACTGGGTAATGCCACAAATTCCGTGCAAAACGACCAGACGCTCATTGACCGCAATCTTGCCTGGCTCGACCAGGCTGATGTCGCGGCAAGATCCATATTGGGTTACCCTGCCCAGGACCGCGAAATTGCACACGAGACATGGCTAAAACAGCTGGAAGTCCTTACAACTCTGGAAGATTCAAGCCAGAAGCTCGGGTTGGCAGCCAGCAAGACGGGCAAGGAGCTAAGCGAAGCCTTGCTCAATGTAGTTCACAAAGATCCACGCAAGCGTCTGCTTTTGTTCGTGTGGAACTTCTTTAGCAACCTCGCGGGCTCAAACGCAGAGGTGGCTATTATGGAGATCAATCGCCAGATCACTAATCGCAGACCCGTGAGCGATTTAATTTCTTCAAAGCTGAAAGAAGTTGGCTTTAGTGACTACGAGGCTTATCGAGGCAGTCAGGCAGTCCGATGGTTGATTGATCGCGTCCCGGTCATCGATGAGGAAAGTTCCAGCCAGGAGTTTCTGGAAACCCTCCTGACGGATCCAGTCATTTCTGACTACCTTGAGATTAACACTTATAACGGTGTTCGTTGGTTCAACAAGGAGAAGTTTTCTGATTTGATTTGGTATCAGCGGGCAGCCAGGTTTGTAAGGATTGCGTCAACTGATCTCGAATCCACTGATTTATTCGAGGTCATCCTTTCACAGGAGCGGCTGTTCAAAGAAATCGAATTAGCTGTAGAAGACTCCGATTATCAACTCGACAAATTACT
Source organism: Anaerolineaceae bacterium (assembly GCA_035388405.1). Taxonomy (GTDB): domain Bacteria; phylum Chloroflexota; class Anaerolineae; order Anaerolineales; family Anaerolineaceae; genus Mesolinea. Next base: position 1,731 of record DAOOPV010000070.1, read on the forward strand.
CGAGTTGCTTTCGTAAACCATTTTGCTCATTTTCAGCTCGAATTAGGGTCTGAGACAGAACAGTATCTGCTCTCAGACCTGTTTTTTCACTACGCACATGAGCCAACTCGGCGATGATGCTCGGATCAATTTGCTCCCCGGTCGCCTGTTGGGTTAGCCAGAGCGCCTTTGCCGCATAAGCAATATTGTTCTGCGGCTCGATGCGATGAAACTCTTCAAAGAACCACCCACAGGATGTAAACATGCGCTGGCATTCGTATTGCGCTTTAAGCAGGGTTTCAAGCTTTTTCAGTTTAGGCTCATCCAGCTCAGGCGATCCACACTCACGGCAGACATCTCTCAACTTTACCTGACCGTGTTTCATTTGAACGAACTGGTTTCGCACTTCCCATGGATCAGCAACCAACTCGCCTGCATGTGTTTCGTAAACAGATTGCACCCACTCAGCTATCTGCCGCATAGCGGAAAAGAAAGGTTTCTTCCATCTTGCGCCAGGTGTACAAGCGCACTCTGTGGACCAGCGGTTGACACCGTGCATGCAAGACCAGGATGAAGGCTCATTCAATAGCGCATAAGCCTCTGGCTGATGATCAAGCAGCCACAATCCTGGCCAGGACCAATCTACTCCGTGCCTTTCACCGCCCTCATTGAGGAGATACCTCAAGAAGTGGTCACGGAACTTTTGATGGTGGCCATAAAGCTCCCCATCACTGGCAATCAAGTTAAATTGCGCCATATCCATGCCCTGGTCAAACCGGATTGACGATAAGAATTCATCACCATTCTCAGTAGCCTTTGATATGAAACTAACCTTTGTACTAAGATCACGATGGTATGGGAAGACAATAAAAGGCTTTCTGCCATCGGGAAGATCCACAAAATATGGTCCAGGCTTGGTTTCTAAAGGGCGTAATTGCCAGGGAGCAAGTATGGTGAATTCCAGCCCACAATCCTGCAACACACAAAGAGTTTGCAGGTCAACCGCCGTTTCTGGCAGCCAGATCCCTTGCGGTCGATGACCAAAGCGATAGATAAAATCGTCAACTCCCCACCTGACACTGGTGACTTTGTCGCGATAAAAAAGTAATGGCAGGATGCTGTGGGTATACCCTTGCGCCATGCCATTACCTACTCCGAACTTCAAGAAATTAGCGCGTTCCTGCTCAACAATTCTTTCAGCAACTTCAGGAGCGTAATCCCACATCCAGTCAAACAATGTTGGTCCGACATTGAAGCTTATCTTCCCAAAGTTTCCCATCCGTGCGTTAGGCTCATAGCATTCTGCCAAAATCCTTTCGTTCCAATTACGAAAAGGTTCAGCACCTCTTTCATCCGGAATATAGTTTGAAATTGGATCTTCCCGCGGGGGTTGGTAGAAATGTCCGTGAACGCAAAGTGGCATTGTTTTATCTCCTCAGAGCAGTTTGCAGATAGTCTAGCTTATGTTTCATGCGTGCTGGATTGATGCCGAAATTTCGCGGCATGCTGTCCAGATCACATGTTCGGTTTTCTGCCAGGTAATCCATCCAAAAAACCGTCGTTGGAAAACCTTTGATGCGATTTTCGAGAAACTGGGTCAAGAAACTCAACTGCAACGCATTGAACGCGACATAGCGGCGCTTTTTTTGTAGCTGAGACCCAATCAACTTCATAACATCCAGAAAAGGTAAATGCTCTGGACCGCCCACTTCGATGATTGCATTTTCAGTCCTGGGCATGTCCAAAGCCCAGATCAGGCTGGTAACCAAATCCTCCACCCATAAGGGTTGGACTAATGTGCTGCCGTCGCCCGGAACCAAAACCACTCCGGGGGACATCTTGATGAGCTTGGCGAGGTTGATAGTGAAGTTATCCCCCTCACCGTAAACCATTGAGCTGCGAATAATGGTGTAAATTAATCCAGATTTCCGTATGATGCTCTCAGCAACACCTTTGGCTTTCATCAAGCCGTATGCTGAAGCTCGGTCTGCTCCCAAATGACTCAGGTAAAAAAAGCGCCTGACGCCTGCCTCGGCGGCGAGACTTGTTAGGCGATCAAGATAACTTACCTCGGTTTCCATCAGGTCAGCTCTAACACCAGCCCGCTCAACCCCTACAAGGTGAAAGATCACCTCCACCCCTTGCAGCGCCGATTTCAAGCCCCGTTCATCGTTCAATGAGCTTACTGTCACGTCCATTTTCGTTTGCCTGGGAAGATTTTGCTGGTCGATTCCCGGCTGCAAAAGCAAACGATACGGCTTACCCAGTTCAGCCAGATGACGGACCAAATAGCCGCCAATAAAACCAGTCCCGCCAGTTACTAAAATCATGGCGGCATTATAGCAGATAATCTTATTTGGCATATTACTTGCACATTAAATGAAAGGCAAGAAAGGTAGATGGATGGATAAAATGGAAAAACGACTGGGCTTTCATTACTTTCAGGATTATGACCATTATCAGATTCGAGATCTCGAAATCTGGGTTCCAGAACTTGCATCTCTGCAGGCTTCCTGGCTGGTACTCAAAGCATCCTCAACCGCTGCCATTCCGGAAGAATTTATCACAGGGTTGATCCAGGCGGGCATCCAGCCCATCTTGCACTTTGATTTCAAGGTGAACAGTTCTGTCCGACCGGAGGATATCCGGGTTTTGCTTTCGTCTTATTCTCACTGGGGTGTAAAACATGTCATCTTTTTTGATCGCCCCAACACAAAAGCAGCCTGGACCGATGGAAGCTGGTCTCAGGGTGATCTTGTGGAGCGGTTTCTGGACCGGTACCTACCTTTTGTTCGTTTAGCTGAACAGAGCAGCCTTATCCCTGTCTTCCCTCCACTCGAACCAGGGGGCGATTATTGGGACCTTTCCTTCCTCAAAAAACTTCTCCAACTTGTGCAACAACGTCGATCTTTTGATTTCAGCTCTAACTTCCACATGGCAGTCAGTTCGCAGACCTTTGACCACGCCCTTGATTGGGGAAAAGGCGGTCAGGCGCATTGGAAAACACCGCGTCCTTATAGCAAAGTGGATTTGGGTGAAGAAGATCACATTGGATTCAACACCTGGCAGTGGTATTCCGATCTGGTTAGCGAAGTTTTGAATGTGAGCCCCAAGTTTTTCCTCTTTTACTATGGCATGTCGCGCGTAGCTGGGGATAAGCTGGACACCAACAATAGTTTTGAACAGATGGTTGATATTGCCCTGGCACTTTCTGGAGACACCGCCAATGCCAGTGCCTTACCAGACACTGTCTTGGGTTGTTGCTTCTGGTTATTAAGCGCAGCTGAAAGTGACCCTCACGGAAAAACATCTTACTTTGATGCCGCAGGAAAACCCAAAGAAGCAGGCATTCCTGCTTACAAGCAAAAAATCGTACAAAATACGAAACAAAAACAGGAATATGCCGTCTCCAGTCGACTTGCAGAGTGGATCTATCCAATTGACCATTATCTGTTGTTACCTTCCTATGATTGGGGCATTCCTGAAAACACGCTCGATCGTATTCGACCGATTATCCGGGATGCACGCCCTACCATTGGTTTCTCCGTAATCGAAGCGACTAATGCTCGCAAGGTAACTGTCTGGAACGAGAACGCGGCATTTTCGGAACATGATATTCAATTATTACGCGAAGCTGGCTGCCTGGTTGAGGAACAACTTGTCAACAGCATCGGTATCACAGTTTAAATGAGGAGAACAAAATGAATAATTATTCCAGTTATACCAGCCAGGTCCCGCTCAACACAGCTTCACCCAAGATTGTTGTCCTCGGTTTAGGCGGTGGCGGCTCAAATGCGATCAACCGCATGATTGAAAGCGGCATGCAGGGCGTAACCTTCATCGCCGCAAACACCGATGCTCAGGCTTTGGCGAACAATCTGGCACCCAACAAGGTCCAGCTCGGACCCAAATCAACCCGAGGTTTAGGTGCAGGGGGCTTGCCCGTCGTGGGAGAAAATGCGGCTGAAGAAAGCACAAAGGAGTTAGCCAGTTTGTTGCACGGAGCAGACATGGTCTTTCTGACAGCTGGCATGGGCGGTGGAACCGGAACAGGTGCTATCCCGATTGCTGCCAAAGTAGCCAAAGCTTCTGGTGCGGTCACAATCGCGATTGTAACAAGACCCTTCTCCTTCGAACTCGGACGCCGGCAGCGCAACGCTGAAGAAGGTCTTGCCAAATTGAAGGAATACACGGATACTCTGATTGTTATTCCCAACGACAAGCTCATTGAGATTGCTCCTCGCGATCTTCCATTGGAATTGGCTTTCACTCTTGCCGATGATGTCCTGCGCCAGGGTGTTCAGGGCATTTCCGAGTTAGTCACCGAAACCGGTCTGATCAATGTTGATTTCTCACACATCAAGAATGTTATGACTCGCGGTGGCGGTGCCCTCATGGCCATCGGTACCGGAAGTGGTCCAAATAAAGTTCAGCAGGCGATTGAAAAAGCGCTTCATCACCCACTGCTGGACGATATTGATCTCTTTAGTGCTACTGGAATGATCGCTAACTTTACCGGCAGCAGCAGCATGTCCTTCAAGGACGTCACAGATGCGCTTCACACTCTTCAGCAGGCAACTGGATCGCACGCCGACATCATTCCGGGCATCATAACAGATCCACGCATGGAAGACCGGGTTCAGTTGATTTTGATCGTCACAGGCATTGGCGCAAAACCCGAACAAATAATCACAAATTCTTTTGAAAAAGAATTTGAACAGCCGGAAGAGAAAAATCCAATCAGGCAACCCATGAACCAGGAAACCGAAAGTCCGGTGTCCGAAAATTACAACGAAATTGGGTTATCAAGTTATGGCAATCAGCCCAACATAACTGACAATTTGTCAGTACCAGCCTTTCTCCGAAGAAGGCAGAATAATAAGTAGGTAAGGTATGAAAGCAAGCTCCATTCAAAAGGTTTCTGACAAGGTCAGTGCCAAATACTCCAAATTGAGCGGAAAGCATCCGAAAGTGACGGAACAATCACCCGGGCGTTTTTTACTAGTCTATTCTTTTGCGGATGAATTACCCGGTGGAAAGGCTATTCAACAACAATTACGTGTAGTGGCAGACGAAGAAGGCAACATCAGCAAGATGTCTGTCTCGAGAGGATAAAATGGAGCGGTCAGTTACCTCACCACATTTCCTTTTCACGAAGGTAAGAGGTGCAAAACGCAGCACAAAGACCTCCGCTGCTACCGATATTCGCCTTTCTTTTGATACACAGAGAATTCAACGGGCAAAAACGCCAGAACCAGTTGAGTCCATTTTGCTGAACGCCTCCTACACTGAGGAACTAAGTTTTCAACCGACTGTCCCTGTCCGAACACCCTTTGTTGAACCACAGATTCATCTTGGGGATACCCTGGCTAATCGTATCGGACAAATGGATTTTCGGAAATCGCAAGCTTTGATGCTTTTTTCAATCTCAACGATGGGCTTGATGATTGGGATCCTGATTTCCTTTATTCTCTAAATCTATTCGACTAAGCAGGAGTGATTGAGTTTTTTACCAGCTCAATCACTTTTTCATGACTCAATTCAGGTTCGATGGCAAGAACTTGCAGCCTCTCAGTGTGAGATACTGCTTCTCCAGGCTTCAAATCCGTCCAAGGGCTTAAGCCTTCCAATTCGAGCATATAGGTGTCGAAATAAACTTCTACATTGCTACCCAGGTCAGGAAAATTCGCAGCGCTGACATCCTCCCTGTGAAAATCAAAGGTCTTGATCACCAATGAATCTCTTAGCCGATAGGCTAACCACGGATTACGGAGATAGGTTCCAACTTTCTGCTTTGAGAGGGCGCGACTCTGATGAAATTCAATCCAGTCTGAGCTCCAGATAAAAGCTGGGTCCGAAAAATTGGTATAGTCCCACAGATTTATTTGTCCGCTTGCGCAAAGTCTCTCAGCTGATGATGAGGCCTTCGTAATCGGCATGTATCCCACCCCTCCAGGTGCCAGGGTCGTAATCCCCCATGACGCTGTCCGAAATAGGTTATCGCTCAAATTTCGCACCTGATTGACTAATTCAAACCCATTTCCATTTGTGGCTACGCGCATTATAAGCGATTTTTCGACCTCAGGTGTCAGGCTGACCTTAAAACGGATCTCTTCAGCGGAGATTACTTCTACGTCTATTGCATCATTATCCGGTACATAGGAAACAGCCAGGTCTTCCGGCGCATACCAGACGCGATGACCACCAACAAGCCGCCATTCATTGCCACCTGTTTTGCCTGTTTGATCTGGAAATAGCTTTAACAAGTTTTCGCCATTTCCGCGGCTTAAGTGCACTATTCGCGGACCAATATCCGCAGTCGCGACCATCCTGCAATCGCCCGCTTCGATTTCGTAACAATTCTGCCATCCCTGATATGCCAATTGTTTCATTGAACCTCATAAACCCATCGTAGTCCTGGAAATTTTCATGTATAATCTACCCATATTGCTATAAAAGAGGAATTTTATGGGTTCAGGTAATTATAATGCCTGGAAGACTTACTGGGCAAATCTCGAGATAACAGCTTTCGATCTTCAACATTTGGCGAATTATTTGTTCGAAAAAGAAGAACCATCAGGCATTGATGGTCTCATTCAGGTGCTCATCAACCATCGCTTGGCAGAACGCGAAGATGAGAAAAAGGCGAAGCTTGAGTCTGCGGGTGAGGTTTATCTCCCAAGCAATTCCTACGAAATTGGCGCAAAAGTTCGTTTTCCTGAATTTGATTGGAAACAAGCCACTGTCATTTCGAGCCGTTCAGGTGAGAATGTAGCGCTTGGTCATTTTTCAGTATCCGAAGTAGAGTTTGAAGATGGCACCCACCGTTTCTTCGCCACCAATCTGCCTAACCATGCACTGAATACCAAGATCTACAAAAACCTCGAAGATGAGATTGAAGATCCGCTCGAGATCCACAACATCTATGCTCCGGCTCTTAGAACAAAGCTTCGTAAAGCACTTGAAAAGCAATCGGAACTTGTTCGCATCGCCGATACCTGGTTCCCTCGATCGTTACTGATCGACATCAGCAAGGGATATCTTAATCTAGCTGAGGCTATCCTCGATTCTCACGAAGGCGGTCCCCTGGGTATTGAGCCCTTGATGAAAGAGCTGGAACTAAACGCTGAACCTCAAAATCAAAAATTGCTCGAATTCTCATTGAATTACGCGCTCCAGGAAGACCCCCGTTTCGACGAAGTCGGGACAACCGGAGAAATCTCATGGTTCTTGAAGCGCCTTGAGCCCGAAACTGTTCTTGAGCCGCCCATCTATATCCGCTCAAATTCCATCGTGCCGCTTTCAGATCAAATCGATGAGGATTCCTTCAAATTGCTCTACGACCTCGATGATGAACTATCCTTCACCAACGATGAAATAGATGAGGTTGACAGGGTTAATTCCATAACGATGACTCTGAGCTATCCCCATTGGCGCAGTGGCAGCATTCCTGTTACACCAAATTCCAATCGTGTGCTCCCATCGGCTCTCGAATCTGAAAATATCAAGATCAGTTTTATCGACAAACAAACACAACAGCCGATCTCTGCCTGGGTGGTTCGACGCCATAATTATGTTGTTGGATTGAGAGAATGGTTTGAGGAACAAAATCTAATTCCAGGTAGCAATATTGAGATCAGTTCAACCAAACACCCTGGCACCATGCTCATTTCGGCTGAGAAAAAACGCTCCAATAAAGAGTGGATCAAAACTGTACTGATTGGCGCCGATGGTGGATTGGTATTTGCACTACTTCGCCAACCCATTTACGCTGGCTTCAACGAACGCATGGCGATTGCCATTCCCGACCAGGATGGGCTCGATAAGATCTGGCAGGATCGCCAGGGAAGGAATATCCCGATCAAATCAGATGTTTTCCGCATGATGAATGAGCTGTCCAAGCTAAATAGTCAGCATCACGTGCACTTTATTGATCTCTATGCCGCAATCAATGTTATCAGGCGTACTCCACCAATGGAGCTGCTCGAAGCCCTCACAATCAATCCGGAGATCATACATGTCGGTGATCATTACTATCACATGGCAGACCAAGGAAAGGAATAATCTGGATGCTGAGCAAATCTAGCCTCATCAAACCTGGTTTAACCACGAAGTTTCGGGTAGATCTTGAATGGTGGAAGTTACAGGACCAGAACTGGCGCAACTCTTTGGTAACGTTTATGTGCCCATCACACCAGGCACTTTTTGCCCAGTCAAATGACGCAAAGGAAATGGATCTGGTAAATCCGGATACCGGTGAAGTCTCGCGCGGAGATGGACTTATTCAGACGTTGGTAGAACATTGTGCCTTACAGGAAGGGTTCATTTCTTCCGATTCCCCACTGGTCGATTCCGTTTTCAAGGTCTTTATCGTAAATCGTAACCAACCTCTCAACGCGATCGAGTTGGCTGAACGTATTGGAAAACCTGCCGACACCATATTGCGCACGATCGGTACAACTCGGGTCTATAAAGGCATTCGTCCTGTTTGATCCCGCTGGAAAAGGCAGTATAATCAAAACCCGTTTGCTCCTGTAGCTCAATGGATAGAGCACCAGTCTTCTAAACTGTTGGTTGCGCGTTCGAGTCGCGCCAGGGGCATTTGAATAATTGCAAAACCTTATATTTTCTAGCCTTGTGCTCGTGGGTTTGGGGGATAATTTACTTAAATAAGTAGAAAGGAAACAATGAACTTATTAAAGAGATGGCTTGTGTTTATGTTGGCTCTTTTTGTAGCCGCCTGGTTGATCCCTGGGATTCACGTTGAAAGCAATGCCTGGGTTGTGTATGCCATCATGGCTGCCATCCTGGCACTATTAAATGCGATCCTTCTGCCCATTCTGAAGACGCTTTCCTGCGGTTTGATCATTCTCACTCTTGGCTTGTTTAGCTTGGTTCTGAATGCCGTAATGTTTATGCTCTCTTCGTATTTGGCACAGACCTGGTTCAATGTTGGATATATTGTCGATGATTTTTGGTCAGCATTGCTTGGCTCACTTATTGTAAGTGTCGTATCCATGCTCTTCTCCTCTGACAAGAAGAAGAAACGTGATGAAGACTAAGATCAGTCTCCAGGAAAACAAAAACTGTCCAAGTGGCAGTTTTTGTTTTCTGGTTGCATAATACACAACATGTGATAGAATACCTTCTGTTAAATCAGGAATAGGCCTGATATCAACCTTCCACTCCTGCCCGCCTACGGCGCAAAGCAGGAGCAAACCCGAGGAAAGGAGCCTC
>DAOOPV010000071.1:0-10901 GCA_035388405.1 Anaerolineaceae bacterium
TTCCTGATCGATGCTAATCAATTATCATGCTTTTCTGTGTCTTAATATACAAGGGTGGGTTGGCGTCACAAAGGAATAGTAATACAACCACCTCGCTGTAGCCAACCCACCGCGATTCGCTGTTGTAGGGCGAGGTTGAGGAGGATGTGGCCGATTTGTAAAAGCACATTTGACCGTTCTCAACCCGCCGTACACAATTACCAATTGTATATTTTGGCGGATTGGAAGCACGGAATGCGCGTATGATATCAACAATTTTGGTGCTTCCAAACTCGCCCTACAAACAAAATATTGGTTTGATCCCTCAAATATTTATAAAAAAACCGGCGATCTCTCGCCGGTTTTTGTCATCTTTCAACTAACTACGACTTGCCCCTCATACGTGGGTCGAGCACGTCGCGCATCGCATCCCCAACGAGGTTCCACCCCATCACAAACAGCGTCAAGGTCAGACCCGGAAACACCACAATGTACCAATAACGATCCAGACTGGTAATCCAGTTGCGTGAAAAGGCCAAAACCTGACCCCAATCCGCATAACCTACTTCTGTGCCTATTCCCAGGAAAGACAATGCCGCGAAAGCTAAAACGACATCGCCAATTCCCAACGAAGCCAACACCAGGGTTGGGAAGATGGCATTCGGCAGAACATGTTTGAAGAGAATCCGCCTGTTCTTGACTCCCGAAACCTTGGCAGCCATGACAAAGTCGCGCTCTTTAATGGAAAGGATATCCGATCGAATGATGCGCGCGTAACCCATCCACGAAAAACTGATCATCGCAATTAAAGGCGGCAATAAACTTCGCCCCAAAACAGGCGTAAGAACCGCAGAAAAGATCAATGCCATCATGATATAAGGGAGCGTTAAGAATATATCCGTGATCCTCATGATAAGGTTGTCGATCCACCCGCCGTAATAGGCTGCTACAGATCCCAGGATCACACCAATCAGAACCGTCGAAATCACCACGAGCAAACCAGTTTTAAAAGCAGTGCGAGTGCCCCAAATGATGCCGTAAAAAATATCATATTGTCCCTGGGCAGTACCGAGCAAATGCACCCATTCCGTTTTACCCGAAATTAGTTTATACAGACCGGTCACTTCTGGAACATTTCGCTTCCAATCAGCCCCTGGATCCTTTGGTTGACTGCTGAACCCGTCCCGAGGGATTTTCAGGGGGTCATTGCCGACTGGTGGAGCAATTACTGGAGCAAAAACGGCGATTAATATGAATATAAAGATAAGGATGAAACCAATGATTGAGGTAGGGGTCTTGAAGAGTCCCTTAACGATGCGATAATTATCAGGGCCTAAAACACGTTCAAGTCGGGTAATCTTTCGATCTGAGATAACCTCATCCAGAAGTCGATTATCACCGGAGGGGATGGTTGTATTGTCAGTCATTCGTTGCTCCTTAAGCCAATCGCACTCGCGGGTCGATGAACGCGTAAAGCACATCTACAATCAGATTTGCCACAATTAATATTAATCCGGAAAAAATTGCCATACCTAATACTGTGACCACATCCAGGTTTGCCGCAGCATCTGCTGCCGCTTTTCCAATACCCGGGTAATTGAAAACGGTTTCTGTGATCACAACTCCGCCTAACAATCCAACTACACTTCCACCCATCAAAGTCACGATAGGCAGCATCGCATTCGGTCTGGCATGATGGTTGATCACGTCGTTCTCTTGTAAACCCTTAGCCCTGGCGGTTGTGACATAGTCCATTCGCAGCGTTTCCAGCATAGACGAGCGTGTGACCCGTACAAATGTGGCCCAGTTAATGTAAGAAAGAGTTATGATGGGCATTATCATGTGCCGCAAGGCATCCCAAAAAATATCCAGCCGACCGTTTAGAAGCGCATCAATCGATAGAAGTTTGGTGTATTGCTTGATCTCGCCCGAAAAGATCAGTTGACTTACCCAATCTGACATTTTTCCTGGCAGGAACCATTTCGTTTTGGCGTAAAGCAGCATCAACAACAATAGACCAAAAACGAAGGTCGGAAAGGAAGTACCCACAATACTATACACACGCGCAGCCTGATCAAAGAATTTATTCTGATTGACCGCCGCTTTTACCCCCATCCATATGCCTACTGAAAGCATCGGAAATACAGTCCAAAGAGCCAAATCGACCGTATTTGGGAATCTATTCTTGATGATTGACACAACTTCTTGAGAAGCAGTTCTTGAATAGCCAAAATCGCCGTAGATGATGCCGCCTTTCCGCTCACCCGTCGTTGGGTCCTTAACGCCATTTAACCAGCGCCAGTACTGATTGAGAAATGGTTGATCCAAACCATATTGTCGGATGATACCCTCAATCTGTTTCTCATTTTTGGGGAAATCGCGAATATACAAAGCAGATCTTTCAACTGGACCCAAAAGCTGGAGCATCCCAAAAATTATCATGGTAATGCCAATCAACAGCAAAGGGACCATGAGCAGACGGCGAATGATGTAATTAGTCATGTAGTTCCTCTCAATCCATTTTGCCTTTCAGACCGTCCGCAAAAAACTTTACGAACGGTGTGAACTGCACAATGGTGCTGGTGCGGCAGCGACTAAACTGCCGCACCAGAATTGAAAATTTAACTACTACTCCACGAAGAAGTTGTAGATCAAAACATCCTGACTCAAACCAGGTCGGCCATAATAGAGCCGCAGAGGTCGGTCGTTCTCAGTATCGCAGATCTCAAACCGTTCCAAACCAAGCTTGGAGGTGTCAATCGCGCATACCGGTACTGGTGCGTCGTAAGCGTTGGTTTCGGGATTGTAAATCGCAATCTCGCCTACGAACTCATCCACCTGGATTCTCTGCTCAACACCCACATCGATGAAGTCGGCTTCTCCAGCCTGCAGCATCGCGAAACGAGTTCCAAACTCAGGTACGATCTTCAGAACAACACGTCCGGTGATGGCTGGCTCGCCCCAATATTCGTCAAATTTGGTTAAGACGATTTCTTCGCCAGGGGTCCAGTGATCTAGCTTGTAAGCACCGGTACCATTGGCAATCGGGGTAAAGGGATTGTCGGCGGAAACCATGCCATAGAAATTCTGCCAGGTTTCGCAGCTTCCATCCCAACCACCATTTTCAACAACCCATTCCATATCCATGATGGAACCCCAACCCTGTGCAATTGTCGCAGTGAAAGGTCCCCAAGGCTGGGCAAGGGTCATTGTGACGGTCATAGCTTCATCGTCAGCAACAATCTTGGATTTGACAGTCTCGCAGGCTGCCACGAGTGTCTCGGGCGGATTGGTGAGGAGAGTCTCACGGCTGTCAGCAGATGCAAACTCATCCACGATGCCAGTGATGTCATCAACGCCAACGCCAAAGAAGGGCTCAGCCAATAGCCACTGGGGTGAGGAATAACCACCCTGCAGCAAACCGCGCTGGAAGGAGAACGCCACATCCGAAGCGGTCAGGTCGCCGCCCTCATGGAATTTCACGCCCTCGCGAATCTTAAAGGTCCAGACAGTGCCATCTTCGGAAACTTCCCAGGACTCAGCCAATTGAGGAACGAATTTGTCCGTGGCAATACCATCATAGTAGACCAAAGTTTCGTAGACGTTCTGAACAATTTCGCCACTGGCGGTATCATAGGACAGCGCTGGGTCAAGTGTGTCGGCATCACCAATGGTAGCCTGAAGAATAGTATCAGGATCAGCGCCACCAGTTTTATACATAGTCTTATAGTCATCGCCCGAGAAAATTGGGTTCAAGACACGGCCTTCGAGCCATCTTTGTTCATAACCATGAGAAGTTGCCAAAACAACTGGAATACCTACAGCCTGATCGTAATAAAGCTGATTGAACTCCTGGTAGATAACATGTCGTTTTTCTGGATCAATTTCTCCAACACCACTATCGAGCAGTGCCTTAAATTGAGCCTTCAGATCATCAGGTAAGTTCTGGCGATTGCCATAGGTACCGGTGGTGTAGGGCTGATACCAGTTGTGGGCGTCATGAATATCTTCCTGCCAACCAGCAACCATGATGGGGATTTTCTTAGCGCGCTGAGCAGCCAGGTAAGCAGGCCAGGGCAAACCAAGAACTTCCACGACAAATTTCTCGTTGATTTCCGCGAGATTTGCCTGCATAATTTCGGCATAGATCTGGCGGGTGGAGTTACCGGTGTTGTAGCCCATCTGCAGACGGAAACCCATCTCCCAAATGTCGTCTGGATCTTCGCCGGCTGGAATGCCGTCTTTGTCGACATCAGCTAACATGAATTCTGCAGCAGCTTTCTCCAGATCCAAGGTGTAGTACGGAGCTTCAGGATCAAAGCCAGGCATACCAACTAAAGACAAAACCTTGGATTGCACGGCTTCACCTTGATAGATTTCACCAATGACGGTTTCCCAATCGAACGCATACGAAAAACCGCGGCGGACATGGATATCGTCAAAGAAGGTTTGTGGTGCCCCATTGCCATCCAGTTTGTTGGATCCAAGATATGGATTCAAAGCAACCGGTTCTTCAACCACGGGTTCCTCTACTACAGGTTCCTCTACAACAGGTTCCTCTACTACAGGTTCCTCTACAACTGGCTCCACTACAGGGGGCTCAGTAGCAACGGGCGCTGTTGGTGCACAGGCGCCTAACATCATGCTTGCAACCATTACAATTGCTAAAAACAGATAGAACTTACGCATTTTTTCTCCTCCTTGAGAGAATTGGTAATTTGGTTTTTCTGATAAAAAGTATTCTCAACATTTTATTCTTTTCTATCGAGCTACCTCCTTATGATTATCCGGATGATCCCACTTGAAGCATTCCACAAAATGACCAGGGGCGATCTCACGGAACTCAGGGCGTGACTCCGCACAGTAACCTTCCGCTATAGGACAACGGGTTCTGAAACGGCAGCCTGATGGTGGATTCGCGGGTGATGGAACATCACCTTCCAAAACGATACGCTCGCGGGTCTCATAAAAACTCGGGTCCGCGACGGGTATAGCCGAAAGCAAAGCCTTGGTATAAGGATGGACCGGATTGCGATATATTTCGTTCCGATCCGCCAGCTCCACGATAATACCAAGATACATGACCGCCACCCGGTCGCTGATATGGCGCACCATGGACAGATCATGAGCAATAAACAAATAGGTCAGGTCCAATTCCTTTTGCAGATCTTCAAACAAATTGATCACCTGCGCTTGAATGGAAACATCCAAAGCTGAAATGGGTTCATCGCAGACGATGAAAGATGGATTATTGGCCATGGCGCGCGCGATTCCGATGCGTTGACGCTGCCCGCCTGAAAATTCGTGAGGGTAGCGCAGCATGAAATCGGGATCGAGTTTGACCAACCGCATCAATTCCCGAACACGGTCGTCAATATCTTTACCTGTGGCAGTCCCAAAAGCTACTAAAGGTTCCGCGACAATATCGCGAATGGTCATACGCGGATTCAGACTTGCGTAGGGATCCTGGAAGATCATCTGAATATTTTTGCGCATCAGACGCATTGGTTCATTCCTCAAAGCAGTCAGCTCAATATCTTTGAAGAAAACTTTGCCTGCGGTAGGTTTGTACAATTGCAGCATTGTGCGGCCCGTAGTGGATTTTCCGCAACCGGATTCGCCTACCAGCCCTAAGGTCTCTCCGCGATGAATCTCAAAACTGATGCCATCCACAGCGCGCACTGCCCCAACCTGCCGGCGGATAACACCCCGGTAAATTGGGAAGTGCATTTTGAGATCTTCAACTTTTACCAATACATTGTTGTTTTCGGTCATTAGCGCTCTCTCCCAGTGGTGGTGTCTACCCAGCAAGCGACGCGATGGTTATCTCCTACCGGTAAAAGCGGGGGATTTTCTACACGGCAATGTTCCACAACCCACTTACAGCGCGGAGAAAATGGACAACTACGCGGCTTCTGATATAGCATGGGAGGCATGCCCTCAATAGAGTACAGCCGCTGGCGACTTTGTTCGTGGATTTGGGGAAGACTGCCAAGCAAACCAATGGTGTAGGGATGGGTGGGATGGGTGTAGAGGTCACGGACAGGTGATTCCTCGATAATAAAACCACCATACATCACATTCACTCGTTGGGCAATGCTTGCAACAACACCCAGGTCATGCGTGATCCAGATAATTGCCATACCCAATTCCTCACGCAAACGGATAACAAGTTCAACAATCTGGGCTTGAATGGTGACGTCCAAAGCAGTTGTAGGTTCGTCAGCAATCAATATCTGTGGGGCGCATGCTAAAGCCATGGCAATCATGACTCTCTGCCGCATACCACCGGAATATTGGTGGGGATAATCTTTGAGTCTATCTTTTGCCCGGGGGATGCCAACCTGCTCCAATAACTCAACCGACCGCGTTTCGGCTTGTTGATTAGTAAAGCCAAGATGCAATTTTAGCGGCTCCGCCATCTGCTTTCCAATGGTCATGACAGGATTTAAGGATGTCATGGGATCCTGAAAAATCATGGCGATTTGAGCTCCGCGTACATGCCGTATCTCTTCATCATCCATTGCCAATAAATCCTGTCCCTTAAAGAGGGCCGTCCCATTGACAATTTTTCCAGGGGGCTGGGGGATCAACCTTAAACAAGAAAGCATGGAAACGCTTTTTCCGCAGCCGCTTTCGCCGACTAAGCCCAGCGTTTCGCCTTCGTTCAGGTGGAACGAGACCCCATTGACAGCATGCACCACCCCTTCGGGTGTTTTAAACTGTGTTTCCAATTCGTTTACATTGAGTAGTTCATTCGCCATCGACTATTCCTTAATTCAGGATTTATTGATTACTTGATTACGGCGTGGTCTTCTATTTTTCTGAAAAGGTACTAATAACAGGTGTGCGTTTTTGGTGGCTGAATTATATCACCACATACTTTGCGTTGACTATAGCATCTTTAAAAAAAATATGGTCAGGGTAGGTTAAATGCTCACTCGGCTTTTGAAAGTTCTTGTTAATAAAAATCCTGCAGCGTACCGGTTGGGCATAAAAAACTGTACAAATTGCGTATTCTCCATCAAAGTCAACCAGAAGTTCTATCCGTCCCAAAGTGCTTTCATACTCAATAATTGTTATCTTATAGGGACGTAAGACCATATCTCCAATTTCATTCAATGCGCTAAGATGGATTTTCCGCGCCACGGTTTTATCTACTTCTAATCCATAGTTTTCCGACCCAAACTGGATCAGACTATCAGTCACCATGGTTGCTTCACGGAATTTTTCATTCACCAAATGATCAGCTGCTCTGCCCGCAACCCCAAAAAAGAAAAGACTGGCTAGTAACAAGATCAACACACCGCTCTTGCTTGAAGATCCAAGTGCCTGGTCTACCAATATTCCTTCCATCAATCCTGCAATCAGGCTGGGCAAGGCAATCACAAATAATCCAAAAAACCACAGTTGGCCTAACGAATCCAATTCGGGGAATTTGATCAAATTTGTCAAATCCGGCTCGATATTTTTAAGAACCAGGCCTCTTCCATGCACAGGCAACCAGGTGATCAGCCAGGTGCATAGTATCCCAAATCCGAGCCAAAGTATCAGAGTCAACCAGCCTTTATCAACTTTAACTGACAACCAACCAATCAAAATTCCCACAGAAACCAAAATCATCATGGCTGGTAAAAAACTAATTAATGGATGCTTTACATTTGACTGTGCCAATAAAAAAGCGTCAATACCCCAGGCAGCCAGAGCAAACACCAACCCTGCAGTTGCCCCGTATAGACAACCAAGAAACTGTTTTTTGGTGTTAAATTTACTTTCCATGCGTGTCTCTACCAAATGTAATCAATTGACATCGTTGGCAACAAAGTCATAAGAAACTGTGTCTCACTTAAATTAATTATACACATTTTAAAACTAATCGTTTTGAGGTTTTTGTGAGCACTTCCCCCAATAGCAGAAATTGCTAAGGTGCTGCAATTCTATCCACAATCATTGGATAGACAATGTTCTATTGGCAATTACTAATACGATGAAATAAAAAAGGTGCCAATTTTCATCAGCACCTCTTTAATAGAACCATCAAAGGTTACAAATGAACCTCTGGCTTAGTTTCTGCGATCCCGGCGATCTCCGCCACCGCTTCGTCGGTCACCACCGCCACTCCGTCGGTCACCACCACCACGACGGTCGCCACCGCTCTTGCCGCCCTTGGGCTTGTCGTGCTCGCGTGCTTCCTCGGGGGTCCAGCCCTCGAGCAAAGCCTGGCGAGACAAACGGATCTTGCCTTCGGGGGTAACGTCGGTGACCATAACAGTCAGTTCATCGCCCACGTTGACCACATCCTCAACCTTTTCAACACGTTCGCTGGAAAGCTGGGAAATGTGGACCATGCCGTCGATACCCGGTAAAATCTGGATGAAAGCGCCAAAATCGGTAACCCGAACGCACTTTCCAGTGTAAATCTTGCCAATTTCAGCCGATTCAGTCACAGCCAGGATGCGGTCGCGTGCTTCTTCGAAGCCGACGCCGTCGACTGAGGCAATGTACACGGTGCCGTCGTCGTCGATGTCGATCTTGGTGTTGGTCTCTTCCTGGAGGGCGCGAATGTTCTTGCCACCGGGGCCGATGATAGCGCCGATCTTGTCGATCGGGACTTTCACAGACTCGATCCGAGGCACGTGTTTCTTCAGGCTCGGGCGAGGCTCGGCGATCGTCGCCAGCATCTGCTCGAGGATGTAGAACCGGGCTGCCTTGGCACGATCCAGCGCTTCCGCCATGATCGCAGGGGTGATGCCGCTGATCTTGATGTCCATCTGCAGGGCGGTGATACCGTTGCGGGTGCCTGCCACTTTGAAGTCCATATCACCGAGGTGATCTTCGGTGCCAAGAATATCGGTCAGGATGACGTATTTGTCGCCTTCCATGATCAAACCCATCGCCACACCAGAAACAGGTGACGAAATCGGCACGCCGCAGTCCATCAGTGCCAGGGTTGAACCGCAAACCGATCCCATCGAAGAGGAACCGTTCGAAGCCATCACCTCAGACACCAAACGCAGGGTGTAGGGGAAAACCTTTTCACTTGGGATAACAGGTGCAAGAGCACGTTCTGCCAAAGCGCCGTGCCCAATCTCACGCCGGGACTGCCCGCCAAGGCGTTTGGTCTCACCGGTGGAGTAGCCAGGGAAGTTATAGTGGTGCATGTATCGTTTTGAATCCATGCCGTTGAGGTTGTCCAGTTCCTGGGCTTCCTTGGGTGTGCCAAGCGTCGCCAGGGTCAAAACCTGGGTCTCACCACGGGTGAACAGACCGGAGCCGTGTGCACGGGGGGCAATGTCCACTTCACAGGTAATTTCGCGCACTTCGTAAACCTTGCGGTTATCGGGGCGCTTACCCTGGTTCAGGATGCGTTCGCGAATGATCTGTTTTTCAGCTTCGTCATATGCCGCGCCAAATGCTGCGACAGCTTCAGGAGTTGGTTCTTCGCCAGCCTGCTCGAGAATGTAAGCCGCTTTGATATCAGCGATACCGCCATAGAGAGTGTCTTTGCTATAGTCCTGATCGAGCAGGGCTTCCAAACGGGAGCGGACAGCTTCTTTTGCCTGGGCGATCAGAGCGGTGTCTTTCTCAGCCAGTTTGACGACTTTCTTGGCTTTGCCGATTTCAGCAGCCATGCGCAACTGGGCTTCGATGATTGGTTGAATGGATTCGTGCGCGAGTTGCAGCGCTTCTGCCATCAAGACTTCAGTCACTTCGTTCGCGCCGGCTTCGACCATCAGGAGAGCATCCTTGGTGCCTGCCACGCGCAGATCGAGGGTGGAAATTTCCATTTCCTGGATGGTGGGATTCACCACCAGCTTGCCGTCCACAAAGCCAACACGCACCGCGCCGACCGGACCACCAAAGGGGATGTCGGAGATCATCAAAGCAGCCGAAGCGGCATTGATCGCGAGCATATCCAGCGGGTTTTCGGTGTCAGCGGAGAGCGACATCAGCACGACCTGAACTTCGTTGCGCATCCCTTCGGGGAAGAGCGGGCGCAGCGGGCGGTCTGTCAGGCGAGCCACGAGCGTGGCATCGGTGGAGGGGCGTCCTTCGCGGCGGAAGAACGATCCGGGGATCTTGCCGCCGGCGTACATACGTTCTTCGTAGTCCACGGTCAGCGGGAAAAAGTCGGTGCCTTCACGAATGCCGCCCATTGTGGCAGCGGCGAACATCATGCTGTCGCCCTGGCGCAGGATCACTGATCCGCCTGCAAGGCGGGCGATCCTGCCGGTCTCAAAGGTGACCTCTTTACCACCCAAGGTGGTTGAAAAATATTTAGCTTCTGGTTTCATTTTGTCCTTTCACTGTTTGCCAGTTCAGGGACTGAAAGCCGCCGTTCAGAGTCTGATCAGCAATTTTCAATACCCGACTGGCATAAATCGACTTGTTAATACTTGGGCACGAAAAACTCCCCCGCCTTCAATTAGACAGGCGGTGGGAGTTATTACATGCGAACGACCTTCATTTAATACTTATTTCCGGCGAATGTTCAGAGATTCCGTGATCGCCAGGAAACTATCATAATTCTTCTGGCGCAAATAAGCCAAAAGACGACGGCGCTGACCCACCAGCTTCAACAGACCTCGGCGAGATGACTCGTCGTGCTTGTTGACACGCAGGTGATCGGTCAGTTGGGTGATACGGGTCGAAAGCAAAGCGATCTGGACCTCCGGTGAACCCGTGTCGCCAGCTTCTCGTGCGTACTTCTCAATAACTTCGGTTTTTAGTTCTTTTTTCAATGCCATGACATATGCTCCTATAGATTTTGTTTTATTGCAGGTCTCCTTGCTCGCAGCCCAAAAAAGGACCGCTCACCGGACCAGTCATGCAGTCATTATATCACGCTCCCGCCCCTGCGCAAGTGCCTGAATGGGTTCAATACATATGAGACGATGCTGGGGTTAGGTTAGGGTGATTAC
>DAOOPV010000072.1:0-10845 GCA_035388405.1 Anaerolineaceae bacterium
AGTATGACCGCCAATTCAATTATTCAGCTTGACTTTCAATACGGTATCTACGCTTGTATCATTGTCGGAGTGAGCAAAGACGGCTCATTACGACCTACAATTACAAATACGTAATATCTGCATTGGTGGGTTGGCTATAGCGAGGTAGTTGTATTACTATTTCTTTGTGACGCCAACCCACCCTACACACGATGTATCGGAACGACGCCAGTCCACCCTACGCCTATTAATTAAAGAAAGGGATTCAAATATGCAATTATGAGAAGAAGAGCTTTAAACGAGCGCCGCCAGGCGTTCGTGCCAGAGCTGGAGCTGGCAGCGGGCATCGGTTTCGATTGAAACGTAACGGTCGATCAAGCTGCAGGGAAAATCAGGGCATTCCGCGCATGTCAGGCGGACGCGATTGGATGCGCATTTTCGCAACGCACACTCCTGGCACATCTTGCTTTCGAGCCGCTGCTGGCTATGGCAGCCTTGGCAAGTCATTTCTGCAGGGGAAAACCAACTGCTTTCAGTCGAATATTCTGCCGCCAGCCAGACTTGGTGCGCCTGATCCTGCTTTTGAGTGGCTTGGTAAACGGGGCACTCCTCACAATTCAACCCACAAAAGGACCAATGAGCCATTGCGCCTCCTTCCACAAAACGAACGGTTCGTGTCTGATTCGCAGCATGAATCATGCCAGTCAAGTGGCACAGGAATGGATTTGATTGAATGCTTTAGAGGTAAAGCCGCATTGGGGGATGTTTGGCTTGCAGCAGATTGAAGCCCAGGCTCTCGTAGAGCGGCTGCCCTTCGGGGCTGGCGTCCAGGTCTACGTAAGCCAGGTCGAGTTCCCGGGCTTTTTGGATCAGCGCCTGCATGATCTCGCGCGCCAGACCCTGGTGACGAAATTCAGGCCAGGTGAGGATGTTGATGATCCGTCCGTATGTGCCCTCAGGCGCAGCGGGCTGCCACATAACGTGCATCACCTGCAAAAATCCAGCTGCTGCAAGCGTCTCGCCATCCAGAGCGATACAGGCGAAAAGATCGCGTTCAAGGTGTTCGGAGAGAAAAGCCACGAGTTGGTAATGTGCTTTTGATAAGTCGTAGAGTAAAACAGGATAGTCAAGGGCGCTCAAAAAATCCAACCTGGCTTTGATGAGCAGGGGGATATCTTCAACCTTGGCTGGGCGAATGGCAGGAGCCACGTCAGATGTTATCCTCGTTGAGGGATTTGTTGCGGTAGTTGAGATCAGGGCGGGTTTGCCAACCCTGGCTTTCCCAGAAGGCGTTGCCTTGCTGGTTGCCAGCGAAAACCAGCATGCCGACCCGATTGATCCCCTCTGCCTTGAGCGCGTCACAGGCAGCATCGGCGAGCTGCTTTCCGATACCCTTTCCCTGGTGTTCGGGCAGCACGATGGCGTGGTAGATATAGCCGCGCCTGCCATCATGCCCGGCAAGAATACCGCCGATGATCTCGCCGGCGATTTCTGCCACAAAACAGGTAGTGGGGTTGCGTTTTAGGAATTTCCGAATGCCTTCTTCGCTGTCGTCCAGGCTGCGCAGTCCCCGGTTAAACTCCGGCACGCTGTTCCAAAGGGCGAACAAGGCCGGGTAATCTTCGGGGGTCATCAAACGCAGAAGTGTTGCTGGCATAATTTAGGTTTATATCATTCCATACCGCGCCAAAGCGGTATTGAGGATCATGTTGATCAACTCGGTATGGCTGACGCCATCGGCGTTAGCTTCGATAACGATATCAGAGAGTTTGGGCATTAAACCCGGCAGGGGATTGATCTCGAGGATGTAGGGTTTGAAGTTGTCGTTTTTGTCGAGCCGGAAGTCGATCCGGGCGAAGTCGAGCGCGCCTGTAACGCGGAATACTGCTGCCGCGAGCCAGTTGAGTTCATCCACCATATCTTCATCCAGAGGGGCTGGACAGAGATACTCAAGTTCAGCTGCCAGGGCAGTCTTCAGGTAGTTATCGTAGACGCCATCGGTTTCGAGGTAGGGGTCGAGGTTTACTTCCATGGGGGGCAAAAAGTGCAAGCCGGCGTGGATGCGATGAGCGTTTTCGTCCTTGGGGATACGGCGGGCAACCGGACCGATCAGGTTGCCAACCAAGCCAACCGTGACCTCACGCCCCTCAATAAAACGTTCAACCAGTGCGGGTTGTTTGTAGCGCTTGAGGATATAGCGTAATTGTTTGCGGAGTTCCGAGTCGTTATGCAGGATGGACTGGTAAGTGATGCCCATACCCGTGCCTTCGCGGCTGGGTTTGATGAACAGGGGGTAGTTCATGCCTTCATCCAGGGGTTCATCTTCGCGTTCAAAGGATTGAAATTCAGGAGTAGGCAAATTATGCCAGGCGAGAATACGCTTGGTCATGGGTTTGTCGAGGGCAAGCGCAAGAGTCAGGACTTTTGAACCGGTGTAAGGAATTTGAAGTTTTTCAAGGATGGCAGGGATCTGCGCTTCGCGGGAGTCGCCAAAGTGGCTCTCAGCGATGTTGAAACAGATATCGGGTTTGTAAGCACGAACGGTGTCGATGATAGATTCATCGGCTTCCAGGAATTCACATTCGTGTCCACCTTCGCGGATGGCATTAACCAGGGAGAGGACGGTGGTCTCTGAGTCGAGATCATCCCATTGGTCTTCACTCATACCTTCAAAAGCAGGTGCGTTCGCCTTTATGTTTGCCAAAACCGCAACGCGGAATTTCTTCATTTGTCAATTCTCCCGGAAATTTTAATCATCAGCAAAAGAATTATAGTCACTTTGAACAGTATGTAAAGTGACAATCAAAGTATTGCCATTATGACAAAAAAAGCCTCCCGCGATACTGCGGGAGGCTTGGTGGGATAGTGAACCTGCACTCAGGTTTAATAAGCCACAACCATCAGTTCATCTTCGGCTTTCGCTTTACGCGCGCCACGTTCGAGATTAACCTTCTGGAGCATCAGCATGCCAACTACGAAGAAGATCACCAACGAAACAATGCCGTAGCGAGGATTGCCGGTGAGTTTGGTGACCAGCGCCATAATTGCTGGACCGAGGACGGTGTTGAACTTTTCTGAAACGCTGAAGAAGCCGAAAAATTCCGCGCTCTTGCTCTTTGGCATGAGCTTGCCAATCAAGGAGCGGCTCAGAGCCTGGCTGCCACCTTGAACAGTTGCCACGCCAAAGCCAAGCAAGAACATGTGCCAGTCTTTGGTCATAAAGTAACCCACGATGGCAACGAGGGTGTAGATGATCAGGCTGATGGTGATCGCTTTTTTGTTGCCGAGAGTGGCGGCAAGCTTTCCAAAAAGCAGGGCAAAAGGAGCGGCAACGAACTGGACCATCAGGAAGGTGCCAATCACGGTCATGGTGCTAAAACCCAGGTCTGTCGCAAAAGCGGCTGCCATGGTGATGATGGTGCCAATGCCGTTGGAGTAGACCAGAAAGGTCAGCAAGAACCAGAACAGGTCCTTGTAATCACGGATCTCGCGGAAAGTCTTGCCAAGACGCCTGAGGCTAACGAGCACTCCGCTTTGCCCAAGTTCGCGCTGCTCTGCCATGGCGACTGGCTCCATAACATTGCGGAACAGTGGGATGGAGAAAACCGCCCACCAAATCGCCACGCTTGCCAGGCTGAGCCGCATCATTAACTGTGTGGCTTCCGCCTCGGGCATGTTTTTCAACAAGCCGGGACCAAGGAAAATCATCACAATGTTGACGAGAAGCAGCAAGCCACCGCCGATATAGCCAAGGGCATAACCGCGCGATGAGACTTTGTCCATATCTTCAGGTTTTGCCACATGCGGCAGAAGGGAGTCGTAGAAGACGAGCGAACCGGCAAAACCGATCGTACCAAGGATGTAGAGCACAATACAAAGCGTTTGTTGCTCTGGGCTGGTGATGAAGAATAATAAGAAAGTGCTGACGACGCCAAGGGCCGCAAAGAGCCCGAGAAAGAGTTTTTTGGAGGCTTTGAAGTCCGCAATGCCGCCCAGGATGGGGCTGAGCAGAGCCGCAATCAGGCTGCCGATGGCAACGGCATTACCCCAGATTGGAACGGAATCTCCCTGGGCTATGTAAGTGGCAAAATATGTGGGCAGGATCGCCCCCATGATAGTGGTGGCGAAAGCGGAGTTCGCCCAATCGTACATGGTCCAGGCGCGGATAACGCTCTTGTAGGCTTTCTCTTCGATAGACTGGCTTAGGTTCATTGCTCGGCTCCTCTTTTGACTGTTGGTTTATTTTACCCCTGGATCAAAACTCATCCGGAGGAGTTTACTCTATGGCTGCCCCCAGTTTGGTAAAGGTATCAACTATCATTGCTAATAGTTGATTGGCATCGCTGCAGGTGAGCAGGGCTCGCATGGTTTCGCGCGGAAGCTGATAGGGGTCCAGGTAGGCTTTGAGATACTTGCGAAAGGGCATGATGGCGCTTTCAGGATCAGTCGCGAGCATATCCTTGAGCTGCCAGAGGGCGGTTTCGGCTACTTCCTGGACGCTGACTTCATCCCGACTGCGCCAGGAGAAAATCCAGGGATTGGCTTTGGCAGCACGTCCGATCATGACCGCGTCACAGCCGGTTTCCTCCAGCATGCGGCGCGCGTCGGCGGGCGTGGCGACGTCGCCATTGCCGATGACGGGCAGATTTGG
This sequence comes from Anaerolineaceae bacterium, assembly GCA_035388405.1. GTDB lineage: Bacteria > Chloroflexota > Anaerolineae > Anaerolineales > Anaerolineaceae > Mesolinea. The sequence goes on from DAOOPV010000072.1 coordinate 4,631, forward strand.
AAAAGCGCGCTTCAGCTCAGCGATCGGCTGCCACTGGGCAGGTTTTTGGTATGAGATTTTGCCGGTGCGTCCGTGCAGCGCGATGGCTTTCGCACCGTTTTCTGCTGCCAAATTTGCCAATTCGAGAAAATTTAGCGTGTTGCTATCCCAACCCAGCCGCATCTTGACGGTGACCGGAACTTTGACCGCATGGCCGACAAGCGTGACGGCATCCTTGACAAGCTGCGGATTACGCATCATGCCCACACCGGCTCCGCGACCTGCCACGCTTTTGGCGGCACAGCCCATGTTGATGTCGATCATGTCGGGATGGAACTCTTCCTCGATGCGGGCAGCGCACTCCGCCATGCGAACCGCGTCGTTATCGAGCAGCTGCGCCACGAAAGGACGTTCATCGTCACGAGCCAAAAGGCGCTTCTTTTCATAAGATTTTTGATGGGCGTAGTCGAGGGTGTTGATGAATTCGGAGACCGAATAGGCAGAACCCAACCTGCGGGTAAGCAGTCGAAAAGCCGCATCCGAAATGCCATCCATCGGCGCCAGGATCAGGCGGCCATGGATGGGAATGTCTGCAATCAAGAAGTCAGGTTGCGTCAAGAACAGGACCTCAGTCGGTGATCTTGAACAAGATGCTGATGACGCGTTTGGTCGGAACCTCAAGCTCAACGCTGCCATCGGGCAGTTGCACCAGGTCGTGAATGAGGCTCTCGTCCAGGTTCACCAAATGGGCGCTTTTGTTGAGCATATTGGGTTTCAAGCGCAAGGTGATGGTTTCATCCCCAAGGTTGACCCCACGCACGACCCAACCGGTTTCATCTTCGGACTCCTTGATGGCGGTGACCAAAAATTCAGTATGCGAGACTTCCACCATGGAACTCTCAGCCGGCAGGCTGCCATCATGGAGGTTGGAAATGCGGACGTCCAGGTCAGTCTGGAAGGATTGCGCCAATTTGACGGCTTCGAAGAAGTTCGACCCGTGAGGAATAATGCAGAAATCGTAGGTGTAAGGGCGCAGCTCCTGGGCATCCGGGGTCATCAGCGCTGGACCGGCGTGACCAACGCGGTTCCAGAGGTCGTCCCGGCTAAGCCAGCCGATGGAACGAAGCAAGGTGAGGTCGATTACCGCTTCACCGTTTTCATCGCGAACCACAGCCACTTCGGGTAAACCGCGATTAGCGATCATCAGACCGGCCTGTTCATTGCTGACGTCCACGAAATTGCGCTGAGGCACTTCGGGGCGGGGAAGCTCACGCCAGGTGCTGTCGGTCTTGGGGAGGTCGATGGGGCGTATGAGAATATCATAATGGCCGTCAAAACGGGCAGTGTCCACTTTCAGACCGGTTTTGAAGCGGACCCCAAGGCGGTGATCGAGTGCTTCATTTTCGAAGTAGATCTGAACATCCGCTTGCGGCACGTCTTTCACCAGTGTCACCAGAACATCGAGGTCGTGGGTGAGGGTGCTTTCTTCGCGGCTGTCGCGGGATTCTGTCAACGAAACAGGCAGGTCCATCGTGAGACTAAGGATCAATGTCTCGTAAAGATTGGTTTTGTAAGTTGTTGTGGAAACCAGAGTTGGTTTGATCTCGGTGTCGTGCTCCGGGGGTGTGAAGTTATACTCATCACCGCGGTCTCCTACATCCACGATCTGGCAAAGCCCCTCAAAAACCTGACCCGTTCGAAGGTCCTTCAGGGTAAGGCTGCCCCTTGCATCTGCAGCACGAATTTCAAGGAACTGATTTGATATAACATCGTCCAATTCCTCATCCTGATCGTCGCAGATCTCGTCAGGTTCGTCAGATCCGCAAATCCAATACGTACGATAACCCATGGCAGGAAGATCTTCTGCGAAAATATCCAAAGACGCATAGGGCACTTTGGTGTTGGACTCAGCAAACTCCCGTTCGCCAAAAAGGTAATCCACTGAAATCTGTTTGCCATCAGAATCGATGACGCGCAGCGATCTGAGATCCTGTGGCATATCGATGGATGTATTTATGATTGCACTGCGAGGGTAGGGCGAGGGATTGAAGACGGTCAGAGCGGCAAATTCGCCATTTTCGCCATTTCGGAAGGTGTTGATCTCAAAACTAAGAGCATCCAGCGATTGGCTGGTGAGTTCTTCACCGATCTGGTCAACTTGATCAAAGCGACTGATCATATCGTTGTGGGTGGCATCCACGGAGCACCCGCAAATGGAATCGTGCGGGTGATTGCTGATGAGCAGCTTCCAGGCATGGTGCACAACCGAGCCAGGGTCGGCGATGCGGCTGGTAGTCTGATGCTCAACGGGTGGAGTAAAGGCGTCTTCGTGGCGCGTTTGCAGTTCAGCCCAAGTGGAAAAAGGCTCCACCCAACGTTCGAGCAGGTTCTGAGAGTAATGATTGCGCTGCTTGATCCACATCCGTGCGGATAGTACTGCTGGCAGAATGTGGGCTTTGTGAGGGTCGCGCAGCTCCCCTCGCAGAGTCTGGAGGGTGAGTTTTTGTTCCAAAATCTCGTTCGAAACGGCAGCCAGGTATGCTGGAAGGGTGGAGTGAAAGGCATGGCGCTCGGACTGGTTGTGCTGGTTGAAGTAGCGCAAGTGCTCAGGCAGTTCGGGTCGCGGTTCAAGATGGTCGCTGCCACGCATCATTAAGTAATGCGAACTGGGGTTGTAGGGTTGGAGTTTGTCTGCCTTGAGATTAAGCTGTTCAAGCGACTGGTCCGGATCAGAGGCTGGCCAATCAGCGATGTTGCCATACCCATCGTAGAGGTGAGCGAGCAGCACACTGGAGCCATCAGCAGCCTGCCAGTTTATTAACGTAGGGGAGCCATCCGGTACGCCGCGCCAAAGGCAGGCGGTGTCCATGTGGAAGCCATTGAGGATTTGGGGCAATTGCGAAAGGTGACCGAAAGGATCAGGGATGTAGCCAACCATCATGCGCTGCCCGAACATCTGGCAGATGTTTTTCCCAATCAACAGGTTGCGTACGATCGCTTCCGGGGAGACCAGAAATTCATCCGGCAGGATATACCAGGGACCGATGAGGATGCGCTTATCCTGGATATATTGCTGCAAGCGCGGTAAGTTTGCCATGCGAACTTGCAAGTAATCCTCAAGCACGATCGTCTGCCCGTCCAGCATGAAATGCTTGTAATCCGGGTCCTGATCCAGGATAAGCAGGAGATTATCCACCAGATGGACGAGTTGCAGGCGGAACTGCTGGAAGGTCTTATACCATTCGCGATCCCAATGCGTATGCGAAACAACATGCAAGGTTTGCATTAGCTCTCCTTGAGGCTCAGATTTTGTTTAATTATGCCACAAAGGCGTCGGTTTAATCCACATTAGTACTGGGAGAGCGCCCATTGAGCTGCTTCACGCACAACATCATCCGGTTCGGTGGTCGCACAATCCAACAAGGCAGTCCTGGCTGCTTCCAGGCGGGCGTTACCGAGCACAATCGCGAGATTGCGGCGGAAGCCCTGGTATTTTGCCCGCAGGACGGGAGTGTTGGCATAGCGGGTTCTGAATTCAGCTTCGGTCAACAAAAACGATTCGAGCAGGTCAGGCTGCGGATCAAGAAGTTGGAACTTTTCAAAGAATGGGATGATATTTTGTGGTTTTTGGTTGGAAGGGCAGATGGTCTGGCAGGTGTCACAGCCGAAGATGCGCTGACCAAGCAGCGGGCGAAAGGCGTGCGGGATGGGTCCGCGATGTTCGATCGTGAGGTAAGAAAGGCAGCGTCGGGCGTCAATTGTGCGGTTAGGCAGGATGGCTTTGGTGGGGCAGGCCATCTGGCAGCGATGGCAATCGGCACAATCGGAGTTGGTTAGAGGTTTATCCGGCTTGAGAGGCAGATCAACCAGGAGCTCACACAGGAACAGCCACGAGCCGTATCCCTGGGAGGTCAGGCAGGAGTTTCGGGCAATCCACCCCAAGCCGGCTTGCTGCGCGTAGTCTTTTTCGAGGATGGGGGCTGTGTCGACACACACCAGGTGGGTTAGCGGTTTGTCAATTAGTTGGGCAATCTTTTGCGCAAGGAGTTCTGCCTGGGTTTTCAGGACGTGGTGGTAGTCTGGCAGAAGAGCATACGCAGCAATTTTGCCCTGAGTTGGTTGGGATTTTTGGTCGCTCACAGGCACAGGATAAGGTGCCGCGAGGCTGATAACCGTCCGGCAACCAGGCAGTAACTGGGCGGGGTCATAGCGGGCTTCGATGGCGTTTGGGCGAGCCATGTAATCCATTCCCGCGTGATGTCCGGCTTCAATCCATTGCAGGTAAGCTTCGTAATGGGGTGGGGTGACCGCGCTGCTGAATCCGCATAACGCAAAGCCGAGACTAAGTGCCTCGGCTTTGATCAGTTCTTCAAGGGACATGCTGCCTGCTTTAGTTGATGTTGTATTCAAACCAGAAGAGGGCGAATCCTACATCGCTGGGATTCACGATCATCCAATCGCTTTTGACCTTGCCAGTCTCGGTGGGAGCGGTGAACTCGATCGTGATCTGTACGCTCATGTTCGGCGGCACATCGTAGGGCATATTGATCTCGGCGTCAGCGCCCATCGCAGGCCCGTCGGTGTGCATAATGTAATAGCTGGTGTTCCAGGTGGTCGTGCCGGTGTTCATCAGGGTGACAACCACAGAGAACTTTCCGCCAGCTTTGATGTTGGCACCGTCCGCAGGTACACTGTACGTCCAGACACCGGCATCAACACCTGTTTGTGCTGGCGGGAGCGTGGCAGTGGCTGGTCCGGCAACAGTGCTGGTCGGCAGCCCAACTGCGGCAGTCGGAACGGAAACGGTAGCTGTGGGGGGAGCCAGCGTAGGGGTAGGAGCAAGCGTTGGAGTGGGAGTCTCACTGGGGCGCGCGATTGCTGTGCGAGTCAACTGAGCTGCAACGGTCTCAGCAATAAGCGTTTCCATCTGTTGTGGATCGGGGGTGGTTACGCGCGGTCCGCAAGCGCTTAGCACGAGAACAGCCACACCTAGTCCCAGTAGTAATTTGGTAATTTTTTGTCGTGTCATCATTCCTCCGGTCTGCTGTAGACTGGCTTGGGTTAATGAGTAATTGTCAAGGTTTATTCTTGTTTTGTCAAGTTTAGTGGCGTGCATCAAGGTGCGATGACCGGCGCAAGCAGGTGGATGATGTCACCTTGATGAGAACCATTGGCCTCAACCTGCAAAATGATCCGAACGCTTTTTCCTGAAAGCGCAGACAGATCCTGGCTGATTCTTAATAATTTACCATCGTGCGTTTTTTGCCAGTGGGCAATTTCTATCAGCGGTTTGTCTCCCTCCTGGAAGCTGAGGCGTAAAGTCACATCGCACGACTCCTGATCGTTGGCACAGCCCAAAATTGTGCTGAATTTGGCGTTTTGGGGTATCAGCATGACAGGTAATGTGCCCCGCAGGATGCCATCCTGAATCTGCTGAACGCCGAGCCATAAGGCTGGTTCGTCATCCTTGTTGCCATTTTCAAGCACAGGCGCGAAGTCGGTGTAGGCAAAACCGCGCGTGTCTGTGGGCAGACCCGGGCAGGGAAGTTCAGCTGAGGCGTTCGTCCAGCGGATGCTGCAAGCCATGGAAACGAGATCGATTTTGCCTGTCATAACCTGAATTTCCACCCAGAAAGTCTGAGATGGATCCTTGAAACTAAAGAGCACGCCGTCGGCATTGCGCAGCTTGAAATCCGCCCGGTAACTGCCGCCAACCAGCGGCGATGTGAACGGGATGGAGATTGTCACACTGCTGCCAGGTGGCACGGGATCCCCGGTGAGAGGAAGGGTTTGGGGCGCGTTCATCGGATCGCCACTGACGAAAACCAGATCGTAATCGGCGGTCCAGGTGCAAGTGCCTGCGTTTTGCAAGGTCCAGGTCTTGGTAAACACGGTTCCGGGTGGGAATTGGCTGCCATCGGGAATAGTTTCATCGACAAACGCTGCCAGATCGCAACTTCCTGAAGGAGTGAGTGTTGGCAGAATAGCCGCGGTTGGGATGGCTGGTTCCGTTGGCAGGCTGAGCGTCGGAGCGGGACTTGGCTCTGGGGTGGGCGGCAAGGGGGATGGCACGAAGAAAACTGCTGTTTGGGTTTGGGCAGCCTGATCTGTTGCCACAATCTGGGTGGTGAGCGCCTCAACTGTGCGGGCGACTTCGGTGCGAACGCTGTCCAGGGGGTCCGTGGGGGTGGCAGTGTTGGGTTGGGGCTGACACGCGCCCAGGACTAAAAGAGTGA
>DAOOPV010000073.1:0-10781 GCA_035388405.1 Anaerolineaceae bacterium
GAATAAGATCAGAAGTAAGGTCTTTTGCGGTTTCATAATAAACTCATAAGAGAGTGATGTTTCAAGTATAACGCCAAAAAAACAGCAGACCGTAAGGTCTGCTGTTTTGGTGACACAGGATCAAGCCCGGCGGTGACCGATGAATACCGTCCTGAAAAACAGGCCAATGTTCATCTTTTGCCCGCTGAGCAGGTATTGAGAACTGAACAGGTTCGAAACACCGCGGATGACGATGATGACTGCCCCAATCAATAATGCGATGCTGGCGATTAGCTGCCAAACCGGGACCGGACCAACGGACAGCCTCGTGAGCATGACCACCGGGGACGTGAAGGGGAAAAGCGTCAGGAAGGTGGTAAAGGTGGAGAAGGGTGTCTCAATCAACTGGTTGATTGACATGACCGTAAAGATCAGCGGAAGACTTAATACAAAGGTGGACTGGTTTCCTTCCCTGAGGTTGGGCGCCACGGCACCCATACCCGCCATCAGGCTGCCGTAAAGCAAGAAGCCGCCAATGAAGAACGGCACGCTTGCCACGAGCACACTGGTCGGTATGCTGATGGCTTCCAGGAATGGCAGCGTGGTTTTGCCGACTTTAGCGATAATAACCAACGTGCCAAACCAAACCACCATCTGCACCAGGCTGAGGGAACCAAACGCCAGGATTTTGCCAATGAAAAGGTCAAGGGGTTTAGCGGAAGAAAGCAGGATCTCAATTGTTTTGTTCTCTTTGTCTTTGGTGACGGCGTTCAGCATCAAACCGGAGCTGATCAGAATGATCATGTAGAAGAACATTGTGACCGCATATGGCACCCAATAGGTGGCTGCGTTGGCTTGGTCGCGCGTGTCCGCACTTTCGGGGTTGAGGTACTCAAAAGTAAAATTGGCAGGGTTCATAAAGCGCATGTAACGCTGCTGGTCAGCCCCGAGCAGGTTGTAATTGACCAGGTCCTTGAGAACGTCCTGCTGCAGAAGCTCAGTGATCATGCTGATCTGAGGTTTGATAAAGCGCATCCTACCGGTTTCAAGGTAATCAGGTTCGACCACATAAAAGCCCTGAAGTTCACCCGCGGCGGTTTTCTGGCGCGCGTCTTCCTCAGAAGCTACCGCCACAAGCCTGCCTTGTGTGAGCCACTCGGGATACTCCTTGATCACGTTGCCCCGGTCCACTACCCCAATGGGCAAAGGGTTACCGACTTCCTGGATGACCAATTCCTGAACGGATTGAGATTTATCCTGGTTGATGAGCTTCAAGATTCCCAGGAGCAAAGCAGGAATCAGAGGCACGAGGATCAGGCTGAGGATGAAGGACCTGCGCCGGAGAACCGTCAAAAATTCAAATTTGAAGACGTTTACGATGTCACGCATTGCGGGTCTCCTTGCTGAAGATTTCTTTGAGCGAGAGCCGCTTGCTATATTGCAGCATGCCGCGTTTGAAGACAACCCCCGCCAACCAGAACATTAGCAGCGAAAAACTGATAATGACCACGAACACGCCAGCAATCTCGAGTGGCGAGACTGAGCTGAAAGCCATGCGAAGGGAGAGCGCCAGCGGTGCACTGAGTGGAATGAAGCTTAGAACTCTGGCGAGGATGCCATTGGGACTATTGAGGAAGACCGTAAAGAAGTAGAACGGGAACATCATCGGCAACACCATCAGTCCGATGATCCCCTGCGATTCTTCGGTACTGGTCATTGCCGCGCCGATGGTGGCCATCAGGGCGGCAGTGAAGAGGAAAGAAAGGATCATCAAAGCCACACTGATCGCCAGATAGGAGCCTGAAAGGTTGATATCTGCCAGAAATCCGAGCCTGTCGCGGAAGAGAAATCCCGCGATGCCAAGCAGAATGATCCAGGCGGCGATTTGGGTCAGACCGACGCCGAGGTTGCCAACAATTTTGCCAGCCATGATCTCCCGCGAGGGCACAGAAGTAAGCATGATCTCAATGGTACGATTTTCTTTTTCTTCCACCAGAGCTTTGAGTAAATAGCCACCACTGCTCATCACCACGATGAAGTTGAGCATACCGATCACCACCGGTACAATGATGCGATGCCAGCCGGTTCCGTCGGAGGTTTGGCTGCCATCCAAAGACTGCAGGCTGACGGCGCTTCCTTCATTGACGCGCTTCAAGACTGCCGAATCTATGTTTTCTGCGACCATCAGATTTCTGCTTATGAAATTGGCAATTGCCGATTGGACGTCGTTGCCAGGCTGCTTGTTGGTCCAATAGGTCAACTCAAAGCGCGAAGCATAATCTTCTGGGATTACCGCAAAGCCCTGAATCTCATCCGCTGAAGCAGCGGCACGTGCGGCGCTTTCATCGGGATAAACGTAGAGGTGTATTTGTGTATCAAAAATGGTCGATTTCTGCGTGTTGTCAGGCTCGATTTGGATCAAATTTGCGTTATCTACGATTCCAACCGGGCGGGTATCAAAGGAAAGAAACGAAAGTACCATTGAGGCCACAAAAATCAATATAAACCCAAGTGGCACGCCGATCAGAGAGAGCCAGAAGCGTTTGTTGGCAACATGGTGCAGGTATTCGTACCTGGCGACATCAATGGTTTTATTCATGGAAACCGTTGCCTTCCTTCACCACCCGGATGAAGATTTCATCCAGGGTCGGTACTGCCACTTCGAAAGAATTGAGTTCAATACCTTGCGCAACCAGTTGGTTGAGCAGATCGTGGGCAGAGAGACCTTCCTGCGGGGTGAGACGGTAAGCATCATTGAGCTGCTCGATCTTTGAAACGCCATTTATTTGCTCAGGTAAGGGATTGAGCGCATCGATGATCACCTCATTGGTGCGAAAGCGGTCGCGGATCTCGGAGAGCTCGCCCTGGAGAAGCACCTGACCGTGGTCAATGAGCACGAGACGATCGCAGAGCTGCTCCACCTGGTTCATCTGGTGGGTGCACATGACGATAGTTTTGCCAGCGTTGCGCTGTTCAAGCAGCAGGTCTTTGACCAACTGCGTGTTGACGGGGTCCAGCGCGGAGAAAGGTTCATCAATGATGATGATCTCCGGGTCGTGGATCAGAGCAGCGATGAGCTGCGCTTTTTGCTGCATGCCCTTGCTGAGTTCCTTGGATTTCTTTTTGGCATGATCAGTGAGATCAAACTTGGCCAGGTATTTTGGTAAGCGTTCCTTAATTTGCTCTTCAGTTAGCCCTTTGAGGGTAGCGAGATAGGTCAGGCAGCGATCAAGCGGTACGTCCTGGTAGAGTCCGCGTTCCTCAGGGATGTACCCGATATGGTTAAGTTTATCGTTGGTCATGGGACCGTCGAGGATGGTCACACTGCCCGAATCCGGTTGGTAGATGTCCAAGATGATGCGGATGGAGGTGGTTTTTCCGGAGCCATTGGGTCCAAGCAAACCAAAAATTTCGCCAGGACGAACTTCGAAAGAAACATCTTTGACTGCTTGGGTAGCGCCGAAACTTTTGGCGATCTTATCTACAATAATTGTTGACATAGTGCTCCGTTTCAATGGTCAAAAAGAATCTTTACATCTCCCATCATAACAGCGTTTTAGGAAGTTGAGCACTAAATTCAGTAGATTATCTTAGGTACAAGGGTGCTTTGGTAACCCGGGCTTGGGGATACTCACCCTTGGCGAATATCTGATGAAAAGTGATGGGCTCAACCACAAAACCTTTAGAGTAACTTAGAATTAGGCCACCACGATTACGAGGACAAAATCTTGACCACTGAACCAAAAACAACGTCACAAATATCTCGCAGAACCTGGATCGTTATGATCGCCCTCGCTGTCACCGGGCAAATTGCCTGGGCAGTAGAGAACACCTGGTTCAACACATTCGTGTTCGATACCATTACTCCAGACCCCCGACCGGTTTCCTGGATGGTGGCTGCCAGCGCGATCATTGCCACCATCACCACTATTTTCATCGGCACCCTCAGCGACCGCACCCGCGCGAAGTGGGGTCGGCGTAAACCTTACATCCTTTTCGGGTACGTTTTGTGGGGTGTGATGACGGCGCTTTTCCCAACGACTGCCCTGATTAAGAATATTTCCCTGGCGATTTTAATGGTGGTCTTACTGGACTGCCTGATGACCTTTTTTGGCTCTACTGCCAACGATGCCGCCTTCAATGCCTGGACGGCGGATGTGGCTCCGGCAGATCAGCGCGGCAGGGTGGAAGGTGTGCTCAGCCTCAGCCTGTTTATCGCCCAGTTGGTAGCCATTGTCGCGGCAGGCGCGTTAATCGACAGCGTTGGATATTTCACTTTCTTCTATGTGCTTGGTGGGATTGTGATGGTCGTGGGTCTGCTTGCCGGTGGGGCATTGCCCGACCAGCCCAGTGACAATCTGCCGAGAAGTGAAAGGGGAATTTGGCAGGAGGTCCGGGAGCTCTTCCGTGTCGCGACCCTGAGAGAAAATTCAAAACTCTTCATCATCCTGTTTTCAGCAATGCTGCTCGGGGTTGGCTTCCAGGTGGCTTTCCCGTACATGATCATTTACATCAACAACTTCATCGGCGTCAGCAAGACAGAATACGCCATTGTTGGCGGCGCGGTGATCATCGGAAGCGCCATTGCCGCCATTCCACTGGGGATCCTGGCTGACAAAATTAACAAGCGTCTGATGATGGCGAGCTCGATAATGCTCACTTGCCTTGGCTGCTTCGCCTTTTCGTTCGTACGCAGCATCCCACTGCTCGCTCTTGCTGGACTGGTATGGCAAATGTTCAACATGTCTGCTTCGATTGCTGCCATGTCCTGGCTGAAGGAATTGTTGCCTGCAGCGAGCCGTGGACGCTTCCTTGGTATCCGGATGATCTTCCTGGTTTTGCTGCCAATGTTGATTGGCCCAGGCATCGGTTCAACTCTAATTCAAAGCTTCGGCATCCCAACCACGCTCAATGGACAGGCTGGCTTTATTCCGGTGCCCCTTATCTTCCAGGTCGGCGCGGTTTTGGGTCTGCTGGCACTGATTCCCCTGGTATTCTTACCATTTGATACAATGGTTTATGTAACTGAGGAACAAGATGCCTGAATTGGTCCACCATGAACTGACAACACCATGGAAGGTCGATCAGCCGATCCCCTTGCCAGAGTACCCACGCCCGCAACTGGTGCGGGGAAACTGGCAGAACCTAAACGGCTGGTGGGATTGCGCCATCCGGAATTTGAATGCCCCGCAGCCAGCAGCTTTCGAGGAGAAAATCCTCGTGCCCTATGCGCCGGAATCCAGGCTTTCGGGCGTGGAGCACGTCCTGCAACCGGACGAAAAACTCTGGTATCGGCGAACTTTCGTTGTTAGTCACGATGAAGATGAAGTGGTGCTCTTGCACTTTGACGCGGTCGACTTTGCCTGTGAGTTGTGGCTTAATAGCAGCAAGGTTGGAGAGCACTGGGGTGGCTACTTACCCTTCGATTTTGACATCACCACCTTCCTGGTTGAGGGTGAAAATGAATTAGTCTTATCCGTCACTGATGCCACTGAAGCTGATTTCCACCAAAAGGGCAAACAACGCCTCAAACCGGGCGGCATCTGGTACTCGGCTGTCTCAGGTATCTGGCAGACGGTTTGGTTGGAAGTCATGCCCAGCCAACATATCCACACTTTGAAGTTGACGCCCAACCTGGACGCAAGCAACCTGTTAGTTGAGGTAGCGTTATCCGGAACGGTCGATCTATTGCACGCCGAGTTGGAAGCGATCGCTTCGTTTGAGGGTCAGGAAGTGACTCGTGCCAGCATCACTTCCGCCAGCCAGATGCTGCTGCACATCCCGGACCCCAAAAAATGGCATCCCGACCATCCTTATCTTTACGATTTAATCGTAAAGCTGAAAATTGATGGGGCGGTGGTTGACGAAGTCGGCAGCTACTTTGGCATGCGCAAATTTGGCAAAACGCGCGACGGGAAGGGCTTCTGGCGCTTCACGCTCAACGATGAACCCATCTTCCAGTTTGGTCCGCTGGACCAGGGCTACTTCCCCGAGGGGCTCTACACCGCGCCTTCTGAGGAAGCCATGCTGTTTGACATTGAATATGCCAAAAAAATCGGCTGCAACATGATCCGGAAGCATGTCAAGGTCGAGCCGGCGCGCTGGTATTACGCCTGCGACCGTCTCGGCATGATCGTCTGGCAGGACATGCCCAATGGCGGGCGTACCACCAAGGACGCAATCGTCGCCTTCACCTTCACATCCGGTGTGCACCGCTCCGACATCCGCCGTTTGCACCGCTTTGGCAGGGAAGACTCCGAAAACCGCGAGGAATATCGCCAGGAACTTAAACATCTTATTGACAGCCTCTATCACTTCCCTTGCATCGCCGTTTGGGTGCCTTTCAACGAAAGCTGGGGGCAATTCCACGCAATTCTTACTTCTTATTGGGTGAAAGGTTACGACCCCACCCGCCTGGTGGATCACGCTTCAGGCTGGTTTGACCAGGGAGGCGGGGATTTTCAGAGCCGGCACGTCTATGTGAAAGCCCTGAGCGCCTCCCAACCGGATGAGCGCATTTTGGCTGTGACCGAGTTTGGCGGATACACCCTGCAGGTGGACGGGCACGTCTACACCGAAAAGAAGCGCTTTGGCTACGGTCACTACCAGGATGCTGCTTCACTAACAGCAGCCTACCTGCGCCTACTGGAAGAGCAGGTGAAGCCCCTGATCCCGCTGGGTCTTTCCGTGACGATCTACACCCAAACGACCGACATCGAGACCGAGATCAATGGTTATCTAACCTACGACCGCAAGGTTGAGAAAATGGATCCGAACATCCTGCGCCAGGCTCACCTGGAACTCTACCAGACGATGAAAGAGTAAAAAAATCGCCCGGAAGGGCTATTTTTTTTCAACCGCAGGTCAGGTTGCGCAGTTCAACCTGACGTAGGAAGTCTGGATTTTTGAAGGCCTGATTTCCCACCATTTGTAACGTCAGGTTCAACCCCATTCGCTCTGCTCAGGGGCAGGAAGAGGAACCTGACCTACACATTGGCAATGGAAACATAAGAAATAGCCCTTCACAGGGCTATTTCATTATGACAAAACTCAAGCTAAAAGGGAGTTACTCAGCCGGTTGGAAGAGCAGCAGGGTGTTGCTGGTAGAGTCGGAAACCCAAACCTTGCCGTCGGCGGTAGTGGTGATACCGCTGATGACACCCATCAAGTAGCTGTTGTCGAACCCACCCCATAGGACTTTGAAGGACCCTTCGCTGTCGAACCCAATCACGCGTCCGCGATCGGGATCCGTGATATACACGTTGCCGTCTTTATCCAGCGCCAGGAAGGGCTTGTTGTCCAGGGAGTCGGAGCTCCAGGCGTCCACTTCCCACAGCCTGGCCGAGCGGAATTGCAGCCCGGTTGGGTCCGGTTCAAAGACCTGCACGCGGTAGTTCCAGGTGTCGGCGATGTAAATCTTGCCATCCAGACTGATCTCGATCCCGACTGGTTCGTCGAGGTTACCGGCTTCCAGCCCCAGACCACCAAATTGGGTCAGGTAGGTGCCATTCGCGTCGAATACAACCACGCGCTGCTTACCGGTGTCGGTCACGAAAACGCGCCCGGTTTGGTCGATCGCAATCCCGCGGGGACCCCAGAAGCCATCTGGCAGACCATTAACCTCAAAACTGCTCCACATCCGCAGGAATTGCCCATCCGGCGTGAAGACTTGAATGCGATGGTTCCAGGTGTCCGCAATGTAGACATTTCCATCTGGACCCACTGCAACACCCCAGGGCTCGTTCATCAGCCCGCCAGGGATTTCTCCGTCCATGACATTGCCATAGCCGCCAAAAGCATTCAAGAACAGCCCCTGTGCGTCGAGATGCACGATGCGATGGTTGCGTGAGTCTGCCACAAACAGGCTGCCATCGGCAGCCGTGGCGATATCACGGGGGGCATTGAAGGTTGTCTCACCTGCAAAATTGATCACGCTCAATGGTTCGAGGCTGACGGTGTTGCCGGCGTATGGGTCCACGCGCGGTTCTTCCGGTTCGGGGCTGACGCCATATTCCCAGATCATGGCGGCGACGTCTTTTTTGATGTACATGCGCGCGGTGTCGCTGGGCGACCAGGTGGCGATGGTTAGCGAGGGGTTGTTGAATGCGGTGGCGTACTCCGTATAGTCGCGATTGAACCAAAGCTGCCAGATGGCAGAGCGCTTGGCAGGGTCTTTCCAATCGCGCAGGACGCTTGAGATTGACCAATCACGATAGAGGGACTCGTTTGGCCACCACATGCGCTTGTAGTCAAAGCGGTAGTAACTATCGCGTACGACCGGCTCGATTTTTGAGAAATTCGATGAGCCGACCACGATGATGGGGGAATCCTGCAGCGATTTGGTGACGTTGGTGTCAAAATCAACCTTGTTGGGGTAATCGCGCATGTACCACCAATAGGGATAGCGCACGTCATTATCGTAGGCGACCTTAATGGTTTTGTCGCCATAGAGCCGTTTCGAGATGGTTTCAATCTGCTCGACGGTGTCTTTCATGTCGCGGGTGGCATGGGCGTAAACCAGCAGCTCCATCGCGTTGTCGTAGTTGATATAGGCCGCGCGATAGGCTGTGCGGGCGGTTTGCAGGCTGAGCAGTCCGAAGAACGCCAGCAGGGCAGCTCTCCAGAAGTTTGACCCTCCCCAGTTTCTCAGCAGTGCGAACAAGCCGGAGCCAGCGCCCAGAGTGCCTATCAGGGCAAGCAGGAAATCACTGGTTGCCTGGAGCTGGAGTAACTCTTTGCCCTGGAAGGGTGGCTCATTCCCCAGTAGACTGCCGAGCAAGCTGCCAAAGGCAACTAGGAAAACGCCACTCAAGAGCAAAATCAGCCAGCCGCGTTTCTCGCGGACTTCCTGCCAGTTGATCTTCTCGATCAGGTAGCCCAAAACCCAGCCTGTGGTCAGGATCATCGGCATGGTGATGTGCGTGGTCAGCCAGGGCATGCGTTCGCCGGCGAAAGAAAACGCCAGCAAGCTCATCCCCGACCAGAATAGCAGCAAGGCAAGCGTCGGGAGCTTTTCAGCACGGCTTGCATCCACCGGTGGATCGGTGAAGAATCGGCCAATAGCTCGAGGAAGGTCCGGCTCTACCTGTTCAAGTTTGTCGCCGGGCTGTTCATCCACAAGTTCCAAATCCTCTGAGAGGGGCTGTGCTTCCAAAGGCAGGGCGATTTCGCTTTCGTGGTCAGAAACGGAGTTTTGCTCCCCCTCAGCCTCCAACACAGCAGCCGGGTCCTCTCCGGATTCGACCGGAACTGATTCCGCTTGAGTGAAAGGTTCATCGACTTTGCCGAAAAAGAGTTTTCGCGAAAATCCGGTTATAAAAGCAACCATAACCCCCAAAGCAGGCAAGTACTCGTAAACGGGGATTTGAACCAAAGCGTAATAGTAGAGTGGCTGGGTGCCGCGTTCAACGGCTTGCTGCTGCATCCAGTAGCCGAGCGCGCCGACGATGCCCTTGAAAAAGCCTTCACCGTGGCTGAAAAAGGTGGTGTAAAAGACGATAAAAATTCCCCAGAAAATTGCCGCGCTGCGCAGGAAGGTTTTACGATTCCAGAGCATGCCGAGCATGAGTGAAACTGCTATCAGAAGAGAGAAAACGATCCCGGAACGAATGATGCCAGTTTGACTGTAATCGGTGGCGTCGAAGCCCAGGAGCCTGAGCGGCAGGGCAACCAGCAGTGGCAGGATCAGAATCAGAGGCAGGACGATCAGGTCAAAGGTTCGGGAAGAACGGATTTGCTTCCAACCAAGACCCAGAACAAGGAACACGATCGCGGCAATGGCTGACGCGCCCGTTACTGCTCCGGCTGCATATAAGGGGAGCTTTGAGTTGATCAGGTGGGTAACGCCTTCAACGCCGGCTTCGGGTGGAACGACGCCGCCCTGCATCGGGGCAGGGGTCTTCCCAAGCACATACACGCCGAGTGTAACAAGGATCATTGCCAGGGTGACAACCACGGCAATCTGAAATCGATTTTTGGAAAATTCGGACTTCCAGCTGCGTCGAAGCGACTCGAAAATGAACAATAATGCTAGGAAAATGGAGGCTTCCGCGGTAAAGATGTACGAGGTGGCTTTGTCTGCGTAGTGCATGGCAGTGATAAAGGTCAGCCACAACAGCCATTTAGGCTGCCCGTCCTCCATGTAGCGCAGGAATAGCCAGAGCATCACGAGCCCCCAGAAGACAATGAAAATCTCGTTGCGAGTATAGCGGCTGTAAAAGAGAATAAAAGGCGAGATCATGAACAGGGTGGCCGCGCAAAGCGACCCAACCCGCCCCAGGTAGCGGCGCCAGGCGAAGAGGGTAAAGATCACCACCCCGATCCCGAACAGGGCAGCAGGCACGCGGGCAGAGAAGTCCGAATCGCCGAAAAGGAAATACGAGAGCGCCAGGGCATGGAACTGGAAAGGTCCGTGGGTGACAGGATCGTAAACGTAGTTTTCGATGGTATAGGCTGGAACGACGTGGTTGATCTCGTCGTGCGCCATGGTGCGGGCGCCAAGGTCGTAGAAGCGCGTAATGAGGGTGAGGATGATGATAAGCGCGATCAGCAGTTGTTCTACTGTGAAGTTGGGCCACCAGGGAAAGACGGCTTTGTCGAGCCAGCGGTCATTGCGGGTTTTGTTGGGGGAAGCCAGGCTTTCAACGGACATAAATTTGTCTCCGGTAATGGTTCTTAGATAATTGTAAACTATACCTTGCCCACCCAAAATCGGCAAGTTGCGGAGGAAGTACAGGGAGGAAGGGATGTGTAGGATTGTCAAACATATTGGACACTCTGAGCTAAAAAAGAAATGGGGGAAA
>DAOOPV010000074.1:0-10463 GCA_035388405.1 Anaerolineaceae bacterium
ACCGTGTTTCAGTTCCATTGTGGGGGGCCACCCTCTCAGGTCCCCTACCCGTCATAGCCTTGGTAGGCCGTTACCCTACCAACCAGCTGATGGGACGCAGGCTCCTCTTGAAGCGAATAAATCCTTTACTCTCAACTTTCTGAAAATCGAGAGCACATGCGGTATTAGCGTCTCTTTCGAAACGTTATTCCACACTTCAAGGCAGATCACCAACGCGTTACTCACCCGTTCGCCACTGAGCCAATATTGCTATTAACTCCGTTCGACTTGCATGTATTAGGCACACCGCCAACGTTCATCCTGAGCCAGGATCAAACTCTCCGCTAAAATTTATCACCTTGCGGTGTTTTCATTTTACGGAAAAGATCATTAACGAGGCTTGTAGTAATTACTTACCTATTTATTATTTGTCTTGCATTTTTCCTATCACTTTTCAGTTGTTAAGGTTCTGACTTTCAAGAGACCGGATTCTAACGGATTCATTCTCCGCTGTCAAGCCTTTCTTTCAGACGAAAGCGCCGGCCCTAATTCTCTGCCGGCAACTGGCTTACCCGATCCTATCTAGACCCAAGCTATTCTGTTTTCAAGCATCACGCCTCAGGCGCGATATCCGAATGTAGCACCTTGGAACAATTAGTATAGACTACCTGAATTGTTTTGTCAAGGGCGAATTCCTGCCAATTTGAGTTTTGCTCATTTTGCCGGAATTCAGAAAGCTTTGTTTTTTCAAAGTACATGCGCCCGTTCGGACGCACAAAAGCCAATTATAGGCAAACCAAACATTAAGTCAAGGGTTTTTCGGACCAATTTCCAAAACTCGTTTGAACAATTTTGTGACTTCGTTATCTCTGGTTGAAACGCCGATTTATTTGTCACAATCCTGATCGATTACACGACTTTATATATGTAGCTACAATTGAACCCGAGGAAGGTGGCTTTGACCAAGAATCAAAAAACTCAATCAAACCCTGAAGATGCAGAGATCCAGACCTTCACTGACCTGCCTGCCCTTTACCAGGCCTACGCCAGGAAGGTCTTCCATTATTGCTACTCACGTGTGCACAACATGCACGAAGCCGAAGACCTGACCTCGCTCACATTTTTGTCAGCCTGGGAGAAATGGCATACTCTCCGGGACCCCACTAAAGCAGTAGGTTGGCTCTTCACGATCGCGCGAAATAAGGCTTTTGATCACTTTCGTAATCCTCGGACTATCCAGCACGAAGAACTGAACGACGAGATGACCCCCAGTCTGAGCCCAGGGTTTTCTTATGTCACACCGGACACCCAGGAGCGTTTGCTGGATCTGCGCGGACTGCTCGACCAGCTTTCAGAGGCGGAACAAGAATTAATCCGCCTGCGCCTGGTTAGTGAACTGCCCTTCAAGCAAATCGCTTTTGTATTGCGGGAACCCGAAACACGCATAAAAAAACGTTATTACCGGCTGCTGGAGCGCCTTCAAGCCCAGATGGAGCAAGAATGAACACCCTGACCCAACTCGAGAAGGAGATCCTACAAATTACTCCGCTGCCAGAACCTCCTCCGGAGTTCCTGAGCAATCTGGCGGCAAGAATCGCTAACCCCTTCAATCCAAAACCCAAACCCCAGGCACGCGTTCGCCTGGCTTGGGCAGCAATGGCATTCATTGTTTTTGTATTGCTTTCAGTCGCAATGATTGGACCCGGAAAAGTGTGGGCTCAGATTCAATCCTGGCTGGGCTTGCTGCCCGGTGTCGGTTTGATCGAGCCCGACACTCCCATTCGCGTTCTCAAAGAAACGGTAAGTCAGACTCGCGCTGGTATCACAGTCGAAGTGTACAAAGCTACCCTGACACCAACGCAAAGCTTAATCTATTTCGACATCTTCGACTTGCCTTCCTCAGCTTACTCTGGCGACGAAAGCGAACCGGGGTGCATAATCCCACAATACCTCGAAACCAAAGACGGTCAGCGCTTCGAAGCCTTCAGCGACAGCGAATACGAACGAATCCCTCCAGAAATCAACACCCTGACCCTGGTGATCCCCTGCTTGCGTAACACCCAGACAGGCACAACGCCCGAAGACTGGCGTCTTCCGCTTGAGTTTGTGCCAAGTGAGGGACCGCTGGAACTCACACCGGTATACGTCTTCCCGACCGCCACTCCTCTGCCCACAAGCGAACAATCCGAACAGACACCTGTGTTGGAAAGTGAGATCCAAATAGTCGTCAGCCACAGCCTGGTGGAAGGCAATGATCTCATCCTGGCCGGTTTCATCCGCGGTCTGGAGGAGAAGTATCGAAGTCTAATAAGTGATTTTGAAATGTTTGATGCCAATGGACATCCTGTCCCCTTCATCTATGATCTGCACCAGACTGGTCTGCAAAATGCCCTGACCAATTACATCGGATCCTGGGTCATCCGTTTCAAACCCGAAGGGCTTGCCTTCCCGTTGGAGATTCGTCAATCCTATGCAGAAATCAGCTCAGCGCTACAAGGCGAAAATGCTTCGCTCACATTGACTTTCCCTGACGAATACTCTATCCCTGATTTACCCGTAAATCAAAGTTTCGAGTTAGCCGGCGAAAGGATGGAGCTCTACTTTGTCCGAGCACAGCCCTCCCAATTTGGTGGTTACCAGTATGATTTCTATTTTAAAGAACACCCAGTTATCAAAAATCTGGAGGTGTCGGTGCAGGGCAGACCCAGCTTGCCACAAATAACCTATCTTCATGGCGGTGAAATGCACGGTGAGCCAGTGTTCATGAGCAGTGTCTGGATGGAAACCGGTGCATTACACGGCAATGTCGCTGTTGAGTTCAGTAAACCGGTGAAAGTATTAGAAACGGTGACCCTGACCCAAAGCTTCACCCCACCAGCAGACCTGCTGAGTCAGATACACTCGGCTTATGGTGAAGAACAAGCCTGCATCGATTTCCTCGATGTTTCAGAGAGAGACAATGCAGACAGCACAATGCCAAACGGAAAAGTGCTGATCTATCAGGAAATTGCGCCGTTCGAAGGATATGGCCTGGTACTCTACGACCTGGATAGCACTGAACGCAAGACTATTGGGGTTAACCTTACCCATTCCGACATTTCACCTGATGGCAAAAATATCGTCTATTTTATTCGTGACAAGGGCTTGTGGCTCTACGATATTACTTCAGAGAGCAGCAAACAAATATCCGACCTTCAAGGTTCCGATCTGCGGTGGTCACCAGATGGACAGTGGATCGCTTTTCAGTCGTTCGCCGGGGCTACCGTGGTGAGCTCGGATGGCAGCCAGATCCTCAAACCGTCTGAACAAGGGGTCGGAAATATAGTTGGTTGGTCTGCTGATAGTCTGCGCCTATACTTCCGCAAAGCGTCGGCAAATGACAGTCAGGGACGATTGTTCGTCCATTCCCTGCAGACAGGCAAAACTGAGCTGACTGAGATGATCGACGCTGAAAGTTTCATCAGCCGCTCATTTTCAATTTCTCCCGATGAACAGTCTGCAGTATATGTTCAGAGTGGTCAAAATTGGGTTCTCGATAACTTCCGGACCGGCGAATTGAAGCAATTATCGGATGGTGTAACCTTGTACGATCCTGTTTGGTTGGAAAATGGCTGGCTCCTGTTTAATCTCTACGATCCGATTCGCGGAACAAACGGCGCACCGCTGATGATCAACCCTGATAACTGTGAGGTCATCCACCTGCCTGAGGAACTCAGCGGACAGGTTTTTGGGGTCTGGTTGGACCAATAAAAAGCGTGTGAAGTCAGGTTGAGCCCTTGACTTGGCTTCCAAGGCAGGGGCAAAACCTGACTTACACCTTATACCCGGTCCTCATTTACTCAATGTAGAACCGGGTTCACATTAGGCTGGAAAAAAGATTTCAATATTTTTTCGAGCCGATAAAAGGCACAAATTTCGGGGTTTTGGATGCGTATTCACGCCATTCAGGTCTCTCAGCTTTTCCTTTTTCCTGGATCGGGACACCCGAAACAAACAACAACAGGAAAGTGATGACTGCCGGGCTGATCAGCGCCAGCCATCCCCATGGATAGCTGAGGCTCATGATCGCCAAGCCCAACCAGACCAGGCTTTCGCCAAAGTAGTTTGGATGCCGGCTGGTTTTCCACAATCCGGTTTGCAGGATCTTGCCCTTGTTGTTTGGGTCACGCTTGAATGCAGCCAACTGCCCGTCTGCAACAGCCTCAAAGGCGAACCCAACCCCAAAAATCAACAATCCCACCCAGGTGGCGATCCCTGTGGGTTTTGGATCGGTGTAGTTCATGCGCAGGATCGCCGCGGAAACGAGATATTGCAGACCAGCCTGGAGCATGAACAGGCGTAGAAACGCCTTTCCCTCAGCATTCTCACCGTATCCTCGCAGTATTTCCTGGTAGCGCTTATCCTCGCCGGTTTTTGCAATGCGTTTGACGACATACCAGGCCAGCCGCAGCCCCCACAGGCTGACAGCAAGCGCAAGCAGCAAATTGGGCAGTTCCCTGGGCGAAAATGCAAAATAGCTGACCCAGGCGATCAGCGCAAACCCTACCCCCCAGGCAGCATCCAGAAAGGTGACCTTACTGGTCAGCCTGGCAATCACATAAACCAGTGAAAATGCCGCCACCGGCACCAATAACATGATGAGCAAGTATTGAAGGATCATTTTCGGATCAGGTAAGTGATGACAGAAACAGCAAGGGAGATAAATGTGCCCCAGGCCAGGTCCACCACCGTAACTAACAGCGGCCAGTCTTTGAGGGTCGCCATATTGGTCAGGTCATAGGTGGCATAGGTAACCAATCCGAAAATCGCAGCGCTTAAGATCAACTTCGTCAGGTTCTGATGTTCCAAAGCCGGAGCGATTACAAAGTAGACCATCGCAGCAATAAACAATATATAGAAGATTGCCGCAGGCAGCAGCTTAGCCTTATCTGCCATCAGATGCCCGATCTGGGCTTTGTAAAACTTCTGAGCGATTACGGTCAGCCAGAGCATATCAATGCCCAAAAAGACTGCAAAGGCTATAAAGAAGGTCTTGATGTGTTCCATTATTCCTCTTTCAATTTTCCATTACATAGCCAATAGCAAGGGCGTCGTGCCCTGCCATCAACGCGTAAATCGGGCTGGATTGCTTGATAAATTCAGGTTCCAGACCAGTCAGTTCACGCACCCGATTGAGATAAGGTCCGATGACTTTTTCGTTATCAGTGTAGATCAGGGCGTATTGTTTGATATTCCTTTGCTTGTGATCATTTTCAATCCGCTTCATCAGTTTGTTGAATTGGTGTTTGCGACCAAAGCCGATCATCGCCAGGTCTCCGCCGCCCTTTTCATCCAGGGTCACCACAGGTTTCGCGCTGACAAACTCCAACAACTGCCCTACGTTCGGCTTGACCCTGCCGGATTTGACCATGGTTTCAAGTTTATCCAGTGCAACATAGATGTGGGCTTTGTCGGCTTGTTCTTCAGCTTCCGCCTTGACTTTATCAACTGGCTCTCCGGCAGCCATGGCCCTGGCGGCATTGAGAACAAGCAGTCCCAACGCAACCGAGTTCTGCTTGCTGTCGACCAGCAACACCCGATCTTCCGCATGTAAAAGCGTGATAGCCTGCTGGTAAGACTGATAGGTGCCACTCAACGCGGATGCAAGGCTGATGATCAGGATTTTTTCGTATTTTTGCAGCAAAGCTTCCAGGCGGAGTTTCACCACGCCCACGGAAGGCTGCGCGGTGGACTTTTTGCCATCCAGCGCAAAGAATTGTTTGGTGCTCAATTCGATCCGGTCAAGGTAGCTGTGTCCGCCAATCACAATATTGAGCGGCACGACGTCGATTCCCAGGGAATCGATCAATTCCTGCGGCAGATCCGAACCCGAATCAGCCAGGATTGCCAGCGGTCCGCCAGCGCTGTGTTCCAGGTTGTACTGGCGCAGCATGTCGTCGGTCTTCTGGCTCACGAGTTTTCCAAGCGTGCTCACTTGTTCAAAGACTTCCCAGGGGGTATCGGTGTGGACGTGGAATTTGATCATCTGACCGGCGTCAGAAACCACTTGTGAATCTCCATGAGCATTGACGATAGTTCGAACGCTCTCAAGGCAGGAAGGGTTTTGTTCGCAGGCTTGGATGACGCCTTCTGTACAGTAGCGATAGGACGGAACCTCGTCTAGCTGAGTTTCGGCGTGATAGTTCATCATTTCTTTTGGGATCAGATTCTCAAAAGCAGCATCATTTTTCCTGTGGGAGTGCCCAATGGTTTGCACGATTCCTTCAATGTAGCGGTAAAAGGCTAGTGCACCGGCATCCAACAAGTTCTTGCTTTTCAAAATTTCCATTTGCTGGGTGGTGGCGAGCAGACTCCCCTTGGCGCTATCAAGGGACTTTTCAAGGGTATCAACGACGTCCGATTGCTGCTTACTCAGGTCTCGCAGCCCTTCGCCCCAACCCCTCATAACCGAGAGCATGGTGCCCTCTTTGGGGTTTGCAACTGCTGAGTAAGCCTTTTCCGTGCCGTGATTGACACTCTCGGAAAGCGCATGGATTGAGAAATTCTGGAAGTCCGTCATTTTGATGTGTTCAATCAAACCGGTCACGAAGCTGGCTAAAATCGTGCCCGAGTTTCCCCTTGCGCTAAGCAGCGCTTTGGAAGAAAGATTGTCAAGGAAGCTGGTCAGGCTGCTGGTATCCACATCCGCGATCAACCCTTCAGCTGTCAAAAGCATATTGGTTCCAGTGTCGGCATCTGCCACCGGGAAGACGTTGATGCGATTTAGCAGACCTTCATCTTTTTTTAGAGCCGCTATTCCTGATTGTAAAGATGTAAAAATTCTCGAAATAATAAGGGATTCATTATTCATAGGGGTTCAAGTTTCCTCCTCGAGAATGGATATTATCACAAGAGACAGCAACTCGATGAGATTTGTACATATTAATGTTTTTGAGGTTGTTCCGGGGTTACATTCACTCACTATTTCAACCCATAATTTTTCCTAACATGCTGCTTGGAAGTAAAAAAACAGCACCGTTTATGTTCGGTGCTGTTCTGTAGCTCGCATTGAGCTTTAGAAATCGATGTTGAAGAAAAAGCCGCGAAAGAAGATGTAAATAAAGTAGATCACAATCAGGTAAATCGCAGATTTTTTGCCGAGCTTCCCATTGTTGAACCATAAGATGGCCCACAGCAAAATGCCGGTCAGGGTTTCCCAGGGGAGATCCCAGGTAATCAGAGGGCGTGGGACGGCATAGGTGGAGATTAATGCGCCACCACCAATTGCCAGCAGTGGGTTGGTGATGTTGCTGCCCACCAAGGTTCCAAAGGAAATGCCCGCTTCCTTGTGGCGGATGCCTGCCAGGGCTGTGGTGAGCTCGGGTAATGCCGAAGCCAGACCAAGCGTGATGACCCCGATCAGAGATCCACCCACACCAGTCCGGTCGACAATGATTTCGGTAGCCGAAAGCACAAAAGTGGCGCACCCAATAATGAGAACGAGTAAGGCCATTGTGATCAAAGCGTCACGCAAGACCTCACGTCCGTTGGCTGGGACTTCCTCTTCCAATTCCTCAGAATTGATCTGGTTATCTGCTTCCTTGTAGTGTTTGCGTTCATCGATATATAAATAGTAGGTATAGGCAAGAAAAGTTCCAAATAAGATCGCCCCATCGATGCGGCTATAGTCTCCATCCCAGCCCAGAATGAGGCACATGACGGTCGTGCCGATCATCGGGATCATGCTCTTCCAGAGGAAGTAGCGGCGGAAGTAGAGCGTGCCTGCCAACAACACCACGATGCCCATGATCAGGGTTTGTTGGACCACATCCGAACCGATATTGGCACCCAAAACAATGGCAGAACCGGTTTGAAAATCCAGTGTGCCGCGCAGAATGTTCACTGAGGCGGTGAAGTGGGAGGTGATCTCTGGCAGCGAAGTGGCAACCGAGAGCACGGTCATGCCCATGAAGGTGCTGGATAGTTTGAAGTAGTTGGCGATCCCAATCAACTTCTTAACAGCATAATTCGCTCCCAATACCAGGATGGCGAGGGCGGCCAAACCAACCGCAATAACTCCGTAAATATTCCAATCTTGCATCATTATGAGTCCTTTTCTGAAAACGATTGATTATAAGACCCATTTTTCCCTTCGCAATAGCCGTAGATACGATTTAACCTCGATTTAACAATTGGAGGAGGAGATGATATCTGCCACCTAACCCGATTGTGCCGTGGTCTACCACGAGCACAGCCTTTCGCCGCAGGCGTCGATCATCATCTGGAGACCTGTCGGTCAAATCCCGTGCTCGGTCAGCCCACACGCGCTTTCAGCGCTGGGGTGCTTCGCGAGAGACCGGTACAATCAAGGAACAGGCCGGCCAGTTCCCTAAGGGATGACATCTTTTCGTAGGCCGCGTTCCGAAATTGAACCCGGCTCTTTTCCTCATTGACGGAGTGAGACCGCGATAGGTGAATTGATGATGAACATACAAGGCGGTCTCATTACACAGCTTCGCTGGTACTTCGTCCGACCAACAATCGGGAGAATTGAGTAAAATGGGTAGAGTCCTTAACCTTGAAAGCACATCAATGCGCAGACCAAACACGCTACTATTAATAATCACGTCCCTTTTCATCCTCAGTCTGCTTGCCTGCCAGGCTGTGCCGACCCTGACAAGGCCGACCCAAACCACAGCCCTTCCAACCGCCGCCCAGGCTGCGCCAACCGCGGCTGAACCAACTCCATCACACACCGCCACGAGCGAGCCCCCAATTTACGTCTACCAGCCCAATCCGGATCTGCCCCTTGCCCTCAGTGAATTAATCAACCAGCAAGCCCTTCCCCAATCGCAAGGCGGCGCCAACGAAATCGCATACGCCTTCGAATTTGGCAGCGCCGACCTGGTAGGGAACTGGGTGTATGCCCTGGTGGCGCCCTTCCCGACCGTCACAGACGAGGTCGGCGCCAGCTGGCTGCAAAACCTCTGGCAAGGGCAGCCCGAAGACGCCATCCAAACCTTGCTGGTCGCGGAAGGCGATTTGCCTGCCCTCACCAGCATCCTGGGTGAGCCCGGGCAGACGGTTCTGACCTACCCCAAAGACCAGCTGCTCGAAACAGCCTGGACGACGCAGAACACCTGGGCGATCATCCCCTTCGAGGAGATCGAACCCCATTGGAAGGTGTTGATCATCGATGGACAATCCCCTATCCACAAAGATTTCAGTGCCGGACAATACGCGTTGAACGTTCCAATCTCTGCCAGCCCGGTGTTGCCCGACGAGAGCTTCACTCTGCCGTCTGATCTGGCAGCGCTGCACCTCTCCAACCTTGATCCATCCAAAATCACTACGGTGATGCTCACCGGCGTGACCGCCCTGGTGCGCGCCACCGCGGTGGGGATGGACCAGCGCGGCATCCTCGTCCCTGGCGAAAACATTGCCAGCGTCATGCAAGCAGCTGACATCCTGCATATCAGCAACGAGGTGCCCTTTGCCCCGGAGTGCCCCCCGCATACTTTGGGCGATTACCTGGTTTTTTGCACGCCTGAAAGCTACATGGAGCTGCTGCGTTCTGTCGGCACAGACGTCGTGGAGCTGACCGGCGACCACTTCCAGGATTACGGCAGAGAGGGGATGCTTTTCACCCTCGGGCTCTACGCCAAAGAAGGCTGGCCAGTCTATGGCGGCGGCAAGGACATCCTCGACGCCCGTAAAGCGGTGACACTGGAGATCAACGGGAACAAGCTGGCTTTCATCGGCTGCAACGCTAAATCGCCCAATTTTGCCCAGGCAAGCGAAACCACGAGCGGCGCCTACCACTGCGACATGGACTACATGGCAGAGGCTGTGCGTAAGCTGAAAGCGGAAGGGTATCTGCCGATCGTCACCTTCCAGCACGAAGAACGGTATTTGTGGTCGCCCAATGCCTCGATGGTGGAGGATTTCAACACTGTCGCGGAAGCTGGCGCGGTGATTGTCAGCGGCAGCCAGTCGCACGTGCCGCACTATGCTGAGTTTTTCGGGGATAGCTTTTTGCACTATGGGCTTGGAAATTTGTTTTTTGACCAATACGGGATCGCCCCGAATACGGACATTGGTTTTCTCGACCGGCATGTTTTCCATGAGGGGCGCTACCTGGGCGTGGAGTTGATTCCCATCCAATTCATCGACAAGGTTCAGCCGCGCCTGATGACCGCCGAAGAAAAGGCTGAAACTCTGAGTGTCATGTTCGACACGATGCGCATGTGGTGGAAGGACGAGAACAATCAGCCCGTGATACCTGCCTGGAAGTCGATTCAATAGATACTCTGCCACCTTCTCCAAAGATACCCTTGTCAATTCCCGTTGACAACAGACTAACACGATAAAAGTCGAATTCGGAATACTTTTAAACTAAATCCTTTTTAACAAATATTTGTGCATTGGTTGTTAATATTTTCACAATTAGCTGAGCGAGTTCAAACACATGTGAGACGATAGGGCTTTACAAAAAAGCACATTGG
>DAOOPV010000075.1:0-10394 GCA_035388405.1 Anaerolineaceae bacterium
CCCCACGCCAGGCGGCGTCTCGGCTTTGGCTTGGGGGTTACCTGTGGGACCGTAGGTGGAACGGCAGGAGTTTGCTCAGTGGGAACGTGTTCCTTTTGCCAACCGACTGCTGAACTTTGGCGCATCTGGGTGCTTGCCCACAGCAAACCATCTCGTGCAACTTGGTTTTGGGGGTCCTGGTCGAGCACTTTTCTCAGCCAAAGCACGCTCGTTTGAGGCTCAGAAAGCCCTGCCATGAGCAGCATCGCCGCGCTATTTTCTGGATCAGTCGCCAATACTTGCTCCGCCAATTGGCGGGCAAGCGCGACATCGCCATCCAGAACAGCCTGTTTGGCTTGCGCGATCAGCTCATGTGTGTTTGTGCTCTGACCTTCCATCAACTCCAGGATCCAGGTTTAGGGTTGTACTCCCGGATCTGATACTCCTTCATTATTCATATAGCATTTTATGCCAGCAACGATGCCGTCAGCCAGGAGTTCGGGATCCGAGGTAAGAATTTCCTGGTCAAGGTTCAGGAAACCGATCTCGATGATCCCGGCAGTAGTGTTGGGATCAATCTCCGAAAAGGCATGATAACGGGTCATGTCGTTCGTTACTGACTGGTAATGATACCTTAAACCGGTGAGATTGGCATACCGGTCAGCGACACATTGCACAAGCCTGTTGGAATTCTCAGATTTTGTTTCCGAGAGTGCGGCAGCCACCTTGAAACCAGTGGCAGAGTCGTTAATGTAATCGCAGGAGTCAGCATGGATCGAGAATAGCAGACCTGCCTGGTAATCCTTTAAGCGGGGATCAAATTCATCCAGGAGTTCCACGTCATAGCCCATGTCGATCAATTTCATCTGCGCGAAGGTGGCAACATTGCTGTTCACTTCCAGTTCAGTTAGACCATTGCTGCAGACCGCGCCAGAATCGCTGCCCCTGTGACCGACCACGATCCCGATTTTCTTGGCCGGGAAACCGCTCGGCAAAAAAGCCGCTTCGGGAGTGGCTGTGAGCACCTCCGCCTGGCTGAGGTTGGCAGCCTGTGCCACGCGGTTTTGTAGATTACCTGGCATCAAACTTCCGGGCATCCACAGCGAAAACAAGGTTGCGGTGACAGCGCCCACCCCAACAACAGATGACATGACCTGCATAAACAGTCTCCCGATGCCCTGACCAGGATGGCTCCGTGTCGCTCCCTCAGGTACTGCCTCCCTCCTGGAAGATTGCCTGCGCGGAGTTTCCTCGGGCATCCTTGCTTCAGTGTGAACCTCAGCCTGACGAACTTCGTTGTATTTTGCATCATCAGAATCAATCCTGGCTTCCCGGCGTACCTGCTCCGGCTCTGGCTCAGATTTATGACCCTCAAGTGAAAAACGCGACTTCCGCGGTTTTGGATCATCGTCTATTTGGTGCATTTCTCTGGACATACTGGCTCACCCTGTTCCCTTCGCGCAAAAGTATGCGGGAAGCTGAATTACTTTGTATAATGACAGTAAGCCTGATTGAGGCTTGAAAGGAATGGTGCAAATCCTATGCCAGCGCAACTTACCCCTGATGAACGTACCACTCTGCTAAAAATCGCCCGCCAGTCACTCATCGATGCTGCCAATGGCCGCTCGGCTACCCCCTTACCTGAACACCTCACCCCTGCTCTATTGGAAATTGGGGCAAGTTTTGTGACCCTGACCGTACGCGGTCAACTTCGCGGATGCATCGGCACCCTCGAAGCGTACCAGCCGCTTGCCAAAGACGTGCGCCAGCGGGCAGCCCAGGCTGCCACACAGGATTACCGCTTCCCGCAGGTACGTCCAAGCGAAGTTGGCTTGATCCACATCGAGATCTCCCGCCTGACCAAGCCTGAGCCCCTGCCCTATTCCGACCCGGCTGAACTGCCAAAGCTGCTAAGGCCGCACGTCGATGGAGTCGTGCTTTCGGATGGAATGCATCAGGCAACTTTTTTGCCCCAGGTCTGGGAACAGCTGCCAGAACCAGACCAATTTCTCAACCACCTCTGTCAAAAAATGGGTACCCAATCCGACCTCTGGCGCCGCCGCGTGTTGCAGGTGGAGATCTACCAGGTTGAGGAATTTGAAGAAAATAAATAAGGCGCAGTAGCTCAAAAGTGGACTGGGTGGCTTGCTATAATCTTGGGTATTTTTGATGGGGTATTCAGATATTTTGTTATTTTTGCTATCCCCTACTAGCAAATAATCGAGTGGAGATAACCTACCTGGTTTTTCCAGTATTTTATGCACCTAATCCTCAAGTTTACCCATCTGGGCTATATTGATTTTCATCAGGTGTTTTTTTTCAAATTACGAAATAAACAGGCTAATAATGTTATAATATGGGCTTGATTGGTACCAGACTTTCTTGGAGAGGGAGATATGGATAACAACGCGTGTCCAAATTGTGGTAAGAGTCTACCAA
Source organism: Anaerolineaceae bacterium (assembly GCA_035388405.1). Lineage (GTDB taxonomy): Bacteria > Chloroflexota > Anaerolineae > Anaerolineales > Anaerolineaceae > Mesolinea. Next base: position 2,419 of record DAOOPV010000075.1, read on the forward strand.
GTAACGCCGCCTTTTGTGGTAATTGTGGAACAAAGGTGAGCCGTCAAATACCAATCGTCACTGCTCAAACCACCCCAAAATATCCTCCCCAATTTTATGAACTCGATCAATTACTGCCAGTCCCTGGAAGAAAGCCGACCAACAAGCAAATTCAGCCGGGCGAATTACGTCGTATCCTGACAGACTTCGAAAAAGGCAGAGGTGAAGTTTACGCAAGAGCTTCACGGTTGTTACACGAAAATCTTCCACTGGCGGCTGTGCAACCACTCTGGTCAATGAAAAGCAAATTGTTTTTTCCTGAGGAAAAGACAAAAGATGTGATGTCCTTATTGAGTGAAATTGGTGGCGATGAGGTCGTAAAACTCATCACTGATGAGGCTTACGTTGCAAGCAACTTGCTTGATTACCTCCAGGTACTTGCTCTCACGAACTCACCCAAATCCATCCCCTGGCTGGCTAAGAACAGCAGCGATCACTCACTTACTTCCATCATGGCCATGAAAATCCTCGAGAGGTTCAACAATCCGGAAGTAATACCAAATCTTGTCAAACATGCCAGTTTCCTCTACATAGAATCTGAACCCGCAAATTCAGCCGGCTACAAAGGTGTAAGAAAGTCTTCAGGTCTACTGCCAGGTGTCATCGCAGCGGGCATCAAGGCTGTGGCTGATTCAGCGGCCAATCATGAAACAAAAATGAATTTCGCCAGGTTAATTCCTGCTCCCTTCATGCCTATCCAACAGCTAGAGTCCGACACCACTAACTTTGCCTGGAGATTCCTAACGGAAAAATTTAGGTTCAAGACTGTGCTTTCTTTGGTTGAGAAATTTGGTCTGCGTTATCTTGAAGATTGTTGGAAGGATGTAAATCCACAAACGGATGAAAGCATAACGACCTTCTTATCTGCCTGTTACCTTTATAAGGGATTGCAACATCCTTTTATACGGCAAACCATTGACTCGCTGATCAACCTGGAAATGACGAGCTCCTGGAATCACAGCCGACTAATCTTTCTTATGGATGCCATCATCACCAGCAAAAATGAGTCGATCAAGAGCCAATACACAAGTGTTATCGGCGGTCTATTTAACCATAAAGAACCGATCATCACCTCTTTTATAAATTCGTCAATTCTTTACAATAATTTCTCGCCACTAATTTCTCAGGTCTTAGCCAAAGGATTGGTGTCGGAATACATACCAGCCATCGTTTTCTCGAGTGAAGAATTCAGAAATCCGACTGCAAAGGCTTTATTAATTGGAGCGAGAGACCCCAGCATCATTCAGGAAATTGAGGAATCCAAGCGGGTGCTTTCCTCATGGAAGGTCTAATCCTGGATTATCTCCTCTGTACATGCCAAAATGCATGGTCAGAGAAATGATCCCGGTGTAAATAAGTCAAGAGGAATATAAATACAGAGTTACTATGACTGATAAGAAAATGTTAGCTGTTGGGATCGATTTAGGAACCACCTATTCTTCTTTATCGATTGTTAATGATCATGGTGAACCTGAAATCGTAACCAACGCTGAGGGTGAGCGCCTGACCCCATCGGCAGTCTTTTTTGATAACGATGTCGTGGTTGTTGGTGAAATTGCCAAAGAAAGCGCGGTTACATCTCCTGATAAAGTCATTGTCTTTTCAAAAAGAGAAATGGGAAACCCAAACTGGTTTTTCAAATACAACGGAAATCGATTAACCCCGCCAGATATATCCTCGTTAATTCTGAAAAAGCTAAAAAAAGACGCTGAGGATACTCTTGGCTACTCCATCCCCTACGCAGTGATTACCGTTCCAGCTTATTTTGACGATAATCGTCGAAGAGCGACAATTACAGCTGGCGAGATTGCGGGGTTTACAGTTCTGAAACTTATCAACGAGCCAACAGCCGCAGCCATCGCTTTTGGAGCACAGAAGAGCAGTGCTGATGAAACCGTCCTGGTCTACGATCTGGGTGGCGGCACATTCGATGTCACGCTGATGAGAGTCGAAGATAAGGGCCAAAACATCAGGATCATCGCCTCAGAAGGTGACCATCAACTGGGTGGTAAGGATTTTGACGATTCAATCATCCGGTTTTGTGTTGAGCAATTTGTAGCAGAGCATCAATTTGATCCAACTGAAGATGCTGCAGAAACACAGCAGTTGCGAAAAGACGCTGAGAAGGCAAAAAAGGAATTGAGTGTCCGCCAAAGAACCACTATTTTGGTTCGGGCAAAAGGGCATCGAAGCCAGGTTGTAATTCAACGAGAGCAGTTTGATGAGGCAATCAAACCAAAACTCGATACCACCGCAGCTCTGATACGCAGTGTGTTGAGGTCCGCAAAGGTACAGGTGCAGGAGGTGGATAGGGTGCTGCTCACAGGTGGATCGACCCGAATTCCTGCAGTAAGAGAGCAATTACGATCGATGTTTGGCAAAGAGCCAGACGCATCAGTTAATCCTGACGAGGCTGTTAGTCTTGGTGCCGCCATCGTAGCTGCTTTGGAGGTTATAAAAGTCAAAAAAGAAGAGGTTCAACCTGCGGTAATAGAAAAAATTGGTTCTCTTCAAATAACAGATGTCATCAGCCACTCAATTGGAATAGAAGCAATTGCACCCGGCACAAGCCAAAAAATCAACTCGATCCTCATTAAGAAAAACACGCCAATTCCTGTTGATGTATCCAAAGAATTTGTAACTCAGATGCAAGGACAGACTGGCATAAAGATTACTGTTTATCAAGGCGAATTTCAAAATCCTGCTTTGTGTAACCCGATTGGTGATTTTACATTAACTGGGCTTCCTCCCAACAGACCACCGGGCAAAAAAGTACGCGTCACAATCAGCAGCACAAACAATGGCGTTGTAGAAATCATTGCTCGGGATATTGAATCTGGCATCGAAACTCAGACAAAAGTTGATTACGCTGTTGGTCAGTCCACAAACCAAATCTCAGCCAAAAAATTGTGGATGCAGTCCCAACTGATTGAATAATCCGCTGCTCTCCACTCAAGCCAAGAGTTGCGGATCCTGATTGAAAATGGTTTGATAATGCTTAGGAAAAGGGAGTTACTGATAGGAAGCAAATGAATTACTACGAAATACTAGGCCTTGATAATCATGCTGGCGCTTCCGCAATCGAGACTGCCCTCGACACACAATACGATCAATGGCGCGCTCTTGTTACAAACCATGACCCCAAGGTGGTCTCCGAAGCAAACCAGGCTTTGATGACAATCGAAGGGATCAGGAAAACCTTACTGGATCCAAACAAACGAAACGAATATGATCGCGCTTTGAACAGCATCGGCGGAATAATAGATCCATCGTTAGTCACTTCAACAACTGGAGTAGGCAGTGGGTCAATGGCACCACCTCGCCCCAAGCCTATAGGTCAGACCGGTCAGCCAGGCGATACCGAAGACGTCAATATCTGGACTTGCCCTTCGTGCAAGAAGAAATATCCTGTGGGAACTCGTTTTTGCAAATCATGCGGAAACCAAATGGGGGTAGACTGCCCAAATTGCGGGAAATTGACTTACATAAGCAGTAAGTATTGCATTGACTGTGGAGTCGATATTAACGACGCCCTAAGAAAAAAAGAACTGCGGGAAATTGAACAACAAAAAGAACTCCGCAGACAAACATTATTGGAACCTATCAGACAAAAAACCGTTTTAGCAAAACGATTTTCCAGCATGTGGTGGTGGATCCATCCTGGATTGGGAATGTTCGCATGGGCATTCGGACTCTACAATTCTAATTCGGGCCTAAAGCTACCCGCCGCCGCTGGTGATGAACAATATAGGCAAGAGTTAATCCGTGCAAAACGAAGGGCAGCCCTCTCGCTCGGTGTTATTTTAGTTTTTATTGTATTAGCGGTTATTATCGGTCTTATTGGTTCCCTCATTGAGTTGTTATAAGTGCTTAGTATTACTTGATGAGAACAACCTGATACTTGGGAGCATAGCCTTGGATTTTTTGAGAGCGATTTTATTGGAAAAGGAAACTGGTAAGACAAGACTAGTGGTCCAAAACAGAATTGATAAATGCTGTGTGAGATGATTGGAACAATTGCTTGATAAAGTGAAAATGCGGAGGGAGAAATGAATTATTATGAACTTATAGGTCTTGATACTGAAGCTAACTCATCTGAAATTGAGACAGCTCTCGATACGCATTACGATCAATGGCGCGCTTTGGTCACAAATCACGATCCAAAAGTCGTTTCCGAAGCGAACCAGGCCTTGATGACGATTGAAGAGATCAGGAAAACTCTACTAGATCCAAACAAGCGAAATGAATACGATCGCGCTATAACGAACATCGGCGGATTGGAAGATCCTTCAACAATCCCTGCAACAACCGGTGTGGGCGCTGGATGGATGGCCCCACCTCGTCCACGGGCTTCACGTCAAGCTGTTCAGCAAACTGAGACAGAGGATGTAAACGTTTGGACTTGCTCTTCATGCAGGAAGAAATATCCTGCCGGCACCCGGTTCTGCAAATCCTGCGGCAACCAATTGGGCGTAGACTGCCCAAGCTGCGGAAGATTAACCGGCATGCACAACCGGTTTTGCCAGGATTGCGGCGTGGACATCCAGGCGGCAATTAAACAAAAAGAAGCTGAAGACCGAATTGCAGAAAAGAAGCGTGTTCAACAACTTCAAGAGAATGAATACCTGTCGCAGATCAGAAGTAAAGTTGATCAGGCTGAAAAGTTTTCCAAATTGTCTCTGTGGATTTTCCCACCATTAGGATTGATCCTTTGGCCGATTGGGCTTTATCATTCGATTGCTGGCCTCAATTTACCGCCAGTTCCTGGCGATGAGTATTATCGAAAAGACCTTAAGATAATGAGGTTAAAAACAGCCATCTCATTAGCGATCCTGTTATTTTTCTTTGCATCAGCTTTGTGTAATTAGTTGAAATTGAGTTAGGAGAAAAAAATGATTGATAACCGCCACACCATCGATGATACTGATCTAGTTCGGCCAGAACAACTCCTCGACCAGGGCATTCCGCTTCCTTTGCTGAGCGGAAAGTATGAAGTGAGAGAGGGTTACTGTGCCGTGGTTACGGAGGGTGGAGTGTTCAAGGAAATCTTAACTCCAGGTTTCTACCACCTCCACAGGTATAAGATGTTCAGGAACATCAGAGCGGTTTTGGTCGATATGCGAGTGAAGCAGTTATCAGTCGAGACCAGCCGGAAGTACCAGATCAAATATCCTGTCCCGGTTCAACTGGATCTCGATCTTGTGGTCGAATACAAAGTCACCGATGTCAGACGTGTTGCTCTGGAGATCGATCAGCCCTTGCACGCTTTATTCGACAGAGTAAACATGGCCATAAACCCTGTGGTCAGTGTAGCTACTTATGAAGAAGTCAACATGCGCCGTGAAGAATTTGGCGAGCGCATTTTCCAAGGGTTAAAAGGCATGCAACTGCCAAAAACCATCGGGGTTGAGATTCTCAGCGTAATCATCACGACTCTCAAAGCGCTTGATTCAGGAAATGATGTCCTCAGCCAGCAAACACTTGACGAATTTAAAACCATCAGGGATTGGCAGGTGGATAGTACCATTCTTCAGAATTCTCAAATGGATATTCGCACCATGCTAATGCAAGCCGATCCCAATGAAAGAATCAAATTTTTGGAAACACTTGCCGATAAAGGATATATGGATCCTGCCGGAAGCTTTTTGGGTCAACCCCAGGGCTACAACCCTTCAGACCCTTCTCAAATGCTCAGTGGCTTGCTTTCCGGTTACGGATACTCAAACAATCAGCAAGCAAGGCCGGGAGGCATGCCTGGTGGGTTCAACCAACTCAACGCGCCCCAACAACAAGCACCCGGAAGGGGAACACAAGCGCGAATGGTTGAAGAAGTGAATTTGCTGAAAAATATTCCTGGTGCCAAAGTGGAATTAAAGCCAGGTGTCGATCAGTACGGCGTTCATGATGGATCCTACATGTTCATGGTAGAGGTTCCAAAAAATTCCGGTGGAAAAATTACATGCTATTTTTCATGTGGAGCACAATATCCAGATGTTCCACCACTTTTTGCTCTCGAGGTCAACGGTGAGGACTACTTATTTGAGTCAACAAATATTAGAAGTTGGCGCAGACAGTATTTGATCGAAATTGTGAATGAAGCATTAGCTGGAGTGGGGTAGCATCATGGATGAACAATCCGCAAAAAATGTTCTAGGAGTTACCGGTGAGGTTACTCACGAAGAGATAACGAACATCTACAACCGAAAAAGAGCATCTCTCCTTTCAAAAGAGTTTTCAGGAGAAGATGTAAAAACAGAGATCCTCCAAATCGAAGAGGCTCTTGCTGTTTTGAATGGAAATAAAAAAGAACCAGAGGAACACCTGCCCAAGCAACTTGCGACTGTGCCAACGCCTCAACCACAGCCAGAAAACCTGATCAACATCCCCTGGCTGAATAACAATCCGTCCAAATCTCCTTACAAAGCCTGTCCAAACTGCGGGGGCATGATCCCCGCTGAAGTGATCATTTGCGACATTTGTCAAACCCAAATTGGCCGGTCCTGCCCTTCTTGTGGAAATACGATCAGCCTTGATACAAGGATTTGTCCAAGATGTGGGACACCGATCCAGGAATTTGATCGCAAACGTTTTTCAAATGCGCTGAGCATAGAACAAAAGACAAATGAAGAAAGGGTGAAAACCGCCGATCAAGCTGAAGTAACTGAGAGAGACAATAAGGACTATGTTGTCAAGGGCACATTTTTATGGCTCATCATTTTTGTAATTCTCATAATTTTCTGTTTCGTTGCTTACGTTCTTTATAACCAGTATTTTCAGGTTTGATGAGCGAACAGCCGGTTATTCAGATCTCGCTGAAATGCCCCAGTTGTGGGTATGAAAACCTTATGGGATCAGTCATCTGTTCTGGCTGCGGAATCAATATGCGCTCTTATCAAGCCAATGAAGAAAAAATAATCGATCTGTTGCAGGAAAACCAATCGGATTCTGACCCCAAAAATCTCAAAAACAAGAGCAATGTTGAACAGAAAGAGGTTCGTCTGCAATACAGAAAAAAAGTCACAGCAATCATCGCTATCAGTATCAGCTTAGGACTGGTTGTTATCGCAGCTTCTCTCCTGTTTGGTTATCAGAGAGAGCAAAGAAGAAATAAAGCTGCAGAGTCATTTGCAGCTGCCCAATCCTGTTTTGAAAAAAGTGATTACGCGTGCGCCTCAGAAGCCGTTTTGAAGGCAAACAAATACGGTTTTAATGAGGAAGAAGTACGACAACTTCAAGTAAAAATTAGCTTGGAATCCGCTAAGGTTGCTCTTAGTGCAGATTTACCTGAGATTGCACTTGAACATTTAGGGACTTGTTTAGGAATACAGCCCAACAACATTAGCTGTGTGCAAACCGCCTGCACAGCCAAAACCATGATAGCTGAGCGTTACGTTGCCACCGCCAGATGGGAAGACGCCGTTACCCTGTTGGATGAAATTATCACCAGCTGCCCCAATCTCGCAGAAAGCAGGACACTCCAGGAGGATACATTCGATAGATGGTACGAAAACGCCAGAAGACAAGGAAATTTGTTAGAAATGAACAGAATCAAGCAACTTTGGAACGCGCGTTTTCCAAAGGAATAAAAAACAGACTTCGAGGAGAATTTTCGTGACCAACTATTACGACTTGCTCAACATATCACAAGACGCCAATCAAAGTGAGATCGAAACGGTACTCGACGATCAATACACCAAGTGGCGCGCATTGGTCACACATCACGACAACAACGTGGTCGCCCAAGCCAACCAGGCGCTCAGCCAACTGGAAGAGATCCGCAACACGTTGATGAACCCCGAGAAACGCCGGGCATACAACAACAGGCTCTTAGCCAGCCAGGATAATGTGGCAGGCTTGGCAGACCCGGATATTCTGTTGGCACAACACCCAGTGGGGCATGTCATGGCACCTCCCAGACCCAGAGTGAGCGGGAGCGC
>DAOOPV010000076.1:0-10106 GCA_035388405.1 Anaerolineaceae bacterium
CAAGGTCATCAATTTCTTCTGGCTTGACGATGATGCGCACTTCGCGACCAGCCTGGATGGCGTAACTCTGCTCCACGCCCTTGTGGGAGTTGGCGATGTTCTCGAGTGCTTTGAGGCGCTTGATGTACTGCTCGAGGTCCTCGCGGCGGGCACCAGGGCGCGCGCCGGAGATGGCATCGGCAGCTTCCACCAAAATGGCTTCGATCGAGACCTGGTCCACTTCGTGGTGGTGGGCGGCGATGGTGTTGCAGACTGCCGCGCTGACGCCGTGTCGTTTGGCAAACTCCGCGCCGATCTGGGCATGGGTGCCTTCGGTGTTGTGGTCCATGGCTTTGCCGAGGTCGTGCAGAAGGGCACCGAGCTTGGCTACATCCACATTGGCGCCGAGTTCAGCCGCCAGCACACTGGCGATCTTGGAGGTCTCCACCGCGTGGGCAAGTTGATTCTGACCGTACGATGTGCGGTATTTCAGACGTCCCAGTTTCTTGACAATTTCGGGGTGCAGGCCATGTACGCCGGCTTCATAGACCGCTTCGCTGCCGGCTTTGAAGATATCCTCGTCCATTGCTTTGCGTTCTTCTTCAAGGATCTTCTCGATGTACGCCGGGTGGATGCGACCATCCGTCACGAGGCGTGTCAGCGTGCGGCGCGCGATTTCACGTCGGACTGAGTCAAAGCACGAGATGGTAACGGCTTCGGGGGTATCGTCGACGATGACGTCCACACCGGTCACCTGTTCGAATGCGCGGATGTTGCGCCCGTTACGCCCAACGATGCGACCCTTCATTTCTTCATTGGGAAGGGTGACCAAAGATGTCGTGACTTCGGCGACTTTGTCGGAGGCGACGCGCTGGATGGCATCGGCGATCAGTTCGCGGGCTTTTTCCATGCCGGTTTCAGTAGCTTCGATTTCAAAATTGCGGATAATGCGCGCCATATCTCCGCGGGCTTCTTTTTCAACTTCTTCGAGCAGAACTCCGCGAGCTTCCTCGCTGGTCATAGCTGAAACGCGCTGCAGCTCAGCAAATCGTTCACTATAAAGGGCTTCGATCTCATTGGCTCGTTTATCGACGGCACTCTGGCGTTTGTTAAGTGCGGCTTCGCGCTGTTGCATCTGGTCGAATCGGTGGTCGAGCTCTTCGCGGCGCTTGACCAGGCGGTCATCTTCCTTGTTTAGCTCGCTGCGCTTATGCTGGATTTCATTCTCAGCCTGCAAAGTGATTTTCAGGGCAGTGTCTTTGGCTTCCAGTTCCGTGTTTTTGGCGTTTTCCTTCGCCTGGTCAATAATGTTCTCTGCGGTTCGCTTGAGTTTTTCATCCTGGTTTTTCCGGATGCTTGCAAAGATAAGGTATCCGATCAGGACGCCTAAAATAACGGCGAGGCCAACCCATAGAAAGAGCAGGTTGGGGCCTGGGCCTTGTTGAAATAAGGTTTTCATAGTGTCAATTGCTCCATAGTTTATTTGGTTCCCCGGTTTCACTTTGTTGCATCTCATCCCAAAGAGTGCGCAAAGTTTCATTGACCGTGGCATAACTGAAACCGCGCCGTAAGAGCGCGTTCCCCAGTTTTTTTCGATAAGTTTCATAATCAGGTGAATGATAGCGACGAACTTGTTTTCGCGCAGCTGCCATTGCAAGAGTGGCATCATCTACCCCGGATTCCGAGAGCGCCGAGTCAATAGCGCTTTTTGACAAGCCCTTAAAGCGCAATTCGGCTTCAAGTTGGCTCTGGCTGCGCGGGCGGAAGGCGTTGCGATTCTCGATCCATTCTTTGGCGAAGCGGTTGTCGTTGAGCAGACCTTCTTCTTCGAGGCGCGCCAGTACAGCCTGCAGGGTGGCTGGGGCGTAACCCTTACCTTCCAGGTAGCGGGTCATCTCCAGGACCGAACGATTTCTATAGCTCAATAAGTTAAGCGCCTGGTTGAAGCCTGCTTCTACTTCATCGCTTAACTGGAGCTTTTCAATTTCCGCGTCGCTCAGCTCGCGCCCAACCTGCAGCCAGGCGGCCGTCAACCGGTCCAACGAGAAAGCATAGGAACCGTCCAGGCTGATGTTTACCCGCCTGCGATTGCGCTTTTGCGCGCTGATTTCAGTGATCGTCTTTTTCATCCGTACCAAACAGCCATGGTCCATGACCATGGCTGTTGAATCCCGGACTTACTCGATAACCTGTAAACTCAAAACAGATGAGCTAATTTCAATTATGTATTGGCAAGCTGATAGTCAGTGACTATCAATCCGAGTGTTCCTTTTCAGGTATAAATTCGTTCTGTTGACCGTCCCTGATGTCAGGACGCAACAGGAATGGTGGATTTTTCACTCGACTGCTCAAAAAAATCATATCTTTTCCAATACGTAAGTCAGTTTTTCACACTGACGGTTCCTATCAAGTAAATCGCGCAGCAATTCTTAGCCACAATCGGAGGCGAGTTAACCATAGATGGCCTCCTGGACGCATGTGCGATAGTTTTCCTGGCTTCATTATACATGAAAACCATGCTGATTTGTTAACAAAAACCAATTGTTCTAATGTTTTGGAATGAGTTTATATAAGCCCGAAAGTCAGGTGAATCTCATGCTAAAATACAACAACAGGTGAATGCCATGTCTGAAGAATCAATCGTACGGGAAGCAATCGATAAAGCTCACAAACGCAACCGATTTTGGGCGATCCTTTTTCCGGTCTTATTGATCAGCCTTGTTGTTGTGGGGGTGGTCATCTGGATTGCGATCAAAGGTGGTGTTGGTGCGGCTGACACAGAAAATCTGGCAGGTGTGGCAACGATTTTATTAGTGCTGCCGACGTTTCTCTTCGGGCTCATTACTCTCGCACTAATAATTGGAATGATCATCGGGGTGATCAAGTTGCACGAGTTTCTGCCCCAAGGCGGGAAAGCCATTAGAAGCTACCTGAGCCTTGGTCAGCACTATTTACGCGTCGCTCAAGATGCATCCGCAGAGCCATTCCTGGCGCTGCGAGGATTCAACGCCAAAATTCAACAAATTGGGACTAGTCTGACCGACAGGTTCTCACAAAAAGGATAGAACTTATGAAATCAAACATTCGAACACTAACTCTCGTGATTGGGACCCTGGCTGGAGCTTTCTTCGGCTATCGGGCAGCATTGACTTTTATTGAACAATCCGAAGCAGAAAATAAAAGGTTACCGATCACAGCTCAGCAAGGCTTGCAGGTGGGGTTGACGGCGCTGGGTGCCCTCAAACAACTTGCCGGCATCAGCCAAAACAAGAAATAATCCGGAGGTTCTGACTCTTGTTTGAGCTCATCTTCCTGGGCACATCCGCATCTGCGCCCTCAATCAAACGTGGTTTGTCGTCACTCGTCGTGAAACATGACGAGTTTCGTTTCATGGTGGATTGTGGTGAAGGCACACAGCGGCAGATCCTCAGGTCCGGGGTTGGCTTCAAACGGCTGAACCACATCCTGCTGACCCATGGTCACCTGGACCACATTCTCGGCCTTGCAGGCATGCTCTCAACTTTCATGCGCTGGGAAGCCATCGAAGAGGTCAATATATATGGCAGCCGGCACACTATGGACCGCGTCAGTGATCTGATCAACGGTGTTGTGCTGCGGGGTAACATACCGCCGATGCCATTGAATATGCTCGAGATTCGGCCAGGTTTGATTTTCCAAAGCAAGCATTTCGATATTCAGGCCTTCCCGGTGGACCACCGCGGATCCTCCTCGCTGGGCTACCGTTTCATTGAAAAAAGTCATCGCCCCTTTCTTTCGGATATCGCAGAAGCCTTGGGCGTGCCAAACGGACCTTGCCGGCGCGACCTTGTCCAGGGGCAGGCGATCACCCTGCCTGACGGCAGAGTGATTCAACCGGAAGATGTTCTGAGCGAAGAACGTCCGGGCGTTAACCTGGTAATCGTGGGGGATGTGGGCAAACCCGAGAAGCTCCATGAGCACGTGGCTGGGGCGGATGTGATGGTGATCGAAGCGACTTACCTGGCAGAAGACACAGAAATGGCTCAGACCTTTGGTCATTCCACTGCCGCGGATGTGGCCAGATTGGCTTTGGAAGCAGGGGTTGGGAAGTTGATCCTGACCCACGTTTCCAGGCGCTATCGGGATGACGATATCCTGGCAGAAGCGCGCGCGATCTTCCCGGAAACCACCCTTGCCAATGATTTTGATCGATTTGAAGTCCGCAAGCCCGGGCAGACGGAGTAAGCCTGCCAGCCTGAAACGGCTGACAGTGCTTTCATGTTAGAATCCCAATTTGTATGTTTGAACCACATTTGATACTAGCCTCCACTTCTCCGCGCAGAAACGAACTCCTGTGCTTGCTTGGGATTCCCTTTGAAAAGCGTCCATCCAACGCTGATGAAACTCACCACGAGGATGTGGACGCGGTCGAATACGTGCAGCAAATGGCGCGCGAAAAAGGGCTTGCCGTCTTGCAAACGGACGGGGAATGGATCCTGTCTGCAGACACCATCGTGGCTTTGGATGGACAGGTGGTGGGCAAGCCGGCTGATGAGGCAGAGGCATACCAGATCCTGCGGGCATTGCGCGGTCGCGGGCACAAGGTCTACACCGCCTTGTGTTTGCGGACCGAAAACGGTGGTGAAGCCGCAGAATCGCTTTGCGACACTGACGTTTTTATGCGCGATTACACTGAAGATGAACTGGCGGCATACATTGCCAGCGCGGATTACAAGGACAAAGCTGGCGGTTACGCCATCCAGCACAAGCAGTTCCACCCCTGTACGGGTGTTGAGGGCTGCTACGCGAACGTGATGGGACTGCCGCTCTGCCATCTTGCCATGCTGCTCGAATCAGCTGGTTGTAAGGTGGAGGTGGATGTTCCCCAAGCCTGTCAGCGGTATAATCAAATAACGTGTGAAGTCTATCCGCAGATTTACCACAGAGAAAACCCAGGGTAAGATGATGAAATCCTTCAATAAGATGCTTTTTGTTTTCGTGATTGCAGCGTTATTGCTTTCAGCCTGCAATGGCGGCAACACAGCACTCACTCCCACCCTGACTCCAACATCAGCATTACCTGAGCCGGTAATCAATATTGAATCTGTGCCGGATGTTGAGCAGGCGGCAAAAGCGTACCTGGACCTATGGAAAGCTGAAGATTACGCAGCGATGTACGACAGGCTCAGCCAGTTGACCAAAGATGCTGTTTCGATCGAAGATTTTGAACAAAGCCATCGCAATACTGCCATCAAGCTCACCATGCAGAGCATGGACTACACGGTGTTATCGAAGATGGTCAACCCCACCAACGCGCAGGTTAGCTACGAGATCCGCTACAGTACCGCTTTGATGGATGAGATCTCCCGCAATACCATCATGAATCTAAGGTTGGAAGACGGAGCCTGGCATGTGCAGTGGGAAGCAGGCATGATGCTGCCGGAATTGGCAGGCGGGAATTATCTGGAACTGGTCATCGAAGTGCCCGCACGCGGCAATATTTATTCGTCGGACGCCTCGGACAATTATCCCCTGGTCTCCTTTGAAGAAGCAGTGACTGTGATGGTCACACCCGGCAAGATTGACCCCGATAGTGAGGGGCGGATGGTGTCGCTGCTGGCGGAAATGTTCGACCGTTCAGAAGCCTCCATCTACGCTGAGTATGAGAACACAGCCGATTATCAGTATTCTGTCATAGGTGACGTCACCCTGGACACAGCCAACCAGTTTTACGATCGTTTAACCCGTTATGAGGCAATTTCCCTCTCCGATTTCCGCTCCCGCTTCTATCATGACGGCGGAATCGCGCCGCATGTGACCGGCTTTGTGCTGACCGTACCAGCGGAAGAATTGGAACAGTATCAACGTTTAGGCTACACCGGCGAGGAAAAGATCGGTGCGTCCGGGCTTGAGGCTTGGGGTGAGCAGTATCTGGCCGGCAAGCACGGCGCGGATCTTTACGTCAAGGATCCCCAGGGTCAGGTTCTGACCAAGATCGCCAGTGTTCCAGCCGAGCCTGCTCAATCGATCTACAGCACGATCAACAGTGCTTACCAGTATCGCCTGCAGCAAAGTTTTGGCGACATGATTGGCGCGATCGTAGTGATGGAGCGTGACACCGGCAAGGTCATCGCCATGGTCTCCAACCCGGGCTACGATCCCAACGTGTTTATCGCGCCCTATTACACGGCGTATTCGATTGCTGAAATCACCCAGAACCCCTTCAATCCCATGTACAACCGGGCATCGCAGGGCGTTTACCCTCCGGGTTCGGTCTTCAAGATCATCACGATGGCAGCTGCCCTTGAAACGGGCGTCTACCAACCGGACTCTTCCTATTATTGTGATAATTACTGGCGCGAGTTGGATGGCTGGGTCGGCGAAGATTGGACTGTTGCCCATGGGTTTGGTCCTTCAGGGCAATTGACTCTCCAACAAGGGCTGATGCTTTCCTGCAATCCATGGTTCTGGCATATCGCTTATTCGTTATGGAACGAGGGCTATCGCACCTCCATCCCGGACGAGGCAATTGATTTTGGGTTGGGCAAGCCAACCGGTATCGAGATTCCTGATTTTGCTGGCAGCATCAATCCTGCGCCGACCGAAGTCAGCGAATACGTCCAGATGGCGATTGGTCAGAGCACCATGCAGGTAAGCCCACTACAGGTCGCGGCATTCGTCGCGGCGGTTGGCAATGGCGGTACCCTTTACCAGCCAACTCTGATCGAGAAAATCGGTTTGACGGGACAGGACCCTGTTTACACCTTTGAACCAAAAGTAGTACATGAGCTTAATTTGCAACCAGCAACTCTGGAAGCCATCCAGGAAGCCATGGTCATGGTGGTTTCTAATCCAAGTGGTACAGCCCAATTCCAATTCAGGAATTATCCTTACAACATCGCCGGCAAAACTGGCACAGCGGAAAACCCAGTTGGAGAGTCGCATGCCTGGTTCGGTGGCTATACTTTTGAGAATGATCCGGAGCGTCCCGATATCGCCGTTGCTGTGATCCTGGAGAATGCCGGCGAAGGCTCCGAAATGGCAGCGCCGCTATTCAGACGTGCGGTTTCTCTCTACTTCTCCGATGGGCAAAATGCTGGTGGCACCATGCCCTGGGAAGAAAGTCCCTACGTGCCTTTCATACCAGAAGAGGATTGAGCTTGGGCGCTTCGCAACCGCTGATCTCTATTAGTACTCCAAGTGAATATACTGAAGGTTTTGTGATTCGTTCACAGGCCGGTTACCTGACCGTGCGGACGGAAAAGGGCGACATCCAAACACGCCTGCGCGGGCGCTTGCGTCAGGGCAGAGCCGAAGGCGATTTGGTGGCGGTGGGGGATAAGGTGCGCATTGCCATCCACGAAGATGGCACAGGCAGCATCGAAGAAGTGCTGCCGCGAAAATCCGTTTTTTCACGCCAACTCTCAGGTGTCAGCTATGATTACCAGCAGATACTCCTGGCAAATGCCGACCTGGCGTTGCTGGTGTTTGCCTGCACCCAACCCGATCCGAGCCTGCGCATGCTCGACCGCTTTTTGGTGGTGACGGAGCGCGCGCACATCCCGGCGGTGATCGTGGTCAACAAGGTCGATTTGATGCCGGTCGAGCTGGTGGACAAGCTTTTTGGCATGTACCGTTCCATCGGGTATGATGTTATTTACGCTTCGGCGGTGACCGGGCAGGGCGTGGAGGCGCTGCGCGTGTGTATGCAGGGCAAACTGAGCACGCTCGCCGGACCTTCGGGCGTGGGCAAGAGCAGCCTTCTGAACAGGGTAATTCCAGACCTGAACCTGGAGGTTGGCGCGTTAAGCGAGGGTGTCGGGCGCGGAAAAGGGCGCCATACCACCCAGGTACGGCAGCTCTACCCGCTGCCGGGGGGCGGATATATCGCTGATGTGCCTGGGCTGCGTACACTGGCACTTTGGGACATCCAGGATGAAGAGCTGGATGCCTATTTCAGGGAAATCGCGCCGCTGGTGCCGGAATGCCAGTTCAACGACTGCAGTCATAGCCGTGAACCTGCCTGTGCAGTGCGCAAAGCGGTTGAGCGCGGGCAGATTGACCCGCGCAGGTACGAGTCTTACCTCAGGTTGCGTTTTGGCGATCCCGGGGAAGATGACGTAGTCTAGGAGATTAGTTTTGAGAATTTCACTTGCTAAAAGACAAAACGCTTTGATGGTTCTGTTAAGTCTGGTCTTTTTTGTGTCAGCCTGCGGAAACAGCCCAACCCCAGGGGTTGTGCCGACTGAGACGCTTAGCCAGCCAACCCAACTGCCCCCAACCCCTACCTTGACCCCGGAACCGCCCAAAGTGTTGACCGTCTGCCTGGCAGAAGACCCGGGCAGCCTGTTCCGCTACGAGGGGCGCGAAACTCTGGCAAAGCAAAGCGTTTTTGCGACGCTTTACGACATGAATGTCTTGTTTGAGACACTGCCAACCTATGCCAACAACCAAGCTGTTAAAACTGCAGTGGATGTGAAGCCTGGAATGAGCGTCTTGGATGGCCAGGGAGAAGTAACAATATTAAAGGAAGGTTCCGTGATCCATCCTGTAATAGATGGATCCTTGGGTGACCAGGCTGCCTGGACCGCGTCTGCCCCTCTGCAAATGATGCAGGTGAGGCTTGAATACAAAATCGCCCCAGGCCTGATGTGGTCTGACGGCAGCCCTGTGACTTCTGCTGATTTCCTTTTTTCTTTCGAAGTGGCGAATGAACTGCGCAATCCGCAGGATCTCTGGCTGCTCGAGCGCACCTCCAGCGTTGAGCAAATGGATTTAACCACAGTCGTCTGGACAGGCATCCCGGGGTTTGTGCCAGTTGACTTCGAAGAGCTTGTCTTTCCACCGATCCCTTTTTCCCAATTTTCTGAAATAAGTCCGTCTGAGATTGGCATTTCTGCAGAAGCGAACGAAACCCCGCTCGGCTGGGGAGCGTATCGGATCTCGGAACGCACGCCTGGTTCTGTGATCCAGTTTGAACGCAACCCATACTTCAATCCAAAACCTGCATATGACCAGGTGGTCATATTGGTGGAGCCCGACCTGCAGCAGGCGATCAGTCAGCTGCAAAGTGGTGAATGTGACGTTCTGGACCCCAGTTACCACCTGGAAGGGCAGAGCAGGGATGTGCTGACTGGTCTGGCGCAAAGCGGCAGCCTGGTGGCGGAGAACTACGAGTTTGTGCAGCAAATGATCTTCGGCATCCAGCCGTCAGCTTACGATAGCGGTTATTTCCCCTGGACCGCGACCCGCCAGGACTTCTTCGGCGATCTGCGCACCCGGCAGGCGGTCGCAGCTTGCCTGACCGCGGAACCGATTGCCTCCGAAATCCTGGGAGCACGGTTGCCAGAGGATTTCAGCTTACCCGAATTTGCGTCCGGGGGCAGCCTGGAGCAAGCGCAGGCATTGCTGGACGAAATTGGCTGGCTGAGAGATGAAGCCCAACCGAATGCCCCGCGAGTGGCAACAGGAGTGGAGAATATCCTGGATGGCACTGTGTTTTCAGTTAATCTCCTCAGTGGCACATCACCGATGGACAAGGAAGTAAGCCAGGCAGTTGTGCGGCGACTGGGGCAATGTGGGATCCAGGCGACCCCCCAGGCATTGCCAGCCGCTGAGCTCTACGCCCCAGGTCCGCAAGGCTCACTGTTCGGGCGAAATTTCGACCTGGCGCTGGTCAGCTGGCGGCAGACCAGCGGCAATGCATGCGAACTCTATCGCTCGGATGGCGTACCCAACAGCGGCAATTACTGGATAGGTACAAACCTGGCAGGGTGGGCTGATGCCGGTTTTGACGCCAGATGTACGGCAGCTGGAAATGCTGAATTGTTACCGAGCCTTGGAGACGAAGTGGATTTGCTCTCGGAATTTCTCCCGGCAGTGCCGTTGATGCCTCAAATTTCCATGTGGACTGCGTCGAATCGTGTGGACCTGGCTGGGGGCACTTCCTTCACGGAAATTCAACTCTGGCGTCCAGCAATTTCAAATTGAGGAATTATGTTCACAATGCAATCTTGCTGGTGTCAAGGTCTAAATCAAATAAATTCCCCTCAAAAGGATTTAGACACATTTGTTGTAATGATCACCTGTGCGAGTCAAAAGTGTATACAGTGTGCTGGCCTTCGCACAAAAGTACCCATTCAATGAGT
>DAOOPV010000077.1:0-10062 GCA_035388405.1 Anaerolineaceae bacterium
TATCATCCGAGTGGAAACAAATGGAGGAAATGTCACCTTACCAATTAGCCAAGTTTTTGACTGCAACCTTAATGGTCAGGTTAATATCAATGGGGCAGGTCAGGTTTCAAGCACCGTCACAAATGGTCTATCAATCAGTGGAATTGCAGACGTGGCAAATGTTACTTCGAAAGGTTCTATCAGTGTGTCTTCCGGGCAGGTAGTGAATTCAAATGTACAAGGGGGTGGAGTTTCCACTGGGAGCAATAGCTTGGTATCCGAATGCACAATCATCGGGGGAGGCATTTCTGCTGGTTTCGGAAGCACGATCACCCATAATAGCATTGAAAACACAAGCGGTACTGGTATTTCCAGCAGTGGCACCAGTACAATCACCTTTAATCGCGTGGTCGGGATGGAGCAAGGGATCGTGACTAGTGGGGGTATGGTTGAAAATAATTTAGTGGCAAAGACCACTGGAAACGGGATCCAACCAGGAATATCAAGTGTAAGAAATAACACCCTGGTCATGAACGAAGGTAATGGGATTTATCTTGACCAGGTTCCCTCTGCATTTGATGGCAACAATTTTGAGTTCAATACTGGTGAATATGATGTTTATGTCCATGTGCTTGTTACCACGACACCAGCGATCATTGCTATCAATAATTGGTGGGGTACGATAGAGTTAAGCCAGATCCGGGTGAGAACCTATGATTATTATGACGAATATTCTTTGGCAGCTTTGACCGTTGAGCCTATCCTGGAGAGCCCTTCGCAAAACGCGCCGGGGTATGTTCGTAGTGTGACCCTTGACCCTGAAAGTCCGGTTGGGATTCAGACAGTGAATTTTACTGTCGAGTTTAGCAGACCAATGGATGTAAATGTTTATCCACAGGTTACCACATTGTCTCAGAGTTTCAACACTTGGATCACAAAAACTCCTATGCCAACAGCAAGGAGAAGTTTGGGCGTAACACTAGCTACCAATGGAAAAATCTATGCCATAGGAGGAAGTAAGAATTGGAATTCTCCTCTATCGGTGGTTGAAGAATATGACCCGTTTACCGACACCTGGACCACGAAGGCTCCCTTACCCATAGCTCTTGGTTGCCTAAGTGCGGTTGCAACAAATGATGGCAAAGTATATGCTATTGGGGGATCAATCATTGAAGAATATGATCCCATTACTAATACATGGAAATTTGTTACTACTATTCCCACAGAACGCAGTTGTTCCGGTGCAGCGTCAGCCAGTAACGGAAAGTTTTATGTTATTGGTGGTGATGCCAGTTTTTCGTTAGTTGAAGAATATAATCCCACGACTGATGTTTGGACTACAAAATCACCTATGCCAACAGCGCGTCATTATTTTGCTGTGGTAACTGCTAGCAACGGATTGATATATACTGTTGGAGGAAGCCTTGGAGCATCTGTAGTTGAAGCGTTTGATCCTGTTACAAATACATGGATGACTAAGTCTCCTTTATTAACAGGAAGAAATAGTTATTCTTTTGGGGCGACTGCAGCCAAGAATGGGAAAATTTATGCGATTGGCGGTTTTTCCGGTGAACTCCAATCTCCGTTAGCCGTGGTGGAGGAATACGATCCCATCACTGATATTTGGAGTACGGTTAATCCAATGTTAACACCGCGTGTAGATTTAGGTGCGGTAACCGGCAGCAATGGGAAAATCTATGCTATTGGTGGATTTGATACTTTTACGCAGGAGTACGCAATTGTTGAGGAGTACACTCCAAAGGATTTCGGATTGGCGATCGTTGATGAAACTCCTATCTGGTTAGATGAAACTCACTATCAGGCTAGTTATAATTTCTCGACATTGAATCCACGTGGTGACTATTATGTAGTAATTGAGAATGCATTTGATGTTGAAGGTGTGATGATTGCTTATGATAAGCAAACTCAATTCACACTCGATTACGCGGGCGAAATTTCGGACACAACCCCGCCCAGTCAACCAAATGTACTTGCCTGGGGCAACGGCAGCCTGACACAGTTGTCCGGTCGTGCATATGCGAAGGATCCTGATTCAATAATTGTTGGTTATCGCTATGCGATTGGCACTACTCCTGGCGGGGTTGAAGTGGTTAATTGGACAAATATCAACCAAAGCGAGGTCACACACACAGGTCTTTCTCTGCTTCCAGACCAAGGTTATTATGTTTCATTCCAGGCACGAAACGAAGGAGGTCTTTGGAGCCCGGTTGGCGTTAGCAATCCTGTGGTGAATGGTGCGGGTTTAAAAAACCTTTACTTACCACTTACTTCAAGGTAAAGCATATAAAAATACTTAGTTACTGTAATCTCAAGGTCTTCTGACCTTGAGATTACTATGATCGCATGTCTCCAGTTGGTACAAAGCAGATGTAGACCGCCGCTCTTCGCTCGCGATGACGTGATTGATCGTGCCGGTGTCCATACCGAGCACGTGATTTGACCGTAGGTCTCCAGCAGATAATAGTAAAAGGCAGATCGCCATACCCTGCTAAGCGGGGACAGGCGCAACGGATGCTCGCAACGACGCACAAGCTCTGTCATTCTGAGCATCCCTTGCGAAGAATCTAACCATCTGGTGCCAATGCAAAGATCCTTCGCCACAGAAGCTCAGGATGACTGGACAAAAATATTGGGTCGCTATAACCTGCTCTGAGGCTACAGTTTTAACAAAAGTTCCCTACAACAATACAAACAGTAAGTTGCTACGCTTCGCTCACAACAACGAGGGTGCTAATCGTTCGTTCTAAAGATGTCGTCCCATATCCAGGATGAGACGCCGAAGCGCTGGTTGTGGGTTTTGAAGTGATGCGCCATGTGATGGCGGCGGAGTTTCATGAAGTAATCGCCCTTGAAACTGAAGTGGTGCAGAGCATAGTGGATCAGGTCGTAGATCACATACCCAAGCAGGAAACCCGCAAAAATCCCATCAACATAATTCGGCAAATTAAGTAGGCTGCCAACAACAACCAGAAACAGCCCATAGAAGATCGCAGCAAGGGGGATGCTGACCACTGGCGGCATCACCAGCCTGGACTTCTCCCGCGGCTGAGCGTGATGGACCCCATGCATCAAAAACAAGATCCGTTTCATCCGCTCAGACGGGTTTTTGGGCGAATAATGGAACACAAAGCGGTGCAGCAGGTACTCCACCAGCGGCCAGACCAATAGCCCGATGGCGAAAGAGATCAACACATGCCACCAGCCAACCTCCTGATTTGCCACCGCCGAACGCCAGAGGAAGAAGCCGATGATCGGCAGGAACACCACCAGCACCACCACCGGACTGATGTGCGTAAACCATTCGAGGAAGTCAGATTTGAACAGCCTCAGGGGTGCGTCGTCTTTTGTGGCGGTTTGCTTGGTCATCTTTTGTTCTCTCCGTAAACGAGGTTAATGGAAACTGCAACGATTCTACCCTTGATGAAGCAATTTTGGAGAAACAAAAAGAAACGATCAGGAGTTCAAGCTCCAATGCCTGAGGAATGCCTTTGTGCGCTCATCCTGAGGAGAATGGAAGAGTGTTTCCGCCAAACCCTGTTCCACCACTCTGCCTTTTTCAAGATAGAGCACCTCATCCGCCAATCGCAGTGCCTGGGCAGGTGAATGGGTGGAGAATATCAGGGTACACTGCGTCTTTTGCACGTATTCCTTGAGTGTCGTTTCAATCAGATCCATACTGCGCACGTCAGTGGAAGAGGTCGGCTCGTCCAACAGCAGCACATCATACGCGCGCACCAGCACCCTGGCCAGCGCCATCCGCTGCGCCTCTCCGCCGGAAAGCCGATCCCCCCTGGCATCCATCAGGCTCTCCATCCCCACTGCAACCAGCGCTTTTTGGGCAATTTCTTTTGCGTCGCCATGCCCATTTAATGCCAACGCAACGTTTTGCAAGACCGAGAAGGAGAAGGCATAGGGTGACTGGGGCAGATAACCCACTTTTTTCCCTTCAAGACCCTCAATCCTTCCAGAAGTAGGCTTGGAAGTGCCGGCAAGCATGCGGATCAGAGTCGTCTTCCCGCTGCCATTCTCTCCAATCAGTCCATAGCGTTTGCCAGGCACAAATTGCAGCTCTGGAATTTCCAGCACAATCCTGCCGCCAAATTGCTGAACCACATCACGCAGTACGATCACGCTGTGTCTGCTCCTGTACTCTATGCACCAGGCTGTTGATAACGAAGGAGATGATCAACAGCACCACGCCCAAAGCAACTGCCAGCTCGAAGCGCCCCATGTTCGTCTGCATCATGATCGCGGTAGTCATCACGCGGGTCTTAAACTGGATGTTGCCCCCTACCATTTGAACTGCACCAACTTCCGCGATGGACCGGCCAAATCCAGCCAGTACCGCGGTCACAAAGGGAATCCTGCATTCCTTAATCGTCAGCCAAAGCCGCTTCCAGCCGGAAATGCCAATCCCCGCGCAGGTTTCGTTAATCGAAGGCGCACGCAGACTGACAATGTTGGAAGTCATCCCCGCGATGATCGGCGAAATCAACACCACCTGCGCGATTACCATCGCCGGGACGGAGTAGAGCAGGCTCAGCTTTCCCAGCGGTCCGCTGCGCGATAATATCAAAAACACGATCAAACCTGCCACCACCGGTGGCAACCCCATCAGCGTATTGGTTATTCTTGAAAGGATAGCTTTGCCCTTGAATTGATTGGCGCCCATCGCCACCCCCCAGGGAATGCCGATCAGGGCGGAAATCAGCGTGCTCAGCACAGACATGCGCAGAGTTACGCCGATGATCTGGCGTAACTCTGGATCTGCACCGAACAATAATTCAAGTACCTGTTTAATCAAAAGTTCTGTTCTTTATTCTTAGTCCATGTTGAAGAACAGCGGCTCACCGTACTCTGCCACACCAAATTCGGCAATCATCTTGCGGGCTGTGTCAGTCTTCAGCCAGTCGATGAACGCTTGCGCGCCCTCGACATTGGTGTCCGCGAAGCGCTTGGTGGAGATGGCGATGACCGAGTAGGTGTTTTTCATGTCATCGGTCTCTTCAAGCAATAGCGAGAGGGTGTTCTCATGAGCGAGGAAGGTGGCTTTGTCTGATATGGTATAAGCCTGTTTTTCATTCGCCACGGTCAGGGTGGCGCCCATCCCGGAACCAGTGCTCTCGTACCAAGCCTGTCCTGTAGGATCGACATTGATGGAGGTCCAGATAGCTTTTTCCTTGGTGTTTGTGCCGCTCTCGTCACCGCGGGAAATGAACGGGGACCCTGAATCAACGATCGCCTGGAATGCATCAGCAGCGGTCGCTTTGCCAGCCACACCAGCGGGATCATCGGCTGGGCCAACAATCACGAAGAAGTTGTACATAAAGGGGATGCGGGTTTCTTCAAAACCTTCGCCGATGAAAGCTTCTTCCTGTGACTTGGAGTGAACCAACAGGATATCGGCGTCACCAGTCCGACCCTTCTCGATTGCGGCGCCAGTGCCGGCAGAGGTGATCTCGAGCGAGTATCCCGAGTCCTTCTCAAAAACCGGCTGCAGGTAAGCCATCAGACCCGAGTCATTCACGGACGTGGTGGTGGACATTTGGATAACCTTATTTTCGGGCTCCATGATACAAGCCGCAGCTGAGAACAACAGACCTACACATACAAGCAATAAAGCAAAACGTTTCATTTCTTCTCCCATAAAAGTTTTTTGGAGTTTCCTCCTGTTTTGCATCTGTCCACCCCTTAAAGACAGTGCGGGAGTATTTTACCTCAATTATTGAGTATTGGGGAAGATTCGTCTTTCCGCGCGCACTCGTATGCTTCGCCACGCAACGTCTCGACTGCATGGTCCAGGACAGGCAGGAATACCTCAAGGCATTCTTTCGCGGCCTTTGGGCTGCCGGGAAGATTGACGATCAGGGTCCGACCGCGAGTCCCGGCTGCGGCACGCGATAACATTGCTCTATTGGTAATTTTTAGGCTCGCTGCCCGCATTGCTTCCGGGATGCCGGGCACCAGCCGATCCACAATTGCCAGCGTCGCTTCAGGGGTCACATCCCGCGGTGCCAATCCTGTTCCGCCGGTTGTAAGGATCAGGTCAATTTCACCTGTGTCTGCCAGGTCTGCCAGGGTTTGCGAGATCAACTCCCTTTCATCAGGGATGATTGCAGTGCCATTGACCACGGCATAGCCCTTGAGCGTTTCGACCAAAACAGGACCGCTGCGGTCTTCGCGAAGTCCTTGGGAGCCCTTGTCGCTGACTGTCACAACCGCTGCGCGAATGGTTGGTTGAACTGAAATTGGGGTTCCGGCCTTTACCACTCCTCCTTTGATCACACGTGTAAAAATTCCTTCAAGTGGCATCACACACATGCCAACCTGCTGGTAAACCTGGCAGTGATGATGACATTCTTTGCCAATTTGGGTCACTTCGAGGATAGCATCACCGACTTCCAATCTCGTCCCAAGGGGGAGATGGCACAAATCCATGCCCTCGGTAGTGATGTTTTCAGCAAAAATTCCTGGCACCAATCCCTTGGCGCCTAATTCGAGCATTCGATCGACGCTGGACTGGTCCAACAAACTGACCTGCCTATGCCAGTCGCCGGCATGCGCATCCCCCTCGATTCCATAGTTCTCGATCAGTTCCACCTGCTCCATCTGCTGCTTGATTGTTCCGCGCCTCAGACTGATATTGACTGCTTTCACACTTGCCACTGCCTAACCTCCAATTTTGCTCATTCCGCGAGCGTTCAACTGCGCTGTTCGGAAATTGTGTCCTGCCGATTTACATAACACCGCGGTCCTGATCTTTTCCTTCAATGCCTCATCGCATTCTGCCAGCGCTTGTACCAGCGAGATTTCCTGTTCCTGACCCAGGCAGGTCCTGAGCGTGCCATCACTCATGACGCGTATCCGGTTACAGTCGGCACAAAACTGATGCGAAATCGGGCTGATGAATCCGACCCGTCCCTTGTACCCCGGGATTTGGTAATCACGTGAAGGTTGACCAGGGTTGCGAGGGGGCACTGGTCGCAGAGCAGGGCGTTCTTGTAATATCTTCGAATTATCCACGCGCAAATTCTCGCTTTGGGAGCCCTCACCGATCGGCATGTACTCAATAAAGCGCACATCCAGGGCGTGATCCCTGGTGAGAGCGATAAAATCATCCACTTCGAGGTCATTCCATCCCCGAACCAGGACGACGTTGATCTTGATCGGGTCAAGACCTGCCTCGATGGAGGCATTTATGCCAGCCTTTACCTTTTCCAGATCGCCGCCAGTCATTTGGTGGAACACATCGGGCTTAAGCGAGTCAAGACTGATATTGACCCGATCCAGGCCGGCTTGCTTCAATCCTGCAGCAACCTCTGCCAACATCTGCGCGTTAGTCGTCAGAGAGATGTCCCTGATCTTTGAATTGGCTCGAATTCCCGAAACAATTTGCACAATGTCCCGCCTTAGAAGGGGTTCTCCTCCCGTTAAGCGTACACGATTAATACCAAGGTCAGCACACGCATCAACAATCCGAACCAGATCTCGGGTATTCAACTCCACCTGCTTGGGGCATAAGCCTTCATCGGCGCGACAATACAAACAGCGCAAAGAGCAGCGCTCTGTGACAGAAAGCCTTAGATAGGTTATTTCTCGTCCAAAATTGTCCAGCATATCAGGGTTTTTCCTGCCTCAAGTAGGTGCCGGATTTTCCTCCGCTTTTGCTTTCCAAGCGTATCGATTTAATTTCCATGCTTCGGTCCACTGCTTTACACATATCGTAAATCGCCAGAGCGGCCACACTCACCGCTGTCAAAGCTTCCATTTCTGCGCCAGTCTGTCCTGTTGTTTTAACACGTGCTTCGACAATTATCTCGCTGTCTCCATCCGCCTCGATCCTGATATCAATCGCGCTCAACGGTATCGGGTGGCAGAGTGGGATTATCTCGCTCGTCCGTTTGGCTGCCATAATACCAGCAATTCGCGAAACCGCAAAAACATCCCCTTTCGGCATATTTCCTTCGGCAATCAATTTGAGCGTTTCAGCCTGCATCACAATTCGCCCAGAGGCTACTGCTTCGCGGTCGGTGACTGATTTTCCACTGATATCCACCATGTGAGCGTTACCCTGTTCATTTAAATGGTTCAATTCCATTGAATAATTTCTCCCGGTTGGTCAAGCTGATATCCACCCAATTTTTCAAGGCGGGCAGCAAATTCGTCACTTTGTAAGACGCTGATCAGGCGTTGTACAGAGTCCATGGACCATGCAGATTCTGAGATCAACAAGTCGTATTCTTCCTCGCAGATCGGGATGAAATCCAGATCATAAATCCTGGCTGCGGAGAGAATTCCCATACCGGCGTCTGCCGTGCCAGATGCCACCGCCGCAGCCACAGCCGTGTGGGTGATCTCTTCTCTTTCGTAGCCTGTTACTATCTCGGCATTTATTCCTGATTGCTTCAGGAGGTAATCCAGCAAAATGCGCGTGCCGCTGCCTTTTTGGCGGTTGACATAACGCAATCTTGTCAGGTCTTCAATGCCCCGGATTCCAAGTGGATTGCCTTTGGCGGCCATCAGCCCCTGGCTGCGCTGTACGCAGCGCACCAGACGCACACCGCCTTCAGGGATGTACTTGCGGATGTATGCCCGGTTGTACTCGCCACTGGCTTCATCCAGCAGGTGTACACCCCCCAGGTGAGCCTCGCCGCGTTTAACTGCCATGATCCCGCCCATGCTCCCAACATGCGAAGATGCCACGAAGCTATCCGGCCAGGTTCGGCGCATGATATCGATGGCTTCGTCAATGAGTGGGTCGTGGCTGCCAGTGATAACCAGAGTCTGCTCAATTTCCTTCATCGGGCGCAAAAGCTCCACCCGCACCTTCTCACCTGCTTCGTAGCCTTCCACATTTTGGGGGACATGAATAATCCCATCCGCCTTCACAAAAGAACTGACAACGCCTGCCCCCCGGTTTAGCGGCACAGCCACAATCCTGCCCCCCACATTTCCCAGCCGGGCACGAATGAACTCGAGATACTTCAACGAGGATACCAACCGGCGGGAGACGGTTGCCTCCACAAACTCATTTGGCTGACTCTGGCGCCCGGTCATCAGGGAGATGACAGGTTTGATCAACTGCTCGAGCACCAAAATCCCGGAAACTGGATAACCAGGCAGACCGACCAGGGGTATCAGCTGCTCCCCTCTGGTTGCCATCCCAAGGATGGTGGGCTTCCCAGGTTTGATTGCCACGCCATGCAGCACAACCGAACCAACCGTTTGGATCGCCTCAATCGAAAAATCCTTCTGCCCTGCCGACGAACCAGCATTTAGCAGCACCAGGTCACATTCAGCTATCGCGGTTTTCAGTGTGTTGATGATCACCTCGGGCTTGTCGCTGGCCACTGGGTAGACCTTGGTCTCGCAGCCCCAGTCCCGCATCATACCCGAGAAAATGGTTGAGTTGAATTCGATGATATCGCCCGGTTTGGGGTTGGAACTGGGAGCAACCAATTCATTGCCAGTGGGAATTATGCCCACGATGGGTTTGCGAATAACCGGGATTTCCAGTACGCCTGCAGCTAATAGCGCGCCCAAAGCAGAGGGGCTGAGCTCGGTGAAGCTGGGTACGACCATATCACCGGCGGCGATATCCTCACCAATCTGGCGCACATGCTGCCAGGGCACCGCAACGCTGAAAAGCTGCACACCCTGGTCTGTTTCGATCACATCCTCAACCATCACCACGCAGTCATGGTTTTCCGGCAGCGGATCCCCAGTGTTGACCCACTTAAAGGAGTTTTCTGGCAGGGTCACCGGTCGGGTTTCGCTGGCGCCATAGGTCAGGCTGGCAACAAGCGCGATGCCGTCCATGGCGCAGGCGTTATAGTGCGGGGCGCAGATGTGAGCATAGACAGCTTCAGCCGTGATGCGTCCATTTGCCTCGCTGGTGGGAACCCGTTCCACATTCGGCTTTAAGCCTGCCTCTTTCAAGGCCTTCAAGAAAATCTCGCGGGCTTCTTCGAGGGGATAGTTGGATAAGTACGTAAATGCCATGGAACCTCACAATCGTGTTACCCGGACCAGGGCACCTTTCGGCAGACCTTCCTGGTCCCG
>DAOOPV010000078.1:0-9779 GCA_035388405.1 Anaerolineaceae bacterium
ACCTTGAGCAATACATCAAGCGCCTGAAAGCCCTTGAGAACATTGCCAACTCCCATAAGGGCGTTGAGCAGAGTTACGCCATCCAGGCTGGCCGGGAAGTGCGCATCATCGTCAAACCTGAAGAGATCGATGACCTGGAAGCGCACCGCATCGCCAAGGACATCGCCACCGAGATCGAAGAGACCATGCAGTACCCTGGTCAGATCCAGGTGACCGTCATCCGCGAAACCCGCTCGGTCAGTTACGCGAAATAAAGCAACAAACCGGTTATCAAAAGCAGCTGCCTTGTCAGGGAGCTGCTTTTTGTTGTGGAAAATCGCGTAGGTCAGGTTGCGCAGCCTGCCCCGTGCTTTTTTGGCGGGGTTCAACCTGACATCTGAAGCCTAGATTTTTTAGGGCTTTGTAGGTAAACATTCGTGACGTCAGGTTTCACCCTGGAGGAAAGAGTTCCAGGGCAGACAGAAGAACCTGACCTACGGACGTAATTAAAAGCTAAATATACAGATCCCGGCGGTCGTAGGTGAAGTATGCCGCGAACAGGAAGAGCACGACGGTTATGACAGTCAGCACCAGGGCGTAAGGCTCAAACCTGCCGCTACTAAAAAACTCGCTGGCATTAAACCAGCTAAAGGGGGTCAGGTACTTAAGCCAGGTCAGTTTTACGTGCATTCCAGCAAAAATACTGATAAAGTAGAGCCCCAAAATCAGCCCGATCGCCATCGAGCCCACCCTGCGCGGTGTTTTTGAGGCACACGCCAGCAGGGCACCCAGGCTTAGAAACACTAGTTCAATCAAGAACATCGCCAGCATTTCGAGCCGCAGAAAATCAAATAGGGATTTTTCAGGCGCATCGCCGCGTACTGTTATGACAGAAATCAGCCAGGTGAAAAGGACAAACAGGGCGCAGTTAGTCAGGGCTGCCAGTAGTTTGGCGGTCACAATCTGCCTGCGTGGGACCGGGAGCACCAACGTGAATTCCACCGTGCGGTCCCGCTCCTCTTTCGCGATTGCCTCGCTGCTCCAGAGCGCTGCCGCCATCGCGCCCATCAGGGCGAAATAGATGAACATGACGCCAAAGAAACCTTCGAGTGTGGTCAGGTTAAAGGCACGCATGCTCAGCGCTTCCAAAAGTTGCGGAGGCATGGTGTCCAGGATGGCCAGGCTCTCTGGGTTTCCCTCGAAAGCAGCGAACTTATTGACTGCCAGGATAATCAGAAGCGCAATCACCACCGTCCAAATCAGCAGGGACTTTATTCCAGCTTTCAGTTCTCGAAAATACATTCTCATTTCCTGCTCCTAAGACGGCGACGCAATGTCGCGCCTCTGATATAGCCAGTAAGAAGCGGCGATGGCTATGATCACGAGCGCCGCATCCACAACGACCAAGGTCGTATCATATTGCATCTCGCTGATAATCTTGCCGGGGTCAAAATGCTTGAAAGGGCTCAGGTATTCCAGCTTCACATCCCCAAGGATCCCGCTGAAGGCGCTGATCACGTAAGCTCCAAAAGCCAGGCCGAGGCTCCAGGGCGTCACGCTGTGCATCCGCCGTACTAACAGCGAAATCAACAAGCCCAGGCTGAAAAAGATCAGGTGGAAGATCACGCCGCTTCCAAACAGAAGCATAACTGCTCGGGGTTCATATTGCGCGTCCCCTTTGAACATGGCAATGCTTGCCAGGCTGACAGCCCAGAACAAAATTTGTGTCACCAATAAGCTGCTCAGGGCAGCCACTAGCTTGCTGGTGAGGATCGTGGGGCGGCTCAGCGGTCGGGTCAGAAGAAAATCTGCCGTAAGATCATCCTCTTCCACCGATACCAGACTCAGCCCGTAATTTGCCGCCTGGATTGCCAGGCAGAGTTGGCAAAAGACAAAGCAAAAGCCAAAGTAGCCTTCGAGTGTGGCAAGGTTAAGGGAGTTCAACCCAAACGCTGCTTTGAACTCAGGCGGGAAGTTATCCAACACTTGGTTCATAGCAGCCATATCAGCCGAGAAGCTGGGGAAGAGCGCCATAAATAACAGCAGCAATCCAGCCAATGATCCAGCCCAAATTCCAACTGAGGACCAGCGCTGGCGCAATTCGTAACGATAGATGGCTTTGTTCATTGGATGCCTACTCGTAATAGTGCATGAAGATCTCTTCAAGCGTGGGCTCTTCGATGTCCATGTCTTCAATTGCGAAGCTGCTCACACGCTGCAAGACCTGGTTGATATCGCCTGAGTAGAAGAACTGAGTCCACTCCCCCTCCTTGTGCAGGTTGCTCACGCCTGGCAGATCAAAGCTGTCAAGCGCTTGCTGGCTAAGAACCCGAATTTTCTTGTAGTTGTTCTTCTGCAGGGTGCGGATATCGGAGACTTCCACCATCCTGCCTTCGCGGATGATGCCCACCCGGTCGCAGAGCCGCTGTACCTCGCCCAGAAAATGGGAGGAGAAAAAGACGGTGACACCCTTTCGGTTCTCTTCGCGGACCAGGTCGAAAAACTTGCGCTGCATCAGCGGGTCCAGCCCGCTGGTGGGTTCATCCAAAAAGAGCAGGGTGGGGTTGTGGAGCAGCCCCTGCACGATGCCGACTTTTTTCTTGTTGCCATAGGAAAGATCACGAATCTTGCGGTGCATTTCCAGCTCCATCACATCAGCCAGATAGCTGATGCGCTGCTTGTGATCTCCGGGATAAAAACTGGCGGAGTACTTCAGCAGCTCGCCGACGTGCATATGATCGTAATAGAAGACCTCCGATGGCAAATAGCCAACCTGGCTGCGTATCTCGGGACCTTTCTTGGTGACATCTTTGCCGAAGATGGAGGCTTGCCCACTGGTAGGGTGGATCAGGGAAAGCAGCAGCCGGATGGTGGTGGATTTGCCAGCGCCGTTGGGTCCAATAAACCCGAATATCTCACCCTCTCGAACCGAAAAGCTCAGGTTCTCAATACCGCGCGACTTGCCGTAATACTTGGTTAGTTCATTAACCTGAATGACGTCCATTGTGACTCCTTGGGATACGAATAAAGCCTTGACGGTTAATTTGTATCACCAATTCGAGTTTTAGGAGCTGCGACTTGACGATGAGCTGACTTGCTTTATCCCCGCACGAAGGGATTGTTTGCCTTTTCGAACTTAACCGTGGTTGCCGGACCGTGCCCCGGCAGGAGCGTGGTCTCATCGGGTAGGGTGTAGATCTGCTCACGAATGTTTTTTAGCAGCAAGGCGTGGTTGGAACCTTCCAAATCGGTCCTGCCGATGCTGCCCCGGAAGATGGCATCCCCCACGACTGCCATTTCCAAATCCGGGATGTAGAAGAGCACTGATCCGGGGTTATGCCCCGAAACGTCCCGCACTTCCACTAACTTTCGGCTGCCACTGGGTACAACATCCAACCATGTGCCCTGGGCAAGTGGGATATCCAAGCTGGGTATGGGGTCAATTTTCCTGCCCATCTTAAGCGCGTCTGGTTGAGCCGCAGCCCAGGCAAAGCTCTCCGGGTGCATTGCTATTGGAAGGGGCGGTGAAAATGCCTCACTCACCGTTTTTGCGCCGGCGATATGGTCGTAATGCCCATGCGTCAGCCAGATCTGCCTGAGTTGCCAGCCCTGTTCGCGTGCCAGGAGCAGTTGGGTTTGCGGCTCAAAGCTTGGGTCGATCAGCACGCAGTCGCCGCTGTCCTCGTCAACCAGGAAGTAGACATTATTTTCAATCGGTCCCAAGACCGCCACGTGTATTGAAAGGGTCATCGCTTCCTTTCCTAAGCTTTGCGGGCTGCCGCAAGGAATTCTTCCAGGCGCATGACCTTGCGGGGCAGATCCGTCAGGCTGCGCAAGCCGTCCGTATCCACGACGACATCGTCTTCAATGCGCACGCCGTACTTGCTGGGCAGGTAGATGCCCGGTTCGATGGTGAAGACCATGCCTGGCTCAAGGACGAGAGGATTGCCCTGGTAGATGTAAGGCGGCTCGTGCGCCTCCATTCCGAGCCCATGCCCGGTGCGGTGGGTGAAATATTCGCCAAATCCACCTGCGGTGATGACGCCCCTTGCCAGCTGGTCCATCTCCCCTGCCGGCATGCCGGCTCTCCCCCCCAGGCGGGCTGCCGCGTTTGCCTTTTCCACCAGGTCGGCAATCTGCTTCATCTCATCGTTGGGTTCTCCGCAGAAGAAAATGCGGGTGATATCCGAGAATACGCCATCAAAGCTTGCTCCCCAGTCGATCAGCAGCATCTCACCTTCCTGAAGGACGCGGTCGGTGGGGCTGGCGTGGGGGTTGGCGCTGTTGGGTCCGCTTGAGACGATCGGCGCAAAGGGCAGTTCCGATTCCGAGCCTGCCCGGAAGAGCTGCACCATCAATTCCGCCGAGATCTGCAGTTCGCTCTGCCCCGGTTTGACGGTTTCGAGGGTGTTGAGCAACGCGTTCTGAGCAATAATGGCTGCATAGCGCATGGCTTTCAGTTCGTCCTCACCCTTACGCATGCGCAGCTCAGCCAGAGCGGCGCTTCCCTCCACGAATTCGGCTTCTGGCAGCGCCTTGCGCAGCAAATCCAGCTCCAAAAAGCGCAGCCGGGTCGGCTCAACGCCTACGCGCAGCGGCTTGTCCGAAATATCTGACAAGGCTTTCTCAAAGACCCTCTGCCAGGTAGCCGGGTCGTCGCCGAAAGTGGTGATATCAGCGTTAAAAGGCAGATCCGCCACTTTTGCGCGCTCAAGTTCCGGCAGGATCACTTTCACCTGCCCGCTGCTGCCGACCAAAACGACCACCGGGCGTTCCATCAGGTGAAAACTCAGTCCGGTCAGATACCGCAGGCTCGGACCAGGGTTTAGAGCAACCCAACCCATTCCTCTTCGTAATAACTGATCCGCAAATGATTCGATTCTTTTTTTCATGCCAACCTCACAGCCGATATCTTCTAATAGAAAGTATTTTACCCGGCAAGGACGCCAGGATAGTCTGGATTGTGGTTGTACACATACTTTTGGCTTGGGCTATTCCCCACTATAATCGTGCCATGTTCAAAACGCGCAAGGTATCACTCAGCTCAAATTGCTTGTGTCTCAGGCGGGGTAGCTGACCGCCTGCGTTTTTGACATCCTGGAACCCGTCAAGAGCAGCGGCACTCCCCCGCGAATGGTGTGAGATGGCTGCTGTTTTTATTTAAGGTTCCAGAGATCGAGGAGAATCATCATGACAATTTATCAAAATATCACCCAGCTTACGGGAAAAACACCCCTGGTGCGGCTTTCGCGCCTGAACCCCAACCCAGAGGTCGAAATTCTGGCAAAACTGGAAACTTTCAACCCGACCCACAGCGTCAAAGACCGTATCGCCGTCAGTATGGTGGACGACGCCGAAAAGCGTGGTTTACTTCACAAAGACAGCATCCTGTTGGAAGCTACCAGCGGCAACACCGGCATCGGGCTGGCAAACGTGGCAGCAGCGCGCGGCTACGGCAGCACGATCATCATGCCTGAATCCGCCAGCCTTGAACGCAGGCTGCTGATGCGCGCGCTTGGAGCAAATCTGATCCTCACGCCAGCAGCAGGCGGCATGGCTGCCGCGATGGAAAAGGCGCAGGCTTTGCTGTCGGAAGACAGCCGCTACTGGTGGGCGGATCAGTTCAACAACCCTGCCAACCCGCAAATTCACCAACTCACCACCGGTCCTGAGATTTGGCGCGACACAGATGGCAACGTGGATGTGCTCGTGGCTGGCGTGGGCACCGGCGGCACGATCACGGGCGCTGGTTTGTACCTGCGGGAACAAAACCCGGCGTTGAAAGTCGTGGCAGTTGAACCATCTGCTTCCCCGGTGCTTTCTGGCGGAGTCAAAGCCGCGCATCCCATCCAGGGCATTGGCGCAGGCTTTATCCCTTCGGTGCTAAAAACCTCCCTGCTGGATGAGATCATCCAGGTAAGCGGTGAAGCTGCCTTCAGCACAGCCCGCGAACTGGCTGCCATCGAGGGCATCCCCGGTGGGATTTCTTCCGGCGCGGCGGTTTGGGCTGCCCTGCAGCTGGCCTCCCGCCCCGAGTCCAAGGGCAAGCGCCTGGTTGTGATTGTGCCGAGCTTCAGCGAGCGATACCTCAGCACAGACCTATTTGCGGATCTCAGGAGGGAGCAAAATGGAAGCAAGTGAACGCATGCCTTGCGAGGGGATGCCGGCAAAACAAAATCCCAACATATTCAGCCTGATGGCGGAAGATGTTCGGGCAGCCGTTGAACGCGACCCAGCGGCGGCGAATGCTTTCGTGGTCATCACCAGCTATCCTGGGATACACGCACTCTGGGCGCACCGCGCAGAGCACTGGCTTTGGAAGCACGGCATCAAATGGCTCGCCCGGGCAAGTTCGCAGATCACCCGATTTTTCACGGGGATTGAGATTCATCCGGGGGCAAAACTGGGTCGCAGGGTCTTTATCGACCACGGCATGGGGATTGTGATCGGGGAGACAGCGGTGGTTGGAGATGAGGTCACGCTTTACCATGGGGTCACGCTTGGCGGCACCAGTCTCGAGAAAGTCAAACGCCACCCCACCCTGCAAAGCTGCGTGGTCGTGGGGGCAGGCGCGAAGATCCTGGGCGATATCACTATCGGCAGTCACAGTCGCATTGGTGCCAACGCGGTGGTTGTTAAAGATGTTCCCCCTCAATCGGTTGTTGTGGGCGTGCCCGGGCAGGTAATCCGCCGTAAACACCTGGTGGACGAGCATCAAACGGACTTGTTGCACAGCGACATGCCCGACGCCGTCGTGAGTAACCTGAAGGAATTAATGGAACGGCTGGCGAAGGTGGAATCCCGTCTTGAAATCCACAGCGACCAACTGAGCCAGATTCAGTTGCAACCAGACGGGGTGTGGGAGTATTCCGAGAACCCGGATTACATCATTTAATGAATTAACGAATCAGGAGGCTGACCCAAAAGCCCCCATTCGTAGAAAAATTCTCTAAGAGTGGGGGCTGCTATACTTTACTCTCCGTAACATAAAAGTGTAATCCCTATTTTATAGCAAAATACGCTCATAAGTGGGGGTTCAAAATAACGGAGTTGACTTTTGGGTCAGCCTCTGATGTTCTCTACCAATTTCAGTTACTCGAATCTCGCTTGTGGATCAGGATTTCACGGTACACAGCCACGAGCACGATCAGCGCCAGCACTCCGCCGAGAATCGCGATGCCATCTATGTTCACCACTGGCGATGGCTGGAGTTCTGCCGCAGTTGGAGTTGGTTGAGGGGTGCCAGCGGCAAAGGTGGCGGTCAACGTCAGGTCAGGCTGCAGCTTGATCGGATCCACAAACACGACCAATGCCAGCAAACTGATCACCAACACACCAAGCACGATCAGCGCGATCGATAAGCCAGTGGCTTTCTTAGGTTCCTGGTCCAGACTCATTTAACACTCTCCAAAGCTTGTTTGGTTGTCTCAACAACATCTGCATTATCACGCAGGATCAGCAGGGTTGCGTTGCGTAATATCGGTCCGATGTTGTTCATAACCGCATCAGGTGGATAAAGAACCGCACCACTTGCCATCTTCTCAAGAGCGGGTTTTAAGGAGGTCTCCTCCCAACTACCAAGCGCAGAAGGCCGGGCTGGGATTTCCTTGAGGGCTTCACTCCATTTCGCCAGGAACTGTGTCTCAGAGAGGTGTGCGATCAGTGCCACTGCCAGTTCCTGCCTTTGTGGCTCCTGGCTGCCCAAAGCCCAAACCCAGGCATCGGTCAGGGTCATACCCGGCGACGTAAACGCTGGATCCGGCGCATCAGGCGTCGTATCTCTTCCCCTTAGAACCACATCCACAGGCAGAAAAGCGGTATCAATTCTGCGGGTACTGAATTCATTCCAAACCTGTTCAGATTGCTGCATATTGACAACCAGGTCGCTGAAGTGACGTGTGTTTAAACCGTCTTTCAGGGTTTGCAAAGCCGCATTGAGGGGAGCTTCCTGTAGGATCGTCAGACCTTGCTCATTTTGCACCTGCCCCCCAAGGCTCAGATAGAGCAGTAATAAGAAAGTTCCCCGTGGATCATCTGCGGCAAAACCAAAATAGCCGTAATTCAACCTGGTTTCAGTCCATTCATTGCTGGGAATTAATTGGTTTAGGCTCTGGTATACCAAGCCCATCGGTACGCCCTTGAAGGGTACCGCCAGAACCTCTCCCTGAACTGTGGCAGCATCTCTGCCAAAGTTG
This sequence comes from Anaerolineaceae bacterium, assembly GCA_035388405.1. Classification (GTDB taxonomy): domain Bacteria; phylum Chloroflexota; class Anaerolineae; order Anaerolineales; family Anaerolineaceae; genus Mesolinea. The sequence continues at coordinate 8,175 of DAOOPV010000078.1, forward strand.
TACCAGTCCAGGTCACCTATCACTGTTTTCAAGCCCTCGTTCCAGAACACAACATCGCTCTGGGAAGCCTGGAGCAGGTGTTCCCGCGAAAGGGCAACCACATCCGGGGAGGAAGATGGTGCGGCAGCGTGCGTGGTGCGCAGCGCGTCCAGCAGCCCTCCACCACCAGAAACCGCTTTAATGCGGACATCAATTTCGACTGTGTTGAGGTAAGCAAATTCGTCCAGCCGGTCTCTGAGGATGGCTGCGGCAGCTGTTTCAGCGTTAGGGTCCAAATCAGGAGGGAGCCAAAGGATCAAGTTTTCGGGAGGAGGTGCTGGCGTGGGCGTCTGTTTATCAACCACGTCGGTGGCTTCTTCAGTGGCGCCAACAGGTTCAGGCACGTCGGTTTGCTCAGGGCTGATGGTGGCAGCCTGGTTCCAGGGAAGCTCCCAGGTTTCAGGCAGCAACTCACAGCCAGTCAGCCCCAACAGGCTGCTGACAATCAGCACTACCAGCAAAACTTTGATCTTTTTCACGCAATCAGCCATTAATGCAATTGTAAAGCATCTTGCCAGAGAGCTTATCCCAGGCTAACCGGCTTGCCAAGCAGCCCTACTAACAGCTTCACCGAGTTCTCCACGTCATCCCGGTCAACCATTTCAGAGGGACTGTGGATGTAGCGGCATGGGATCGAAAGGCAGCCTGCCGGCACGCCGGCACGCGTGCGCTGCATGGCTGCGCCATCTGTGCCGCCTGCTTCGAGCACTTCCATCTGGTAAGGCAGTTTTTGTGCCTTGGCTTCACTCACCATCCACTTCACCACGCGCGGATCGGCAATGAAAGAAGAATCCCGAACCTTGATCGCGGGGCCGTTCCCGAGCGCGACCTCCATTTTGACACCCAGGGGGGTATCCCCGGTACGGGTAACGTCCACTGCCACCCCAACTTCCGGGTCCACGCCGTAAGCCGCTGTGATCGCGCCGCGAATGCCAACCTCTTCCTGCACGCTGAAAACAAAAAAGAGCTCGTTCACGCCTGGCTTGACCTCTTTCAGCGCTTCCACTGCAATTGCTGCAGCCACACGGTCATCCATCGACTTGGCAACTACGCGTATACCCAAATCCAGCAGCGGACGCTCAAAACCACAAACGTCACCTACGCCAACCTTACTGTCTGCTTTGGACGTTGCGCCGGTGTCGATGAAATACTTTCCCAATTCCGGGTGTTCGTCTTTTTCCAAGCGTTCCATCCCGATCACACCCTGGGTGCCATTCATAAAGAGCACCCTGCCACCAAGGCAGGTAAGAGGGTTAATGCCGCCGATCGGCAGGAACCGGGCGAAACCGTTATCGTCCACGTGCGTAATCATCAAACCGATCTCGTCAACATGAGCCGAAATCATGATCCGCTTGCCGCCTTCCTTCAAAGTACCTTTGCGGGCAATCAGGTTTCCAAGCGCATCCGTATAGACCTCATCGGCGTGCCCCTCGATTTCCGCTTTGATCTTTTCGCGGATTACGTGTTCCGAACCGGAAGGACCAGGTGTCTCGACCAGAGTTTGTAAAATAGTCCATAATGAATTGTTTTTCTTTGCCATTACTTTTTCTCCTGACGATTTAGGAT
>DAOOPV010000079.1:0-9751 GCA_035388405.1 Anaerolineaceae bacterium
CTCCTTTGCGGTCCCCTGGGCGTCAGATTTCACTCTCGTTAATACACCCAGCAGCCACACTAAAACGGATACGACAGGACAGTCTTTAGTCCTTCTTGCTCATATAGGGCGCTAAACGCTTGATGTGCTTCACCAGCCCGTTGGCATTGACGGCGATCGTTTCGGCGAGCAAATACTTGGTCCGCTTGGATGTGTTGCGGCGTAAGTGACCCTTACCGATCTTGGTCCGTACGATTTTACCGGTACCAGTTGTGCGGAAGCGTTTGGACGTAGCCTTATGAGTTTTAATTTTGTACTTTCCACTACTCTGTTTACGTGGCACGATCAAACTCCTCTAAGAAAATCCAACGGCTGTTAACAACCCAGCCGTTGGTCGATAAACCAAACAAAGATTATACCAGAAAATCAGCTCTGTCAACAGGGTTTGATCTGGCAATTTTGCTTGACCCAATTCTATTACAAAATGAGCAATCTTAGCAAATTAAGCTTTTCTAATATCACAAGCAGTAAATCTATATCTGCTCCTTTGATGTGATTGGAACCCTGCCCTTCACTCAGGTAGCTTCGAGGCAGGGTCAACCCAACCCACACACTTATCTCAAGATTAATGGCAGGTAGAGATGCATCTGGGTGATTGTCACAACCCCGCCTCCCCAAAAGCCGCCCGCCAAAGAGAACTCCCCACCGGACATCACGCCAGCATCCGGCTGACCGGCTGTGCCGCTTACAGAGTAGGTTCCACCCGTGCTCAAGCTGCCTCCGCCACCATCGATTGTATTCCACTCCAGGTTGTAAGGACCCCCGGACTGGGCCATGACGGGTAGAGTGACAAACAGGAACAGTGTGGTAACGAGTATTATCCGTAGTCTCTTCAAAACCCTGTGTTTCATTTGCTGCCCCGCTTTTCCCTGCGGGAGAACCCCACTCCTGCGACTGGCAACGCCAAACCTAAGCCGAGCAGCCATGAAAACGGAAAGGCAGAGCTGGTAGGGTTCTGGTTTGCTTCCAAGGTGCTGAGGCGGGTTTCGAGGTCATCGACGCGGGCTTTGAGTTCCAGATTCTCGGCATACAAGCCCTGGATCGCAGCCAATGCCACACCATCCGCATCAATGGTAGAAATGTGGGTATCATCTTCACCCACATTAAAAGCAGCATAAAAGTCTTGTGCCATGGGTCCGATATGTCGGATGGAATCGTCCTGACTGATGACATTCCAGGTGGTGATAGGAACTTCTGACAATTTTGCAAGAATTTCCTCTGGGTCGACAGTTTCGAAATTTTCTTTAATTCTACGGTCACTCATCTGAAGCCATGCAATCCCACCGGGATTTAGGGAAACGCCTGTCAACTTTGCACTTGTGGTCCAAAACGTAGCGCCACCGCTGGTAAGTGCATTCCAAGAATTATTCAAAAAACAATCAACAGAGGCTGTACCGTCTGACCAAACATAACACCCATCAGTTGTTGCATGAGCATTTCCGCCAGCAGCAAAACTGCCTATTCCTTCTGCAGTATTGTCATGACCACCTGAGACAGTGCCATAAGTTCCACTGGCAGTGTTGTTTACACCCCCGCCAACGGTGGATTGGATCCCACTGGCAGTATTGGTATTTCCCCCACCTAGAGTGGAATTCAGTCCACTGGCTGTGTTATTTTCCCCTCCGGAAACAGTCGCGCCAGTATTGGAGACAGTGTTATTGGAACCTCCCCCGATCGTTGACGAAATCCCACCTGCGGTGTTGTAATAACCACCGCCAATATAGGCATTAGCAGCGTTTGCGTAGTTATCATTCCCCCCACAAACCGCAGCATAAGACGATACAGCGGAATTGAGATAGCCTCCTCCGACCGTGGCGTGAGCCCCACTGGCGGTGTTGTCCTCGCCTCCACTGACGGTGGCATACTGGTTACTGGCGAGGTTGCTGAAACCACCACCCACTGTTGCATAGGAAGAGTTTGCCTGATTTAGGCCACCCCCACTGATCGCTGCCAATTCACCCGTGGCGTCATTGTTCAAGCCGCCGCTGACCGTAGCGTAATTATTGGTGGCATCGTTGTTCTTGCCCCCACCCACCGTGGCATAGACTGCGTCGGTTGTGCTGGTGCCAGCGTTGCCTGCCTGGTTGTTACCACCACCCCCGACCGTGCCGTAGTCATCCGTGGCGCGGTTCGAGGTTGTGGTCGGGTTGCCTGTATCTGTATAGCCACCTCCAGCGATGGTAGCGAAAGACGCAGTCGCTTTATTATCTGATCCGCCGCCCACCGCTGAACGCCACCCACTGGCAGTATTGCCATAGCCACCGCTGACGGTAGAAGAGTTGCCGCTGGCGAGGTTGAGATACCCTCCACCAACTGTCGCTGCGTCCATGCTGGCTATGCAGCTATAGCCTCCACCGACCGACGTAAATTGGGCAGTGGCATCATTTTCTGAACCTCCGCTGACCGTGGATCGGTAGCCGCTGGCAGTATTGGTAAACCCTCCGCTGACGGTCGAAGAGTTGCCACTGGCCAGGTTCAGATAACCACCCCCCACCGTAGCCGCATCCATGCTGGCAATCCCGTGATATCCCCCGGCAACCGTGCTCATCACTGCACTGGACACATTAGCCCATCCACCGCCCACGGTAGAATACCAGGCATCCGCTAATGTGCCAGCATTGTTACCTGCCTGGTTCTCCCGACCACCGCTGACGGTACTAAAATTATCGGTCACACGGTTAAGATAGCTTGCCTCCCCCCCTCCTCCGATAGTGGCTCCAACGACGCCACTCGTCACCCAGTTGGTTGAGTTGCCCCCAATCAAGTTGGGGCTCGTGCTGTTCGGTTGGGTCCACAAGCCTGGTAACGCCAGGGCATAGGGCGAAGCAGTAAGAGGCTGGCGGGGTGAGAGTAGCGTATAGGTACCGCTGCCCGCCGGGCAGCGTACGGATATTGCCAACCAGCGGCCAATACCCGTGAAAGCATTTGTGCCAAAATCCAGCCCTGCGGTGAAATACCCCTCGCTCACAGCGACACTGGCTGCTGTCAGGGTACTGCCAAACTGACTGCCTGCCGTCAGCGCGTCATATAAGGCAAATTGAAAGTCGCAGGTACCGCTGTAGGGCGTGCCACTGCTCTTCAGCTGTCCCTGGTAGGTAAAGCCAGTGCCCAGAGGCGTGGCATCAGGCTCCTGGGCAAAAACGAGACCGGTCAGAAGCAGGAGCGTGACTGCGCTGACGAATAAACTTGTAAACACACGTTTGATGTTCATTTTTACCTCCTCAGGTTGGGGGGAGCGATCTTTGAATTAATTGCTCCCCGATAGGATTGTTTAATAGGGTTGTGTAGCCCAAATCCCCTTTTGCCATCTTGGAAAATTCCGGATGGCTCACTTCAGAATCATGGGTATGTAGTTTTGGTACATGCCGTCGCTGACAAAATCAACCTGCGCATTGGGTGGCAGGGTGACCTCAAAGCTGCCTGGTGTAAAGGTAAGTCCTGGTTTTGAAATGGCGACTGTATAGTCTCCTGGCTGCAGGTTGGAGAAGGAATATGTCCCTGATGAATTTGTCGTGGTTGTGTAACCACCTGTCGCAGTGACTGTGGCTCCGCTAATCGGAATATTATCCGGAATTGTGGCACTACCGGAGATCATGAAAGTAGATTCCAGAATTACAAGACCCTTATCGTAATCAGCAATATAGATCAGACCGTTGGCTGCAACCACATCCCTCGCGCTTCCAGCCGTGTCATATTGCCCAACCAGGGAAGGCTCTGTCAGGTTGGCGATATCCAGCATCAGCACACCGCCTTCTCCATAAGCAAGATAGGCATAGCCCCAGGCGTCAGCAATATTTTCCACATAACCGGATGATGGGTCAAATTCTTTTACTAAAGTTGGCACTGTTGGATTTGATACATTAACGATCTCCAAGCCCCAGCCTCCTTCCGATAGCCAGGCATAACTTCCCGATAAGGTCACCTGGCTGGAAGAATGGGGCGTATCATAAAACCCCACTTCAACGGGTGAGTAGGGGTTCGATACATCGAACACACGCAACCCCAATTCAAAATTTGAGACATAAGCATAACCACCGATTACTTCAATATCATTGGGGACGTAAGACATAGAGACTGTCTTAATCAATATTGGATTGGTCACATTCGAAATATCAAACACCCGCATATACCAATAATATGGGCTGGTATCTTGCGTTTCGACAACATACGCATAGTTTCCAGCCACATCTATTCCATGAGGAAGAGGCGCACCATAGCCGTATTGCCCGACTCGGGTAGGGGTGGCAGGATTTGAAACATCGATGATGTTAAGCATTGCATATCCCGCGGTAATGACATAATTGCCTGCCACAGACATGCTCATGCAGGGTCCTTGGGTCCAGTCGGGAGCGGTGTAAGTGCCTACCAGGACTGGAGTAGAAGGATCAGATATGTCAATAATCTCCAGAGCTCCACCGCCACAGAGATAAGCAAAGTCTCCCGAAACAGCTACTTCAGTGGCATTGTAATTTGTGTCCACTTGACCCACCAAGGATAGACCGTTGATTACAGCGCCGCCGTCCACATCCGTTTGATCGAACTCCCGCCCACTTGCCGGCGTGGTTCCCAGAACCAATAAGCAAGCGACCAAAATACTAAGAACCAAATTCCGGTTTTTCATTTCCTACTCCTTTCATAAGAGTTTGAATTTTCCATTTGTCAACTCCAAAACAGTCAGGTGACCTGCTCATTCACATCGGTTTCTTCAGAGTGCGTTCTTTTCAAACCTTGAACCGTAATGCCTGGATCATTTGAAGCATTTTGAAGAAACCTCTCCATAAATGTTTCAAGAACTGACCACTCCCGAAAATAGACGACTTCTCCACTGTTGATATGTTGCACTTTACCGCGCCAATCAGACTGCTCGTTTCCCAGGTCTTCAGACCAAAAACGCAGAGTGAAAAGCTGTGAAACTTGGGCTGGCAAATCGGTATTATTATGGACGCTCATGATTTCCTCATTGAGGAGCTAACCAGGAATCTGAAGCATTTGTTTCACCACAGAAGAAAGCGGGGTTAAGGGCACATTGAAAACACGTCTACAGGGGAGTCATGGCGCAGCAAAATGCGGACATCCTCTCCATTTTTTAGTAGCAGTTTGGTGATGAGTCCACCTAGAATTCCAGTTGCTCCGGCTACGAGAATCATTTTCTACCTCTCTCTATTAATTCATTATTACGATGCGTGCCCGCAGCGTTTGTGTCACTGCAGGGCATTTGAGAGCATTTATTGTTTGAGATCTCTACGGAAAAAGATCAACAGGATTGAGAAGACTGCATTGATAATTAATGGAACCCCTGCTGAAGCGAAGCCCGACATGCCGCTGATCAACTGATATCCAAAAATGATCACATGTCCAATACACAGAACCAGGATCACGAGTGATAATTTACTCGAACCCTCCCCACCGCGAGCTGCCAGGAAGGCAACGAACGACAGGGTTAGCGCAACCTGTCCATAAAGCATGTTCAATACTTTGTCGGGAAGGGAGGCTGACATCACTTTTTCAGCTATGCTGGGGAAAAGCAGGAATAAAATCCCGAGGATTGCCAACCAAGCCATAATTACATAGAGCACAATCTGCATCTTTTTACTCATTTCTATCTCCTTTTGTTTGTAACTATTTGTTCTGAAATAATTTGGGAACAAATCCCTGTCAATACAAAATTAAGATAGCATAACGAGCGTTTGAAAAGCGTTTGGTAGAGCGTTTTTTTGGAGTTTTTGTTTGGTTTAAGCGACAAGCCTGAAACAAGGAGATTGCCTCGTCGGGTGTTGCCACACTAGCAATGATGAAAGGGATCAATTACGAGAGCTAAGAGCTTACAAGTACCCCATGGTATTCCCCAAAGTTAGCGCCTGATCCAAGAAATTCCGTGCTTCAGCTTTACTCCCCATTCTTTCGGATTGCAAAGTTGAGCTTATAAATTCGTTCAACGGTTCAGGCAAGATTTGCTGAGTCGGCTCCAGCAAAGCTTCCAAGTAGTGCTCAACTTCCTCCTCCAGGTGCTGAGCGTGTGCCACGGCAATCAAGGGGAAGAGCGCCAACCACTGGAAGGGATATACCAGCGGCGATTGACGCCAGATGCAGAGTGCTTCCTGGCCAAGTCTTTCAGCCTCAGGCAGATCAGCGCCGCGCCAGGCTACCCAGGCAAGATTTGCCAGGGCGATTGCACAATAGTCGGGCATGTGTGCTTCATGTGCTAGTTTTCCTGCTTGATCAGCAAAATTAGCGACTTCTGACAATTCACATCTGAAACGATGGGTTATCGTCAGATAAGTTAAGCTAAGCACCCATATCGGCAAAACCTTGGCTAAAACCGCCATATCCAATACTTTGCTTAAAGCGGTCTGTGCTTTATCAAGTTCCCTGCGCCAAAGATGAAGGAATCCGAGTTCAAACTGACAATCCAGTTTAGATCTAAGATTACCGTATTCAGAACTAAGTCTTAAGGCCTCTTGTGAGCCCTCAAGCAACTTTTCAGATACAACATAGCGGTTCTTGCGTAAATTCATCAGGCAGGAAGCCATCAAGAATTGGATACGGCTGGCGTTACTCCCCCGGGATTGCACCACAGGCTCCAACTGATAAACCAAAGTATCCATCTCTTGCCAGTTTGCCAGCCAATAATGTGCCCAAATTTTCTCTACCTGTACCTCCACCCACTCTTCCCACCATGGAAAAGAATTGCCATCTTCTTTTGGATCACCCAAAACACCATCCGCGCGTGAGCAAATTTCTAAAGCTTCCATGTACAAACGCTGGTCACGCTTGACCGCTGACATTTTTCGAAGGATTCTTGCCTGGGCTTGAGGATTCGCCTCGTTCAGACTGTCGAGCGCTGACTGGAAGGCATGCGAAGCCTCCTCATAATTGACCTGAATGGCGTAAATATCACCCAACTCTTCCCAAAGCTCAGGGAATAAATACTTTGAGTTTCCTGTCTTATTCAAATTGAGTGCGTAAATTATCAGATTTGCTGCATCGTCGTTGGCGACAACCTGACGTGCCACTCGAGCAGCAAGGAGATAATAGAAAATGGCTCGATCAAGGAAACCAGCCTGCTCAAAATGCACAGCAAGTTGTTGGCTGAGAGAATCCAAGGTATTTGGAAATGTTATTTCAATTGCCTTTGCTACTTTTTGATGACCCAGCCTCTTTTGGGCATTGCTCATGCTTTGGTAAGCGACTTCTTTCAATTTGTCATGGCTAAAATCGTAAGATTCTTTTCCGAATTCTTTGAGGATGCGATGATGCCACAATTCATCAATGGACCGGACGTATTGGTCCTCATCCAACCCACTGGCATTTTGCAGAAGGTTAGAGCTGAATTCTTTGCCAGTTACCGAAGCAAGTTTCGCCAGATCTGATGCTGTGGGTGAAAGCTGAGATAAACGTGCCTCAAGCACAAACTTGACCTTTTGAGGTAACACATGGGTTTCGGTTGAGGCGCTTTGGATAATTCCCTGTTTTTCGTCACTCAGTTTTTTGACCAGACCCGCCCTTACACTTTCAACCACAAAAAGGGGATTACCTTCTGTCTCCCGGAAAAGAAAAGTTGCATCGTCAATGTCCAGTTCCTCCCCCGAGATTTGTGTGGCAAGTTGACTCGTACCGAGTTGATCTAAAGGCTCCAATGTAATATCAGTTGTTTGATCGCTCATTTGCAAGGTTTGTAATGTCTCCAGGAGCGCATGCCCAGTCCCGATCTCTTCCGGGCGGTAGGCTGCGACGATCAGCAATGGCGCTGATCGGTCATACCTCAGCAAGAAATGCAGCAACCCAAGGCTGTCCCTATCGCACCAATGCAGATCATCTATTATCAACAAGGTTGGCTTTTTTGTTCCTAATAAAGCCCGTGATATTCCCTCAAACAAATTTCTTTTTTGCCAATCCTCGAGCAGGACAGTTGGTTTCTGAAGCTCAGGGTTTTGATTGTAGATTTCTGGCAAAAGACGCGCAACTTCTGCGAGCCAGACATCTTCAAGAGGGGGCAGCGGGTTTGCTCTCAACCAATCTGTAATCGGCGCATAGGCTAACTGACCTTCCGCGGCATAGCAAGACGAAAACGCGCACCTAACGCCTTGCCTGGAAGCCCACTGATGCAATTCTTCCAACAGCCTGGTCTTTCCAATGCCAGCCTCACCAACCAGGAACACAACTTGAGGACTACTTCCAGATATTGCCATTTGCCAACACTTGAGCAATTGGCTCCATTCTTGATCCCGTCCGATCAGGGCAGAAAAGCTTGATAACAACGGTCTTGGTTGTGAGGCGATTGCATCCGAACCCACTAACTGTTCATAAACACCCCGCGTCGCGGCACTGGGAGTCACGCCAAGTTCACGTTGCAAGACAGTCGCACAAACATGATATTTTCTTAAAGCAGCAGTGCGATCCCCATTCAAAGCATGCAAACGGATCAGCGTTCGGTACGTACTTTCTCTTAATGGATCCACCTGGAGAGCACGCTCCGCAATAGAATCCAGAATTTCAGTATACGATTCACGAAGAGATTCACGAAACGGGAGGATCCAATCGTCATAACAAGCTGGAAACAAATCTCCTTTATACAGTTCAACGGCTTGCAGCAAACTTTCTTTTTTTCCTTGCTTACTTTGAGCCACTAATTCCTGGAATTGGTTCACATCCAGTGAAAATTTGGAATCAGAACGCCATTGTAAAGTCTGCCCATCAAAATCAAGATAATCGTCTGCGTCTGGCAAAGCACGCCGCAATTGATATAGAAGATTACGAAGATTTGTTCGTGCTTGAGCTTCGCTGGTGTCTGGCCAGAAGATAAAAGCGAGATGGGAGCGGGTTTGAGAAACGCCACGATTTAAGAGTAGATACGCTAAAAGAGACTGAAGGCGAGGTGTCAGAACCTCTTTGAGAGCCACGTCGTCATATTGAATGGCAAAGTCACCCAATAAAGAAACACGCAGCATAAATACCCATCCGATCACTAAAAGGACAGCTTGCAGATATGTATTTATTCTAGCTTAATTTGATGCGGTGGGTTACCCCAATTGTTGTCGAATTAACTCTTTTTTGGTGTGAGCATCATGAACATCGTGCGACCTTCCATGTTGGGCGGTTGCTCAATGTCGGCTACATCCTTCAGTTCCTCAGCGATTTCGCGCAAATCTTCCAGCGCCAATTCGGGGTAGGTGATCTCACGGCCTCTAAAACGAATGGTAACACGCACTTTCATGCCGTCTTCCAACCAGCGCCGGGCATCGCGCACCTTGAAACCCTGGTGATGATCACTGGTTTTAGGGCGCAAGCGGATCTCTTTGATCTCGATCTTGGTTTGAGCTTTGCGGGCTTCGCGTTCCTTTTTCTCTTTGTCGTAAAGGAATTTGCTGAAGTTGATGATTTTGACCACGGGTGGATCTGCATTTGGAGCAATCTCTACCAGGTCTAATCCAGCGTCATTGGCACGGCTGAGAGCGACAGTGATCGGAACAATCCCGACGTTCTCCCCGTTTTCGTCCACCAGGCGAACTTTGTCGCTGCGGATGCGTTCATTAATGCGATATTCTTGTTTACTACTAATCTTCTTATTCTCCTTACTTGTACTGTCAGGGACAGATGTAACCTATTCGGCGTATTGACTACTTATAATACCATATCCTCTCGATAAGCGTCAATTATTTGAATGGGTTCAATACATATGAGACGATGCTGAGGTTAGGTCAGGGTGATTACG
>DAOOPV010000080.1:0-9269 GCA_035388405.1 Anaerolineaceae bacterium
CCCGCGGTCTCGGCCTTGACAGGGCCGCATGTTCGACCACTACACCACGCCCCCAGAGCGAAGCATAGTTTATCATGCCAATACACTAAAGTCAAGAAAAAAAGTGGTTTGGAAGAAAGATTCCCAAGGGACAATAACGGCTAATCGATTTATCGAGAATAACAAAAAGCAGCCAGTTCAAAGAAAGCGGCTGCTTTTTGTTTCTCTTAGTTCCAGCCTGTTTTGGCTATTCTTGAACTTTTTCGGTAACTTCTTCAACGGCCTGGGTGGTTTCTTCAGCCAGTTTTTCGACCTTGACCTTGGTGCTGCGGCCTAACTCGCCAGCTTTTTCCTTGGTAACCTTTGCCAACTCATCTGCTTTGGCAAGGGCATCCTTATAGGCTACTTCAGCCTTGTGCTTGGTTTCTTCGTAAGTTTCAGCGCCTTTTTCTTTCAATTCGATGGCTTTTTCTTTAATAACCTGGCGAGTTTCCTCACCGGTTTGCGGAGCCATCAATAGGGAAACGATTGCACCAGCAAGTGCACCAACGGTGAAACCCATTAAGAATGATCCAAAATTGCTTTCGTCAGACATAGTAATCTCCTCTTTCTTTATCGTTTTAAACGAAATATATCAACTAGTTTGCGGATGCTCGCCAGGGATTCGTTGAGTTTGATCACTGGTTCGCTAACGTTATCACTTAAGAACCGAACGGTACCTTTGAGTGTATTGACCGTGTCGGTGGTTGAGTTCAGGATTGGCTTAATTTCATTTTGAAGTAAGTTGGTCAGATTGGCAAGTTGAATGATCAACACCACCAATGCCCCACCGATTACAACCATCATCAGAGCCATAAGGATTATGAAAATGTCGCGGACCTGGGAAACGACCTGACCTTCAGCTCTTGCCAGGAAAAACAAACCGACAATCAAGCCTATTAGCAGCAGCACCGCAATTACAATCGCTATTGTCGAATTCTTTTTAGTGGCTGCTTCAGTCTGGGCGATGATTTTTTCAGTCTTATCGCTCGTTGTAGCTTCAGTTACTGTTGCTGGAACCTCTGACATTTTTTACCTCTTGATGATTATAACGCATTGAAAGCACTTACAAAGTGCTTGTAGAATTCTGGCTAAAGGTCCTCACCAATTGCCAGTTCTTCATCTGGCGTGGCAAACAGTTTTTCACCTGGTGTTAGGGATATATCACCGAACAAATCAGGTTGTTCCGTGTCGATCATGTCTTGTTTTACCAACTCAAGAATTGCCAGGAAAACTACAATGATCTGAATTCGGTCTGAATCCTCGCCAATAAGTCCTTGGAAGCTGACGGTGCCTGAATTTTTCAGAATTCCAACTATCTCCTGTACTTTTTTCTTTAGGGTCATCTTTGGAATTCGGATCGAAGAGCCTTCGAGAAGCGGACTTTCCTGGCTGGCAAGCCTTTCAAGGGCGACAATCAGGTCAGTGAGATCAATGCCTGTCAGATCAAGTTGGACGTTTACAGGGTAGGATTTAGGCACTTGGAGGTGACAACGCAGGTTTTGATCAAGGCGATCATTGAGCCAGGCTGTCGTGTTTTTGATCTCGCGGTAAATTCTTAATTGCCTGGCGAGAGACTCTCCAAGGTCTTCTTCCTCGGGTTGTCTGACAGGAGATCTTGGCAGCATCGCTTCGGATTTGATCTGGACGAGTTTTGAAGCTATTACCATAAATTCAGAAATATAGCCTGGATCAGCGTTTTCATTTTCGCGAACGTAAACCAGGAATTGATCGGTAACCTGTGCCAGAGCAATTTTCGTGATGTCAAGTTCGGACTTCTGGATTAAATCTAAAAGCAGATCGAGCGGACCTGAGTAAAGCTCAGTCTCAATTTCATAATCATCTGTTTCGTGAATCCATGAACCGGCCATGATGTAATTATAGCCTGAGTGAGTTGGAATTGTTGTACACTTAAGGATATTACTCTTTAAGGTTGAGAAAATGACTGAATACATTTGCAGAGACTGTTCAGCGCTTTACCCAAAAACTGGTTTACCTGATAAATGTCGGAATTGCGGTGGTAGTTTTAGTTTGGTGAACCTGGACTATACAAGTCCGCTATCTGAATCTGGAAAATTTCAGGGTATTTGGAAGTATGTAAAGTCCTTCGGACTGCCTGAGAATTATCCTGTATCTTACCTTGGGGAGGGGAACACTCCGCTGGTTCCTGTGACTATCGAAGGGAGACCATTTTGGGCTAAACTGGAAAACCTCAACCCAAGCGGATCGTTTAAGGATCGAGCTACAGCGGTGCTGACCAGTGTGTTGAGGGGACGGAATCTGTTGAAGGTTATTGAGGACTCGTCTGGAAACGCGGGAGGTTCGCTCGCCTTGTTTGGCTCAGCTTTTGGAATACAGTGTCGGATTTACATCCCCAGTGGCACCAGCGGACCAAAACGCAGGCAAATTGAGGTTTGTGGAGCCGAAGTAGTCCAAGTAGATGGACCAAGAGAGAATGCCCACAAAGCTGCTCTGGACGCGGTGTATTCGGAAGGTCTGCCGTACGCCAGTCATGCTGCTCAACCGTTTGGGATGGCAGGAATTGCGACAATTGCCTTCGAAATATTCGAATCATTGGGTGAAATGCCCGGAACAGTGATTTGTCCGATTGGGCATGGATCCTTGTTCACGGGAGTTTTGATGGGCTTTGATGCCTTGGTGCGGGCTGGTTTAGCCTTGAGCAAACCAAGGATGATTGGCGTTCAACCAGAAGTTTGTGCTCCGATCGTCTCAGCCTGGAGACAGCAACCGTTTCCTGGTGGTCTGGGCAGCAGTCTGGCTGAAGGCACCATGGTTGAAAATCCAGCGAGATTGCCTGAAATAATCGCTTTACTGGACCGGGAAAGAGATCAGATCATGTCCGTCACAGAATCAGAAATCGCGGAAGCCCATCGATCGATGATCCGAGCCGGGCTTTACATTGAGCCGACATCTGCAATGGTTTTAGCGGCGAGCAAAAAGGTGAGTGAAACCATCGGAAAGTCAGTGCTCATAATAAGTGGTTCTGGGTTAAAATCAAATAGATAAGCGGAACTGGGGAACCGTTTGACATCAATGTGGTTGATGTTAAACGAATCGGCAGTTCAGCTGGAGGATAAATGTTAAACACAGCTGCCGGCAAAGAATTAAGGAAAAACTTACCAGAAAATTTTACAGAAGATTTTTATCTCATCCGGGCATTAACTCACAGGTCTTACGTAAATGAAAGTCGGGACGTGCTTGAGGATAATGAACGCCTGGAATTCCTGGGTGACTCAATCCTTAACTTCCTGGTTGCTGAGTGGTTATATCAGAGCTTTCCTGAAAAACAAGAAGGTTTCCTGACCAAAGTCCGGTCAGCGTTAGTTCATACACATCAGCTGTCTGAATTTGCGCGTCAAATTGGGATTGGACCCGCATTATTCCTTGGCAAGGGTGAAGAACTGGCCGGTGGCAGAGATCGTGATGCCATCTTGTGTGACGCTTTCGAAGCGTTGATTGCTGCGATGTATTTGAGTACAAATATTGAGACAGTTCGCAGCTTCGTTCATCCCTTGCTGGAACAAGAATCCGACAAGATCCTGGAGAACCACACAGAGGAAGATGTCAAGAGCCGCCTTCAGGAATGGGCGCAAGCAAAAGGCTTTCCCTCCCCAATTTATGTATTGGTAAATGAAACCGGTCCGGACCACGCAAAGATCTTTGAAGTCAGTGCTTTCATCAATGGCAAAGAAATCGCAAGGGGTACTGGATCAAATAAGCAATTGGCTGAAAAACGCGCAGCGTATCAGAGTATGAAAGTGTTGGGAATTATCAAAAAATGACAGAAACTAAGTTAGCCTCTCTCGTCTTGCATGGTTATAAAACTTTTGCGAAAGAGACAAATCTCGTCTTCCCTGCACGGATTACAGCGATTGTCGGCCCGAATGGTTCGGGCAAATCAAATGTTGCAGACTCAATCCGGTGGGTCTTAGGTGAGCAATCCTATTCGATGTTGCGCGCCAAGAAAACAGAAGACATGATCTATTCCGGGTCAGAAAACAGGTCCAGGGCTGGTATGGCTTCGGTATCGATCACGTTTGACAATCAAACCAACTGGCTGCCGATTGATTACTCTGAAGTGACACTCACCCGACGCGCTTACAGGGATGGTCAGAACGAGTACCTGCTGAATAACCAACGGGTAAGGCTGAAGGATTTCCACGAGCTTCTTGCGAAGACAGGTCTGGCTGATCGGACATACACGATCATTGGTCAGGGTCTGGTAGATCTCGCCCTTTCCATCCGACCGGACGAGCGCAGAAGACTTTTTGAGGAGGCTGCTGGTATTGGTTTATATCGCTCCAGAAAAGAAGAGGCTCTGCGCCGCTTGGAAACGACCCAAAGGAACTTGGAACGAGTTTCTGATATTATCGAAGAAATCCGTCCAAGGTTGCGCAGCCTGGAGAAACAATCAGCACGAGTTGGTGAATACAAGTTGGTTCAGGAAAGCCTGAAAAACAACTTGCGCGAATGGTACGGATACCAATGGATGGTTGCCCAAAGTCAGATCGAGGGGATTCAGGCATCGCTTGCCGAAGCGGAATCTGCATCAGCTGATTCCAAAACAGCCCTCGATGCAGACCGCCAGCGCATCGAAAATCTACGAGAGGAAGTTGACTCTAAAAGAATTGCAATCGATCGTCTGATGAACGATTTACGAGCTTTGAGGGATGAGATCCAGCAACAGAATCAAACCATCGCGGTATTGGATTCCCGGAAACGATCAGCAGAAGAATCTCGCAGTCAATTAGTGATGGATTCTGGAAATCTTGAAGAAACGATCCTGTCCGAAGAGAAAATCCTCTCAAGTCTCTTGGCAGAAAAAAGTCGCCAGGAACAGGAATTGGCAACACTCAACGAGCGGTTCAATACAGCCAACAAAGACTACGAGGCATTAAAAGCCCAAAAAGATGCTCTGGATAAAGAGGAACGCTTGCTTAGCTCGAAGCAACTCGAAGCTGAGAAGAATGTGGCAATTTATCGCGCCAGAAGGCAGGAACATACTTACCGCCTTGAAGAATTGAAAAAGACTAGTGAAACAAACCAGGAAAAACTGCGGGATGTTTTGGAGAAGAAGGCATTACTGGAGCAGCAACTGAACTCATTGATCTCCTCGATTTCCGGGCAGGAAAAGGCAATTTCTCTGCTTGAAGCCGACATTGAGAAACAGGGATCCGATAAAACCGCGCTGGCAAAATCACTGGATGAGATCAATCGCAAGCTAAACGCTTTGAACCTTGAAAAGAATCGGATTGTTAACCGACTGGAGTTGATGCAGCAAAGCCGTGAAAGCATGGAGGGTTTTTCAGAAGGCGCAAAAGGAGTTCTTAAGGCTGCAAAAAGCAAGGCGCTACAGCATGAAGTTACCGACCTGGTCACAAAGCTGGAAGTGCCCGAAGCTTACGAACGCGCCATTAATGCAGCCCTCGGAGAGGCCGTCGACGTGCTTGTCGTAAAAGGGGAACTTGATTATGCGTTGATAAAAGACCTGTCAGGTAAAGCGCAGGAACGTTTTGCGATCATTGGGGAATTAGCTCGCAAGCAAAATACGCAAAAGGCCTTACTGGACGATCCGCGGGTGCTTGGAAATGCTGCTGATCTCGTTAAAACAGAAACAAACTTGCAACAAACTATTGACCAGTTGCTCGGCAGTTACCTGGTGGTAGGTGAGATGGATGATGCTCTCAACCTTTGGGGTGAATCCAAGGACGCAAATTTTGTTACATTGAATGGTGATGTGCTGCTAAAAAACGGCATGGCATTACTGGGAAAAACGAATGGGGCTGGCAAAGTCAGTTATTCACGCGTTGTGAAATCCCTGCAGCAGGAATTGGACGGAATCGAAGTCGGGTTGAAGCAGGCGCGTGAGCTGGAACAGCATGGCAAGAATGATATTGGAAACCTTGAAGCCAAGCTGCAAGATATCCTGAAGCACCGACAGAGCGACCAAATGAACCTTCAGCAAAGCCGCAAAGAAATGAATGCATTACAGCTGGAGTTGGATAAACTGAACGGTCAACATAATTGGCTGCAACAACAGTTGAACACAGGGGCTGCCCAGGAGCAACACCTGCAGCAGCAACTCGAAGAAACAAGCGGCAAGGAAAAAACCAACCGGCAGGAAAGCGAACAGCTTAAAACCGAGATTAGCAATATCAGAGCAAACAAAGATGGGTTTAATACCATCGAATTGGAAGCACAGGTACATTATCTACAGACTGAAAAACAAGTTCTGCAACAGGCTTTGCAACACAGCAAAGTCACGGTAATCTCAGCTACAGAGCGGCTTGAAAACGAAAAGAAGCGATTATTGCTTTATCAGGATCGGTTGAAGACACTTGAAATGTCATTGGCGGCTTTTGATAGGGACATATCTCAGGGCAGGGAGCTCGTCGATCAAAAAACTTTAAGCGCTGATGGTCTTCAACGTGAGCAACTTGATCCTCTCCGATCTGAGCTTCAAACAATTGAGGAGTTGAATCGTCAAATATCCCAGCAAGACAGCGAAAATCAAAAGGAGTTCTCCACCAAGGAACGCCTGGTTGTGCACTACAAGCTTGAGATGGTGCATCACCAGGAACGGATAGAATCGCTGCGGAGCCGGATTGAGGACGATTTTGGTTTGATTGAGCTTGAGTATAAAAGCGAGTATTCCAAATCCACACCGTTGCCCTTTCCGGACATGGTTATCGAATCGTTGCCGGTGATTAAGGCTCTGCCCGAGGGGGTGGAAGAGGCGATCAGACAGCAAAAGAACCAAATCCGCCGCATTGGTACGGTTAATCTTGAGGCTGAAAATGAATTCCATGAAGTAAAAGAGCGTTACGATAGCCTCACATCCCAAACTGCTGATCTAAAAGACGCCATCCAGGATATCGAAAAGCTGATCAAGGAACTGGACGCAGTAATGCGGGAAGAATTCCTGAAAACTTTCAAAGCGGTAAGCGTTGAGTTCACAGCTATGTTTGCGAGATTGTTTAACGGGGGTTCAGCCCGGTTGTTGCTTTCCGATGAGGAATCTCCCATTGAGGGCGGCATTGAAATTGAGGCGAGGCTGCCCGGAAAACGCGAGCAGGGCCTGGTTTTGCTCTCGGGTGGCGAACGCAGTCTGACGGCAGTAGCGCTTGTGTTTGCACTTCTGCGGGTTTCACCGACGCCATTCTGTGTTTTGGATGAAGTAGACGCAATGCTGGATGAGTCAAACGTCGGACGTTTTCTTGAGCTGCTGCGGGACCTTTCCAAGGATACACAATTTGTCCTGATCACACACAATCGCAACACCGTCTCCGCAGCAGATGTGATCTATGGCGTCACAATGGGGAAGGATTCTGCGAGTCAAGTCATCTCCCTTCAGCTTGAAGAAGTTGACGAGAATTATGTAAGGTAAAAAAAAAAGACCGGTAAAAATTAAGTACCGGTCTTTTTTTTGTCTCAAAACTCTACTGACTAAAGAAGAATTCTGTCAACTCAGCTGGAACAGCTGGTTTGCTTGGGGTAATCGTCTTCCAGATTTCTTCAATCTGAATGTCAGTACGTGCATTGCGCAATTCGAGCAGCCAATTATCAAAGAAAGTCTGCTTGTTTTGCTGGAACTTCGCGGCGTCGATGCTATTGGTCGCTTTACTCACAAGTTGAATTACATGCCAACCAAATTGGGATTGAACGGGTTCACTGATTTGGCCAGTTTCGTTCAGCGCGAACGCGCCATCTTTGAACTCTTCGACGTAGCTGTCATTTATCCCAATCCAACCAAGATCTCCACCATTGTCTTTGTTGGAGGTGTCAGTGGAGTATTCTGCTGCCAGAGCTGCCCACTCGCTTCCGCTGTTTAGTTTTTCGATGACTTCGTTGGCTTTTTCCTCTGAATCGACAAGAATGTGTCTTACCCAAACTTGTTCTTCCTCAGGGAGCAATTCCTTAGTCACATCTTCTGAAACCTTGGTGCGAAGCAGATTAGCGCGGAAAATATCCTCGATTTGCCGGGGACTAATTCCGTAGTTTTTCACTTCGTCAAGATAATTACCAAGCTCTTTGCCATACAGTTTTGTTGTGTAGACCGTTGGTGTAGGCGTTATGGTAGGAATTTCTGTCGCAGAAGGTTCAACAGTAGGAGTGGATGCCTCAGGGGTTGCTTCAATTTCGCTGGTTGCGGTTGGTTCCAGGGTTGGTTCCCAACCATCGGGTGTAGCAGTGGAAGTGGGCGCAGGGGTAGCTGTTTCAGTAGGCTGGATCAGATCGAATTGCTCACTTGACCAGGTCGGAGTGTTGACCATCGTTGGAGTGATGGTGGGGGTTTGGGTGCCCATCGGATAGAAACCGAAGGATGATTGTATCGCTTCCTGGATTTCCTCATCAGAAATGGTTAAACCACGTTTAGCTGCTTCCTCACGAATGAGTTGATCATCGATCATTTGATTGAGAACATTTTCCCCAATCAATTCTGTGTCATTTAATTGAGCAACCAATTCGATGCCAGCGGACTTAAACTGACTGCCTGAATCGCCAAACAGTTGAGCGTAATAGGCATAATTATTGGCGGTGGAGAGCATATTTAGGCGGGAATAAGTGACATTAGATTCAAAATCACCCGCTTTGATCTCAGCATCCCCCACGCGAGCAACAACTTTGTTAGGCTGGACGATAAAACTATCAATCAAAACATAGGCCAACAAAAGTAGTGCAAGTCCAATGACTATGCCAGTCACCAGTAATGCGGACTTGATTTGTTTTTCTTCGCGTTCCTTACGTGCAATGTGCTTTCGGGTAACAAGCTTCGGGCTCTCGGTTTTCTTTGCCATTCTTGATCATCCAACCTAATTGTTTTCAGTCCAGAAATCACCCTCAAAAGGAAGTAAGGCGATGTGGCGGGCGTTCTTTACAGCCTTTGCAACCTCACGCTGGTGTTTAGCGCAAGCACCGGTCTGGCGGCGAGGGCGGATCTTTCCAGTTTCATTGATGTAGCGTGACATCAATTCAACGCTTTTGTAATCAATAACAAGGTTCTTGTCAGAACAGAACTGACAAAACTTAGGGCGGGAAATAAAGCGGCGGGGGCGTTCGCTACGTTCGCCACGTTCACCACGTTCACTATTTTGGGAGCGATCACCGCGGTCTGAGAATCTGCTTTCAGTCATGTTTCCTCCTGTTATGCTTTGCGGACAACGATGTGTCGCATAACCTGTTCGTTGTAGCCTAAAGTTCGTTTGAGGCCGGCAACTTCTTCGGGTTTG
>DAOOPV010000081.1:0-9240 GCA_035388405.1 Anaerolineaceae bacterium
GCAACCTCCTGCCATTCCGCCGACGGTCCCGCAGGTAACCCCCAAGCCAAAGCCGAGACGCCGCCTGGCGTGGGGCTGGGCTTTTGGGGCTTTGTTGATAGCTGCGATGCTACTCGGGCTCTATTCGGTTGGGATTATCCGTTCGCAACCTGCCGCTGGCGCTCAGTTCCAGTTGGTTGAAACAGAAGCTGTACCGCTCAAACCGAGCCTGACGCCAACAAACACGGCAACTCCCACCAACACCCCGACCTCAACGCCGACGCCGACTCCGACTAACACGCCTACCCCTACGCCTACTCCCACCGCGACAGCCACTCCGACGGCAACACCCACGCCAACAGAGACGCCCTTGCCGACGGTTGAGATAACCCCTTACGAACCAATACCGACTGATACCAATTACAACCCGGGTGTGTCAGAGCCGCTAGGCGACAAATGGATCGATGTCAACCTTAGTCAGCAAATCCTCTATGCTTACGAGGGCGAAACGTTGGTAGCTTCCTTTTATGTTTCAACTGGTCTGCCGGACACCCCAACTGTTACCGGCACCTACCACGTCTGGGTCAAATTGCTCTATGATGACATGGCTGGTCCGGGATACTACCTGCCCGACGTGCCATATGTGATGTATTTTTACCGCGGTTACGGCATCCACGGCACCTACTGGCACAGCAATTTTGGTTATCCTATGAGCCATGGTTGTGTTAACATGGAAACCAGCCAGGCTGGCTGGTTATTCGACTGGGCTTTTGTGGGGATACCAGTTCACGTTCACTATTAAGCAAATGGAAAATATCAAATTAACACGTAGAAGTTTCTTGAAAACTATGGGTTTGGGCGCCTTGAGCATGCTCCTGCCCGCGCCGGTTTCGGATGCATCGGCAGCCCTGATCGACCTCGACCCGCCGCTTGCCCGCATCCTGCGGTATAAATTGCTGATCCACGAAGAGCCCTATGCGCTCTCGAAAAACAGCGGTTTCTTCAAGTATGACGACATCATCCCGCTGCCCAAACTGATTTATGTTGAAAACATCTATAAGAAAAAAGTCGGCTGGTATCAGATCAGTGATACAGAGTACATCGAAGCTGCCTGGGTACAGCCAGTGTTTGATCGCATGAATCCTGTGCCCAGAGAACCACTTCCTGAAGGTGGCACCCTCGGCGAGATAACTGTGCCAAAAGTGCCGGTGTATCTCAAGCCTAATGTGCGCAATATTCACCGGACCTTTTATTATGAAAACAACTTCTGGGTGCTCAAGCTGGAATATGATGAGTTTGGAAGACCCTGGTATGAACTATGGGATGATCTGAATGGGATGTCCTATTACGTTCCGGCGAGAACAGTGCATCTGACCAAGCCTGAGGAAATAACCCCTCTCAGTCCGGAGGTCGCACCGGATGCCAAACGCATTGAACTGGACCTTTACAAGCAGGAAATCCGCGCCTTTGAATACGATCGCCAGGTTTTTCAGACTCTATGTTCCAGTGGGATCAAGGATGGTCTTACGCCGGTTGGGCGCTGGATGACCAACCGAAAACGCCCTTGTCGGCGGATGGTCAACGAGCCTGCCAACCCGAATGTGTATGATCTGCCAGGGGTGCCTTGGGTCAGTTACATTACCCTCTTTGGGGTTGCTTTCCATGGAGCCTTTTGGCATTCCAATTGGGGTAACATCATGAGTAACGGCTGTATCAACATGAAGGCGGAAGATGCCAAGTGGATCTATCGCTGGTGCAATCCCGTTGTACCGTTTGACCAGTATTATCATACCGAGGAGACGGGCACGCAGGTGGATGTGTTGACCGGATTTGGTGGGTTTTAGTTTTTTAATCGTGCCAGATGTGAAGTCGTAAGTTGCTTTTGTTTAAGGCCTTATCTGCCACCATTTGTGATGTCAGGTTCAACCCCATTCGCTGTGCTCAAGGGCAGGCAGAAGAACCTGACCTACGTGGTTGGTAAGCCCGGCACAAACATGAGATAAAAGGCAGATCGCCACGTCGCTGCGCTCCTCGCGATGACGGAAAGTATGGAGGTAGACGGATGGGCGCAAGGCCCATCCCTACTGCGGGCACGGCGTCCCACAAGGGGAGGTTTTGCACTGGCGTGCCCCTACATCAGGAAGTTGGGGGATTTCTCCCACCGCAACCGATGCAAATATTTTTACGGAGACCTAACGGTCAGAGACCGTGCGCGGTGTGACACCGGCACGATCAAAAATTCCCCTTTCCTTTCCATGCAAATAAGAAAAAAGGAATTTGCGTAGGTCAGGTTCCGCAGTTGAACCTGACGTAATGAGCTTGATAAGACAAGTATAAATGCATGCCATGGCTCGTGATGTCAGGTTGAGAAGCGCATACTCTTCGAGCACGATGACCTGACCTACGCGGATGCTTGTTTGGCATGAAAGCAAAAAACCCTTACAGGTCAGATTTTTCGTGTCTGTTATCAAAAAGAGGTATTTGTGTAGGTCAGGTTAAACCCCGCAAAAAGACAAGAGGATCGTTCAAGCACCTGACCTATACGCTGATCAACCAAAAGACGTAGTGGCGACGCATGCGTCGCCGCTACCAGGATAACTGTGGGTTTCATGAAGGATCGACCACGTTTGGGTCTGCGACTGGAACAACGATTTTCCCGGTGTCTAAGTTTGTTAATTATTCTTATATAGTCTTTCGCTATAATCACATCAAAGAAGGAACAAGGAAGGTAACGTGAAGAGAGCGCTTTTTGAAGGCTTGGTTTTTGATACAACCGATCGACCCCTGGCTGTAACCTGGGTTGGCGATGACCCCAGCTATGTGTTGGATGATGGTGGATTCTTGCGCCATATCCCCGCTGAGGAGGTCGACCGACAGGTTTGGGATGCTTTAACCGCGGGTATCAGCGGCAATGAGGATTTTCTGAGTGAACAGACCGCGAAAATGCTCGGCCAGGAAGATATTTTTTCGATTGCTGTTATCCGCCAGCAACTCGAAAATTCGAAGGATCAGTTTGAGCAGTTGCGCAGCACAGGGCTGCCCCAGGATATGCGGAGCTACCTCGGCATGACCGGTTTCCGAATCGTGGTGGATTTCCATGGCGAGGTGGTGGAGATCAGGCAGCCGGCTATCACACCCCCAGGAGACGAGGAGTAATTCTGATAGAATTAACCAAGGTGAAACAACATGGCAGCCGCGAACATTATTGACATCAGTGAAGACACGTTCGAGTTCGAGGTGGTGAACTACTCGATGCAAGTGCCCGTGGTGCTCGACCTTTGGGCGCCATGGTGTATTCCCTGCCGCGTACAATCGCGCGATCTCACCAAGCTGGCGCACGAAGCTGATGGGGGCTTCAGGCTGGCCCGCATCAACGTGGATGATCAACCCAAACTCGCCACCCGCCTTAAGGTGCAGCAGGTTCCAGCGGTCAAAGCCTTTGTAGACGGACGAATCGTAGCGGAAGTGACTGGCGTGCTCAGCGAACAGAACTTGCGCCTCCTTGTGGACCGGGTCTTGCCCAAAGCCGGCAATCTTCTGCTTGAGAAGGGCAAAAGCCTGATGCTGTTGGGCGACCTTGCGGGGGCTGAAGAAGCCCTGGCACAGTATGTTTTTGAGAGTCATGGCGAGCCCGCTGGCTTGCTGGCTTTGGCGCGGGCTTTGCTTTGGCAGGGGAAGGCGCACGATGCCTACGCCATTCTGAACAGCTTCCCAGCAAGCTCTGAGTTCAAGACTGCGAAGAGCCTTTTACCCTTGGCAAAAGCTTATGCCAGTTTCGATACCCTGCCGCAGCTGAGTGCCAATCCGCTCGAAGCGGCCTATCGCAACAGTCTGCGCCTGGCACGCAGCGGGAAAATTGAGATCGCTTTGGATGGTTTTTTGGATATCCTGCGGCGAGATAAACATTTCCATGACGATCAACTGCACGATGTTTACCTTGCTTTGCTGGAAGTACTTGGCGATGGCTATCCAACCGTTCGCCAATACCGCGACGATCTTTCGAACGTCCTTTTTTAGTCGTTCTTGACAAATCCTGTTCCGTCAAAAACATCTTTTGGTGCAGTTTTGTTGGTCGGCATCGTGATTGGTAGTAAGATTCTTGACCAGCAGTAAAAATCTCATCTTTTATCCTGGTAAGTGAGGGCAAAATGTATATAGGTATTTTCGTCAATTCCAAAACTGGTAACACGCTGTCGGTTGCAGAGAAATTAAGGGACAAACTTTTGGCTCTGGGTCATACGGTTGCGCTTGAAAAAGTGGTCGCGAGCAATGACGGCGAGATGGACATTCAAAAGATCGTGATCTCAAACCCGCCATCCACGCAGGGCTACGACATGCTCGTTTTCGCCGCGCCTGTGAACGGCTTCAGGCTGGCTTTCGCCATGCAGGCCTACCTGCGGGACTTGCCTTCGCTGGAAGGTAAACGGCTGGCTGGTTTCGTCACCGAAGCATTTCCATTCCCCTGGATGGGCGGCAACCAGGCTCTCAAAGGCATGGAAAAACTTGTGAATGCCAAGGGCGGCACACTCATCGCGACAGGCGTGGTTAATTGGAGATCCCCCGACAAGCGCGAAGTGCTCATCACGAGAACGATTGAGAAGATCGCCGCGATTTGCAATTGACCGGATAGAAAAGCTGCGGAGTGCTTGCCTGACCCCTTCACACCAGCAAAATTCTGTTATAATAGCGGCTCACGCGGAGAGGTCGCATAGCTGGCCTAGTGCGCTCGCTTGGAAAGCGAGTATACCGTAAGGTATCGCGGGTTCGAATCCCGCCCTCTCCGCCAGATGCCAGCCCGGCCAGGCTGGCTTTTTTTCACAACTGTGATACATTCATGCAAATTGTCAATATTTATGTGAGATGAAAAACACAAACGCACTCACATTTTTCAGCCCCTTACAGAAGAATCTAGATTGGGATTTTATCTACCAATCTACGCTACCCAATTTGTATAATTACTTCCTCTATCGAACAGGAAATGAAAAAATTGCTGAGGATCTGTCCAGCATTACAGTAGAACGAGCCTGGTCAAATAAGTTGGGTTATCGGTCAGACCTGGCATCGGTGCAGTCTTGGGTTTTTGGCATAGCTCGCAATGTTTTTAGAGAGTATCTGCGCGAGCATCGAAGATACACCTCCAAGTTAGTTCCATTGGAGACAGAAGACTCACAAACTGATCTTTTCGATCGTGACAAGTTTGAGGCGAAAATTCTGCTCAAGCGCTTGATTGCCATGCTCCCGGAAAAAGAACAAGAATTGGTTGCCCTCAAATATGGTGCAGGTTTGAATAACCGTGAGATTGCTAAACTTCTTCATCTCTCAGAATCCAACGTTGGCACTCGTCTCTTTAGAACTGTTGAATCTTTACGCAAAAAATTGGAGGTAGACAATGAATGACAATTTCATGTACTCGCTAAGGCAGCATCCGAATAAAAACTTTAGCACACACTTAAAAAACAGACTTGAAGAACTCAATCAAAGACAGGCACCAAAGCCTGGCTTAAGAAGGGCACGCCTGGCTTTCGGCTTCTCGATGGTGTTGGTCCTTGTGGTCATTTCAATGGTTCTGGCGGTCCCGAGCGCTCGAGCCAAGCTTCAGGATCTGGTTATTACCATTGGAGATCAAGGTTTCCTCATTAGCAAGGAACACCCTCTTACCGATCAAGAAACAACAATCCAGCCTGTTGCTATCCCAATTGAGCAAGCCGCAGAAAATGGTGTGATCCTTCCAGCTTATATACCCGAGGGTTTCGGTGTGGAACAAGACCAATACTTGTTTTATCATGTCGAGGATTCATCTGAAGGTAAGGGGGATTGGGCTGAAGTCACATGGGTTAATCCAGGAAATGGAAATATCGCGATGATTGTCTCAGACAGCGCAAGTATCATGGTCGTAGGTACAGAGACCTTGGAGGAGATCAGTTTGAACGGAATGTACGCGGCAGGTCTTTACAAAGGTGGTTGGAATAATGATAGTTTTGCTTGGGATCCGACAATTCCTTTTTACTCACTCGTTTTCGTGAAAGACGGAAAAAGCATCAATTTTACAGGACCTGACCCTCAACAACTAATCTTGATGGCAGAATCACTTAACCCTTGATTTCTTCAGACCCCATAAAAGATACTAGTTACCCTCCCTTTGAACAGGGAGGGTTTATTTCGCCAAAGATAGCTTGCGTGTTCGAGGAAATTTGAAGATACCGTGAGGTGAATTCAACTTCTATACTTGTAATATTTCGATATAATCCCACTCATTAGACTAAGGAGTATTACCAAGGTGAAGTACCGCAAAATGCTGAGCAATTGGGAGGCGGAGCCGATTTTGGGCCTTATGCGCCTGATCGAAACGCAGAGCAAGGAAACGTTGGTCAACTGGGCTGTTGGCTATGCTGAAGCAAACTTTTTACCCATATATCTGAAGACTTACCCCGAGGATAATAGACCGCAACTGGCGCTGGAGTATGGTCGCAAATGGCTCCGCAAAGAAGTGAAGTTGCCAGAGGCTAAGAAATATATCCTGGCTTGCCATGAAGCTGCAAATGATGCCGAAGGGACCCCTGCTGCCCAGGCGGCTGCCCGGGCAATCGGGCAGGCAGCCTCCAGCATCCACAGTGCGATGCATTCTCTTGGTTTAGCCCTTTACGGCGGGGTTGTCGTTGCTTATGACCAGCTTGGCATGGACGTACCCTGGGAAGAACATGAAGCCTTTGCTCTGAAAGAATGCGAAAAAATACTCGCGGCGCTGCAAGCCGTCGCGGTCCCGGACGAGCCCAACCCCGTAAAAGTCAAATGGTTTTGTTAGCAGAAGAATCAGATAAGTTCGGCGGATTAAGGAAGGGTGCCCTTGTAGGGTGGGCTGGCGTCATAGGTTCTTGCCCTGTCTTGACATCAAAATAGCCAACCCACCAAAAGCAGGATTCTTCCTAGAAATTTGCTTGTGGTGCGGTGGGTAGGCTACAACCAGCTGTGCTTATGCATATGCTTTGTGACGCCAACCCACCTACAAAAGATTTGATGAAGACCGCAGGTCGGAATGAGACCGCCTCAGATCCTCCGCCTACCACTCACTTCTCGCGGGATCACTCCGACACAAGAAATTAGACGGCGGAGTGGCGAAAAGAGCGCCATTCCGCCCTACGAAACCAGACCGTATTAGTCAACATTATCGGCGGATTGAGCAAACCCTTGCAGTTGCACTGCGAGGGCAGGGAGGCTCAATCACGCCCTACTAAAAAGACCGTATTAGTAGGGCAAGATTGGAAGCACCAAAAGCATTGACTGAATGTTACTTGGCCGTGCTTCCAATCCGCCGTTGCATTTAAACTAGCTTAGCTGACCTTCGACCCAGTCCAACATCGCACCGATGACGACGTCCTTTTCAGGTTCGTTGTGGGTTTCGTGATAAAAACCATCCCAGCGTTTGTAGGTCACCTTGCTGCCAAGGCGTTGCGCGAACTGATCCGAACCAGCCACCGGGCAGATGGGATCGGCGCTGCCGTGTGCCAGGTAGAGCGGTACATCCCATTCATTGGCTTTCGCCATCACGTCTTCCGCCGCCTCCATCATGAAAGCTGCCAGGCGCACGCTGGCTTTCGGGTGCACCAGGGGGTCGACGCGATAGGCATTATTGTTCCCAGGGTCCCTGGAAAGTCCATCGATAGGCAAACCGTTATTGACCGCCATATCCGGCAGGACGTTCTTCAGCAGGCGGACGAGCGCGCGTTGCGCTGCTGACATGCTGGCAGTATCCAAAGCGGGGCTGGTGGCGATGATGCCGGTTGGGCGTTCGGGTCCATTCAGCCCATAATGCAAGACTTCCAACGCCCCCATGCTGTGCCCATAGAGGAATACCGGCAGACCAGGATACATCTCCTTGGTCAGCGTCACTGCCCGAGTAATATCTTCCATCAAGCCTTCCGCGGAGTTGATCACGCCTCTTTTTCCGCCTGATTTGCCGTGCCCCTGCTGGTCAAAGCCCAATATGGCAATATCCTTGGCGCTCACTTTTTCCGCGACATACTCATAACGCTGGATGTGCTCGCCAAGCCCATGCACCAGCACGATCCCCGCGCGGGGCTCCTTGGCTGGTTCGCCAACCAGACCCCAAAGCTTTTCACCACTTGATGATTGAAGACTTAATTCCCGAGTTATCATGCTTCCTCCTCGAAGCTAAAGATCACATACTGTTTGAGAAAACGATCGACCGTTTCGTAGTAGTCGATCAGGTTTACTTTCTTTCTAAAACCGTGCCCTTCGCCTTCATACAGCTTATATTCATGCGGAACGTGATTTGCCTTTAATACCCGGACAATGGACTCGGAGTGCTCGGGAGGGACCACTTTGTCGTCGCTGCCCTGAAAAACGGCAATAGCATCCCGGATTTTGTCAGCATGAAATACTGGCGACCAGGCGTGGTACTTTTTCAACGCTGCGGGCAGTTCGCCGACCAGGGAGGTGTTGTAATGGAGTTCAAATTTATGGGTGTCCAGGTCAAAGAGGTTGGAGACTCCATAAGAACACAGTCCGGCTTTGAAGAACCCCGGGTGGTGCACCAGCGCGTTGAGCAGCGTAAAGCCACCGGCGCTGCCGCCCTTGATGATCAGTCTTGCTGGGTCTGCCAACCCGCGCGCGATCAGCGCCTGGGTGCCTTCGATCGTATCCTGCAGGTCGACCCTGCCCCACTCGCCTCTCAGCGCGTCGCGATATTTCCGCCCGTAGCCGGTGCTGCCGCGGTAGTTGACCGCGAAATAGCCGTAACCACGGCTGGTGAAGAAATCTGCTTCGAGGTTGAAAGCGTCAAAAACCTGGGAGGTCGGCCCGCCGTGGATGTAGACGATCACCGGTGGGGCACCTTCGGCCTCAAAATCGGGATTTGCGGGCGGGTAGTAGAGCCCGTACACCGTGACCCCATCCGAGGACTGCCAGGCAATAGCTTCGGGCTGGCTGAGGAATGCCACCGGCAGCACCTCGCTCTGGCTGCGGGCGATGACATCTGTTTGTCCGTTGGCGATGCGCAGCACACGCGGCGGTTTGGCGGCGGACTGGGCGACCAGAGCCATGTCACCCTTTGATGAAACGCAGGGTTGCTCGACAAGCGTGTAGGGGGTTGTGTCGATCGTGGTGATCTCCCTGGTGTTCAGGTTGAACCTTCGGAGGTTGGTTTGACCGAGCTGATTCTCCAGGAAGTAGATCTGCATGCTGTCGGGAGACCATGCCAGCGCGTGCATGCCCTGCACCCAGGCTGGGGGCATCATCACGCGG
>DAOOPV010000082.1:0-9057 GCA_035388405.1 Anaerolineaceae bacterium
GATCATGTTTAAGGACCACCCGATTGTCGATGGCGAAGGTTGGTACGCGGGTTATGTCTTATCCGCAGCCAACAACCTCGGACCATCAGGATTTCTCCCGCCAACATTAACCGTCAAAGACGAGTTGAAAGTCACGATTGCCGGGGTGAAGATACACTTGCTGACGGCACCTGGTGAAGCCCAAGACATTATTGTGGTTTGGTTACCCGATAAAAAAGTGTTGATCCAAATTGGCATCATGTACGAGGCCTTTCCCGCGTTGGTGACCATGAGGGGCAGTGGTCAGAGAAATCCTCTCGATTATGTAAACAGCCTCAAACTTTGCAGAAGCCTCAATGCAGAATATCTGATAGCACTTCACGGTCCTAATCCCGTTACTGTCGGTGAGGAAAATGTCCGTCAATATCTGACCAATTTCAGCGACGCCATCCAATTCATGCACGATCAGACCGTTCAGGGCATAAACAAGGGATTAACACCGGGTGAGATCGTGGATCAACTGGTTCTACCGCCCCACCTTGCCTCCAGCCCCTATCTGCAGGAGACTTACGGCAGCAAAGAATGGGATATCTATCACATGTACCGCTATTACCGCGGCTATTACACAGGTGAGATCAGAGATCTATTTCCTCAGTCTGCCATCAGCGAGGCAGAGATGTCCGCTGAGCTGGCTGGCGGTGTTGATGCCCTGGCAACAAAGGCGGAGAGCGCTTTACAGGCCGGCAACCTGGAGTGGGCTTTAAGGCTTTCTGATGATGTTTTGTTGCTGAACCCTGAAAACGATCTGGCTTTCGAGACCAAGAAAGCAGCGATGCTCGCCCTCGCGGAAGAAACAATGAATTCCCAGGCACGCAACATGTTGTTATCCGAATACCTATTGCTGACAGGGCAGGTGCCTGCTTCGTTCCCATTTGAAAACCCAAAAGCAATTTACTCCTTGATGAGCCCAAATGCGGTTCAGTTGATGCCTATGGAGACCGCGCATCGTATCATGGCTGTCAACCTGAATGCATCCAAGTCAATGGAAACAGACATCATGGTCAGTCTGAATTTGACTGACATGCCCAAGAATAAAGTTGACCAGCCGGATGAATACATTCTATGGGCTCGGAAGGGCATCCTTGAGGTGAATCCTCCGGTTCCGAGTGAGGGTCTGCTCGAAATCACCACCGACACTCTGACCTGGAAGCAACTCGTTCTCTACAAGCTCAGTCCGGCTGCGGCGGTTGCTGACGGTCGGGTAGTGATATCAGGAGGAACCCCTGAGAGCTTCTACGCCTTTATGGACCTTTTCAATTAGCATGGGACTTGGATAATGTGATCCTTCATTCTGGGTGATTGGGATGCCAAACATCCACAAAATCAAAACAATCAACAGAAAAGTACAGTCAAACACCTAAGACTGTACTTTTTTTTAGTTCCGACTGTACCTTAGTCTATTTTATTTGTCCAAAAAGTTTTATAGACTCAAATTATCCCTATCAGAAGAGGAATCCCATGTCTGTTAAGAAGAAAGTGCTGATCTATGGCAGGTCTCTAAATTTGGAGGGTATTGGAGTGAGTCTGAAACTTGATGGAAATCTCGATGTAATCGTCATTGAGCCAGGTGAGCAAAACAGCCTGGAAGACTTGAACCCTGAGGTGGTCCTTTTTGATCTGGCTGAACCACACAAGGATCTAAACCTGGCGCTGCTGCGAAAGCAACCAGGTTTATTGCTGATCGGGGTGGAGCCTTGCAGCGATGAAGTGCTGGTGTTGACAGGAAAACGCAATCGCGTTTTGAGTGCAGACGAACTGGTGCAATTGATCTCACATCGAAGCGAGGAAACTCGCGAAAAAAAAGCTCATGGATGAGCCAGGGAGGTGCTTTTGGTTGTCATGTTAATGTTTTCTTTCATTAGTTGCTTGTTGAGCCAATTTGGCTGATATTCACTCAATTTCATTTTTACGAAAGGAGTAAAAAATGAACACCTTTTTAAATCTACTCAAAAAATACCGTTTCATTTTTCTTGTGGCTGGTTTAGGCTGCTTATTACTCATCTCAGGCAGTACACCTGCGGTGGCTGATTTGGGTGGGTCGCATGTACACTTTGTTCCCTCAGCAGGGACCAATGGCGCATCCTGTTACATCCCGAATCGGACGCAAACTCTCTGCTTCAACCTCGAAACATTGACATCCGACGGGGAGGACCCGGCTGGAGTGGTCATGAAATTTCCTGATGACTGGAATGTGCCGCAGTACGGAACCGAGACTGTCTCTCAGACTTGTTTTAATGGAGGAACCTTTGGGAGTCTGACGCAATCGGATTGGCCAACAGGGAGATACGTTGTTGATGGCCGCGCCCAAAATGCGCCTGACCACTGTACGGCTGTATACTGCTGGAGTGTGAGTGCTGGTGCTACAACAACCAACGATGTCTCAGTGCCCTGGATTTGGATTGACAACATGAGTGGAACCTCACCCCACAGTCCCTGCTCAAACGATGACTATTTCCTTGACTACCCTTTGCTGGGGTGTGATGAGCATGACGCAAATCCACCTGCGTCGGTGCCGGTCTGCACTTACGAAGCTCTCACCATTCTACCCGAGACCCTCACAAACGGAACAGCTGAGACTTACTATTCCCAGGAATTCACCGCCAGCGACGCTGAGGGGAATGTCTTGGGGTATGACCAGGTTTCGTGGAGTTGGATCTCTCAAGATATTCCGGTAAACTGCAGTCTCTGGAGCGACACCGGCGAATTTGAGTGTTACTCATTCTATAACGAGATACCTTTATCGGCAGGCACCTACCATTTTACTGTTTCTGTATACGGGAATGAGGGTTGGGCGGATGGCAGCCGTGACTACACTTGGATCGTCGATCCACTGCTGGAGTTTGACCCTGACGAGCTCCTACCTGGAAGATTGACCCAAGCGTACAGTCAAACGATCACCGTAAGCGGAGGGGCGAGTCCTTATACGCTGACCCTCGCTTCAGGAACCTTGCCGGTTGGGATTACTTTTGATGAAGAAACCGATTCGTTTACCGGCACGCCAACCGAGATTGGCACTTTCCCCGATATTGTGATACAGGCTGTGGATGCCAATGGGATTACCAATACCATCACTTACTCGTTGACGGTCCTTCCTGAGCACCTCTTCACCTGGGCTCCAACTGAACCGCTTGAGGGGCAGTCGGCAATATTCACGGCGATTTCGGGGTACGATGAGTATTATTGGACTCGTGGCTACGATCCCGGTGATTCCTGCGAAATTGAATCTTATTACGTAGGGTATGGAAGTCCTATCACCATCCCGTTCAATGGCGGTGGCCAGTACCAGGTATGTCTGCGGATCTGGGAACCTACCATTTATGACTACATTTACGACAGTCAATGGGTGACTGTGCCTAACGGTCCTCCAACTTATATTTACATCAATGCGTACCCACAGCCTTCTCTTGTCGGCGAAACGATCTACCCTTATGCCTATATCGATGATTATAGTAACGGTCCATTCACCTGCACGGTCAGCTGGGGAGACGGCAGTCCCGTTGAGTCCGTCACTACTGTTTTGGGTGCTCGTTATTGTGATCTACCGCCCCACACGTATGGAACAATTGGTTCCTTCACGATTGGGGTTACAGCATCTGAAGAAGGCGTCGTTGGCTCAATTACCGGGACGATAACCCATGACGTAGTTTACTACTTCGGCGAAGGTTACGACACCTGGCTGACCTCTAACATCGACCCGACCACCATCGAGTTGGTGGCGTATGCCGCTGCTGGTTACACCGAGCTGGGCTTTAACATTGCGACTCTTCCAGAATACGGTTCGCTTGGAGATCCAACTTTTGTGAGTTGCGACCCGGCTGAAGGAGAGGGTCCCCTTGGGCTAATGATCAATCAAACGGGTTATCAGATCGAGCGTTTTTCAGATCAAGGTCTTGAAGGCATCGAAATCACTGCGGATCAGAAGGCAGCTTTGTCGGCTGAAATAGCCCAGGAAGCAAGCGACCGAATGATGTGCCGGGCAACGGTGGTGTACACCCCCACAGTTACCGACCCGCTACTTGTCGGGTACGATGGCTTCACATTCAGCGTCAATGATGGCGTCAATGGTGACTCAAATGTAGCAAGTGTCCAGCTCTGGGTGGATGCCAACTCCGCGCCAACCGCTCTGGATGGTAGCTCGACCGCCCGTGATGCCGGTTCAACTCTCCTCATCCTGACTGCTACTGACCCAGATGAGTATGAATATTCCACTGACAGGATAACATTCATAATTGACAGTGGTCCATTCAGCGGATCACTTGGCATCCCAAGCTCCGCATCTTGCGAAACCATGTGCGATGAGTACACTTGCTCCGTAGTATGCACTGCTGTGGTCGCTTATACACCTAATCCTGGCGCTACCACGGACAGTTTCACTTTCCATGTCAATGACTCACACTATGACTCGAATATCGCCACCGTTTTAGTGGAAGTGCACGCTCCCGCGACATTGCATGTCAACGCGCTTGACGACTTCGATGATGGAGTCTGCGACGGAACTCACTGCAACCTGCGCGAGGCGGTAAATGCCGCTTTAATCGGCGACACGATTGATTTCACCATCGACCCGGCGTCTCTCCCCGCCACGATCACACTCGTTAATGGGCAGATCCTGATCGGAAAAGCACTTACGATCACAGGCCCAGGCGCGGACTTGATCGCCATCAGTGGCGGTGCTTTGTTATCGGATGAAGTTGACGGCTCTCATGACCGGGTCTTTGAGGTCTATGATTGGGAAACATATGGCATGCGTCCTGTCACAGCAACGCTTTCGGGGCTAACCATCCGTGACGGGCGTTCCGGCGAAGGTGGCGGGATTATTATGGGACCTGGTTCAATTGTGACCCTGAATGACTGCGTCATCGGACCAAACAATATTGTCACTTATGCTGGCGGAGGAATTGCAAGCGAAGGAGGTACTCTCACCCTGAACCGCTGCACAGTTGCAGATAATCACGGCACTGGCTCAATGGGAGGCGCAGGCATATTATCCTATTACAGCACCACAACCTTGATCAACAGCACCGTCACCGGTAATATCACGAATAACTATGGCGGAGGTATCTATGCTGTCAATGGAGGAACAGTCAACCTGATCCATTCCACTGTCAGCGGTAACACCGCAAACCAGAACTACGAATTGGAACCCTGGGGAGGTGGAGGTGGTATCTTTATCTCCGATGCGACGGTCACTATTCAGAATAGCATCGTTGCTGGTAACGTTGATCTCTCTTTGGACCATACCCCGAGTGATGATGTTATCGGTGCGTTTACCTCTCTTGGCGGCAACCTGATCGGTGATGGCACTGGCTCAAGCGGTTGGGTAAGCGGAGATTTGGTTGGAACAGAAGCCGCACCAATCGACCCGATGTTGGATTCTCTCACAGTTGATGTACCTGACGTGCCGGATTTGCCGGAGGATCCATTGACATATACACTAACTTACGTTTTCGCGCTGCTTGACGGCAGCCCAGCCATTGACGCGGCACCAACCTGCGAAGTATTTGAGGACCAACGCGGAGTGGGACGCCCGCAAGGAAACGCGTGCGATATTGGGGCATACGAGCTGGAGCAGATCACGGCTACCGGTTCGCTAAAGATCACCAAAGTCTTCGACCCGCTGACCTCCGGTTACGTAGGAACCTTTGTAGTTAGGTATGACTGCGACGGAGATATTTTTGGATTCATTGATTTAGGTGCGGGTGACACAACAACGATCAACGACATTCCCGCAGGCTATCAATGCACCGTATCAGAAATAGGGATACCAACCCCGCCACCAGGATGGAGCTTCGGAGCTCCAACCTTCAGCCCCTCCGCGACAGTAACCATCAGTGAGACGCTTGCCGAGGTGGTCGTCACCAATACCATCATCCAGGATGTTCCACAAACGGGTGAGCTGGTGATCAGCAAAACCTTTGACGCTCTGACTTCCGGGTTTACTGACACTTTTGCCATTGACTATGATTGTGACGATGGCACTGACCATGATGGCACAGTTAATTTATTGGCGGCTGGATCAGAGACAATCAGCGGGCTCCCCCTTGGCACGGTCTGTACCGTAACAGAGGCCACCCTGCCAACCCCACCGATAGGCTGGAGCTTTGGCTTACCCACGTTTGCTCCCGAAACAGGCGCGGTGACCATCACAGAAGCCAGTCCGGCTTATGCTGAAGTCGTTGTTACAAATACTATCAGCCGCGATACTGGATCACTGATGATTACCAAGTATTTTGATCCGCTAACTTCAGGCTTTGCGAGTACCTTCGCGATCAATTATGACTGCGACGACGGTGAAACCCATGACGGCACGGTAAACTTGGCGGCAGGTGCATCTGATACGATCACGGACATTCCAACCGGTACTATCTGTACCATATCCGAACCCACCCTCCCTGATGCGCCAGCTGGCTGGAGTTTTGGGGAACCTGTCCTCAGCCCTGCAGACGGGATCGTAACTGTGGTGATTGGCACACAAGGAAGCAGTGAAATATTGGCTCCTGCTGAAGCTTGGGTGTCTGTTACCAACACGATCAGCCGCGATTTGGGCGAGCTCAAGATCAGCAAGGTCTTCGACCCGTTGACTTCGGGCTTTATCGGCGACTTTACCATTACTTATGACTGTGACGACGATCCAGCCCACGATGGCACGGTTTACCTCGCTGCCGGCGAATTCGAGACCATCACGGGTATCCCGACTGGCACCACTTGTCATGTCAGCGAAGGTGAGTTACCAGTCGCTCCAGCCGGTTGGAGCTTCAACGGACCCACTTATCTGCCGATCAATGGGACCGCGATTATCAGCCTGGTACCTTCTGAAGTTGTTGTCACCAACACCATTGTTGAAGATGTTGCTGCGACGGGTGAGTTGAAAATCAGCAAGGTCTTTGACCCACTGACCTCCGGTTTTACCGGGAACTTTGCACTGTTTTATGATTGCGGCGGAGAAAATTGGGCCTATTTTAGTTTGGCTGCGGGTGAATCTCAAACCTTCTCCAGCATTCCGATAGGGTCGAATTGCTCCGTTAGCGAAGCTACCCTCCCGTCCGCACCAGAAGGTTGGTTCTTTAGAGCACCAATTCTGAGCCCGGCGTCCGGATCGGTGACCATCAGCGAAGCCAGTCCGGCATACGCGGAAGTGGTTGTTACCAACTCCATCATGGATGTGCGTTCCCAGGTCACCACTACCCGAACGAAATGCAGCGCGTTCGCAGCAAATCTTGCCCCGGATCTGGATCGTTTGGTTGTCACAACCGCCTACAACAGGAAAACTGGTGCGACTTATATCAAGAAGATAACGCCATCCGCCTTCTACTACTACGCCAAGGCATTCATTCCGGCTGAGGCTTCAGTGATCATCATCTCAAATGTGACCGATCCTTTTGGTTATCCTAACGTACTCCCAACCACTACGCTCTACGATGAGAATTGTGTGCCTTTAGCCCAATCAATGGCGACCATCACCACAGGTCCGGGAAATTCCGTAAGAATAGAATTCCCGGCAGCAGCGTCTGAGCGGATCGTCTATATTGGAGTAAGCTATGCGACCAAGCCCTTGGTTGGATATGTGATCGATCTGCCCTTCTCTGGGTTCACCTATACTTTCAAAACAGCCCTGGATGGAGCAATCTTCACCCAGGACGACCTGCTCGTGAATTACGGCATAAATTTGTCAAAGATTGAATTGCCGTAAGTAAACTAAATGATTGGGGCTAAGCAAGTTCATTCTTGCTTAGCCCCGTCGAGGATTACGTTTTGTGGGCCGGGTTGCACTTCTGAACCCGGCTTTTTTCTTTTTTGTCGGAGTGAGCCCGCGTTACAACTCTTGGAGACCATGAAAGAACGACGTTGAATCCGATCTCGTTCTCGTAGGGTGCGGTTGGCGTCATAGTTTTTCGTCGTGTCTTAACTTCGATATAGCCAACTTATCAAAACAACAATATGCCGTGAGCAAAACGCGGATGAATCGATCTGCTTGTGCTTCGGTGGGTAGGCTATAACCCGATCTGTTCCTTCATAAGTTCTATGACGCCAACCCACCCTACCCGCTCCTCGCACAGACGAATCAATCAGTCATCGCGAGCTTTTCTACGTGACGATCTGCCTGTTAGGATCTGGATAACGCACTTTGTCGGAGTGAGCCCGCGTTAGTTGGTTTTGAGTTGAAGGCTGCAGGGCAGTCTCATTCCGACCTACAACTGATGCTTGTCAAATGCCCGTGCTCGGTCTGCCCACAAGCGCTTTC
Source organism: Anaerolineaceae bacterium (assembly GCA_035388405.1). GTDB lineage: Bacteria > Chloroflexota > Anaerolineae > Anaerolineales > Anaerolineaceae > Mesolinea. Next base: position 8,282 of record DAOOPV010000082.1, read on the forward strand.
AGCACTGGGGTGCTTTGCAAGAGACCGGCACGATCAGACGCAAAAAATGAGGCTGATCAAGTGATTGATCAGCCTCGTAAAGCAAAAGGATTGGGCTGGCTATAGCCTACACTCAGTTATTTATTTCTGTCCCATTCTCCCACTGGATAGCAGCAGAAGATGAGGTCTTTGGCGGCTTTAAGTTCGTCCGCGCGTTTCACGGGTGTGTTATGCGGGGCGTTCTTGAGCAGCTCCGGTTGGGTGCGGGCTTCTTCGGCAATCTTCAACATCACGTCGACGAAGCGATCCAGCGTTTCGACGCTTTCTGTCTCGGTCGGTTCGATCATGAGCGCCTCGTGCACGATCAGCGGGAAGTAGTTTGTGGGCGGATGGAAATCGTAGTCCATCAAGCGCTTGGCGATATCCAGAGCATGGACGTCCGGTACATCTTTCCAGTAGCCCTCGAGCACGAATTCGTGCATGCATGAGCGTTGATAGGGCAGGGTGTAGGTGCCTTTCAACTTTGCCTGCAGGTAATTGGCGTTTAGGACGGCTTTTTCAGCGATATCCCGCAAGCCCTCCTGCCCGAGCATCGCGATGTAAGTGAAGGCGCGCACGAGCATGCCGAAGTGACCGTGGAAGGCTTTGACGCGCCCAATGGATTTCTCCGGACGGGCAAACCCGAAGGTCGGAGGCGTTTCCTCGTCACCTGGATCGGTAATCACAACGTGAGGATCTGGCAAGTAGTCGACCAGCTTTTTGCAGACCATGACCGGACCGCTGCCGGGACCACCACC
>DAOOPV010000083.1:0-8678 GCA_035388405.1 Anaerolineaceae bacterium
GAAGAGGACAAGATCCTCTCCAGCTTTGGCTTCCTCAGCCGCAAGCCACAGATCGTGGTTTTCAATCAGTCCGAGGACCAGCCCGCCGTGGACTACACCAGTCCTCACCCCCACACACAGGCGGTCAGCCTGCCAGCCAAGCTTGAGGCTGACATTATCGCGCTGGATCCTGAAGATGCTGCCATTTTTCTGGAAGAGTACGGCATTGCTGAGCCGAGTATGTCGCGTTTGATCAAGCTCTCTTACGATCTGTTGGGAGTGCACTCATTTTTCACCGCCGGGGAGAAGGAAGTCCACGCCTGGACGCTGCGCCGGGGAGCCAACGCCCGCGAGGCGGCTGGCGTGATCCATTCCGATATGGAAAAAGGCTTCATCCGCGCGGAAATCCTTTCCTTTCAGGACATGGTCACCTACGGCAGCACCGCCGAAGCCCGCAACAAAGGGCGCCTGCGCGTTGAGGGCAGGAATTACATCATCGAAGATGGCGACATCATCGAGATCCGTTTCAATATTTAGGCGGTTGAAATTCGCCCTTGGTTGAAAAAAAGGGATTATTACGATTCCAGCAATCGTCTGAAGTCGTGCAGATCCACCCGCGAGGTCAGGTCCAGGCTGACGGGTGTCACAGAAACCTTTCTGTCAATCACCACAGTTTTCAGATCACCATCCTCTTCCAGCCCTTCCTGGTCAACGCGCACCTCATACCCCATATTCCGTGATCCTTCCTGAATGGATGGATCTTTCGGTTTGGCATAAAAATAGCGCTGACGGGATTGGCGCGTCACCACCCAGGGGGTTTCCGGGGTTGCGTTGGAAGGCACATCCACCTTAAGCACGTCCACATCAAAAGGCATCGTCTTTTGCAAGAGTTTCTCGGCAAAGAAGCGGGTAAACCATGCTGCCGTTGAGAAATCAACCCGATCCGAAAGGTCAAAGTGCTCCGTCATAGGCGTTTGCAAGGAAACTGCCAGTGCTCGTATCCCCAGCGATGCCCCTTCCAGGGCTGCTCCGACGGTTCCGCTGACCGTGATCCCTGATGCCAGGTTTTCGCCGTAGTTGATCCCTGAAACCAACAGATCAGGTGGAAATCCCATCACTTCCAGCATGCCATGCAGCACTGCCTGGGCTGGTGTGGCGCCCACGCCGTAGACTTCCCACTCTTTTCCGTGCACGATCAACTTTTGCGGACGGATAAACCCGTCGGTGTCGTGTGGCAGTGCCCGCCCCATGGCTGTCTGCTGCACGCGCGGCGCAACCACGTGGACAAACCCGAGGTCCGAAAGCGCTTCTGCAGCCGCCCACAGCCCGGGGGAATTGATAGAATCGTCATTAGTCAGGAGAATTTGGGGTTTCTTTGTTTGTGTCATGCCTGGATTGTACTCAATGATGGGTAATTAGGGGTGATTTGTCGAATGTGAATGAGCCTGTGTTTGTTTCCAGTATCCTGTAAAATTCACTTATCCAGCCAGAAAGGACAACCATGCCAAAGCTCACCCCTAAAGTCATCCTGGAAGGCACACGCCTTACCTTTAAGACCGAGATCGCCTTTGCGCTGAATGATCACCCGCGTTTCACTGGTCCGCGCAAGTATCGCTACCATTCTCCCCTCATCTCCGGGGAGTGGTGCACCTTCACCAACTATCCGTGGGGACGAGGTTTGATCAACTTCACCCCTGAAGAAGAAGCCAAGGCGCTCGAAACCTACCGCACCTGGCTGCATCTGTTTGAACTCAACCGTTACTATTCCTGGGTGATCGACCGCTTCCATATCTCCACCCAGATGGTCCAGTGGCTCACCTACGGCAAGCGTTATGACTTCACCTGGCTGGAGGAGGGGTTGCTGCCGCTCAATTTCCGTCTGATCTTCTGCACACGCTCACCTGAATCCTTCGCGGATGCCCGCCAGGAGCGCTTGAAAGTCTCGGGTAATCCCAGCCAATACGATGACCTGGAAAGATTCGTTCGGGAGCAGGAGGTGCTCGAGGAATTGGTGGCGCAGTCCCGCCTTCCAGTTCTGCGCGTTGATGTGAGCGATAACGACGTCCCCAGAGCCGTTGAGACTATCGTGGACTGGATGGAAGCCACCGGTGGACTGACTATGCCGGATTGAACAGCTTTATAGAGATGGGTTTTCTCGCTGCAGGTATAATGCAAAAATGAAGTTGAAACTTGGCTTGTATTTCTGGTTGGTTATTTTGCTGGCGTTGACTGGTTGTGTGGCTGGGGATGTGAGTCTGCCCACAATCGTGCCGCTGCCGACAGATACGCCCGTGATCGTGCTTACTCCAAGCGCAACGCCACAGCCAACGACCACACTTGCGCCAAGCCCCACAACCCCTCCCACACCCACTCCCACACCCGCACCCGTTACTTACACCGTCACCGAAAAAGACGACATGTTTGGCGTGGCGCTGAGGTACGGCGTTTCACTGGACGCACTCAAAGCAGCCAACCCGACCGTGATCCCCAATATGATGAGTGTCGGGACCGTGCTGATCATTCCCATCACTCCTACGCCGCCTTCAACTGGCATCGGTCAGGGGAACCCCACCCCAACGCCAGATCCCTTTAGTCCGCTGCAGCTGGCCATGCCACCAGTCTGTTACCAGGACGCGCTTGGCGGCGCTTACTGCTTTGCCCAACTTAAAAATACCAGCAACTCCCCTGTGGAAAATCCTGCCGTGCGCTTTACTTTGAGTGGCGCAGGTAGCGTGCTGGAAATGGACGGCATCCTGCCGCTCAACATTCTGCCATCCCAGGAGACGATTCCTGCTGTGGCATATTTCCCTTCACCAATCCAAAGTGGATTCGAAGTTACTGCCCAAATCACGGATTGGCTGCCGGTTATGCCGGATGACACGCGTTACCTGGAAGTGGGAATTACATTTGATCAGCCAGTCATTACCGCTGGCACAAATTTCGTGGAAGCTGCGGGTTTTATCGATATGCCGGATGGGGAGGCGGAATACATCTGGGTGTTGGGGTTGGTTTATGACCTCAATGGTCAGGTGCTTGGGCTGCGCCGCTGGGAAGCAGAAGTTCCGTTAGCCACCAGCAATTCCATTCCGTTCGACTTTATGATTTATGCCATGCAGGGGGAGATTGCAGACTTGAAATTGTTCGTTGAAGCACACGCCAGAATTCCTTGAGGTGGAATATGAAAAATCAGCTCCTGCCAGAACTCGGTAAGAAAACATACATCATGGGCATCATCAACCTGACCCCAGACAGTTTTTCTGGCGATGGGCTGCTGAGAGAGCGAGACTACATCCGCACGGCGCTGCTGCAGGCGGAGCATTTCATCCAGGATGGCTGTGACATCCTCGACCTGGGCGCGGAATCCACCCGCCCTGGTGCAGCTGCTATCAGCGCGGATGAGGAACTGAGCCGACTGTTGCCGGTGGTGCAATCCTTGCGCGAAGAAATGCCAAACACGCTTCTTTCCATCGACACTTACAAAGCTGAAACTGCCCGGGTCTGCCTCGCGGAAGGTGCACACATCATCAATGACATCTGGGGGTTTCGCTTCGACCCTGCCATGGCAGGCACGGTGGCAAAAGCAGATGCAACCGCAATCCTGATGCACAACCGCACGCAAGGCGCTCAGGCAGTCAACAGTGAGCTTGGCGGTCGCTATGAGGGCGTGCAGTACGACGATATCGTCACCGAGGTGCGCGACTGGCTGGGCGAGGCTGTGGAGCTGGCTATTGATGCTGGTGTGAGACCGGACAAAATCATCATTGACCCAGGCATTGGTTTCGGAAAAACAATCGAGCAGAACCTGTTCCTGCTCAAACACATTGACATGCTGCGCGACCTGGGTTTCCCGATCCTGCTGGGAATTTCCCGCAAGGGTTTCATCGGGCACACACTCAACCTTCCGCAAGGGGAGCGTTTGGAAGGAAGCCTGGCCGCCAACGCCTGGGGCGTGCTGCATGGAGCCGACATTCTGCGCGTGCACGACGTGAGGGAGACGGTACGCCTGGCACGCATGTTGGACGCGATCCGTTTCAGCGAACTGCCTTAGCTTTTTCACAAATTTATAGACGGATAAGGCGGAGGTGACAATTTTTTTCCAATAATTGGAACATTTTTAGCGGAAGTCCGTCTTAAATGCAAGGGCGTAATTTTACGCCCCGATCCGGAGGACCCATGAAAAAGAAACTCGTCTCCTTTTTGATCGTTTTCATTCTGACCCTGACAGGTTGCGTGGTAGCGACCCCAAGCGAAAGTGCCGAACTTGAGCAGCTTCGACAACAAAGCCAATTGCTTTCAGACCAACTATTGGCTGCACAGGAGCAAAATAACACTCTCTCAACCCAAATTGCCGCACTCGAAAACGAAAGTTCCCCACAGGAGCCTGTTGAGGATTCTTTTGAAGGTCTTGCTGCAGAGATTCTACCGCTCCTGCAAAGCCAGGATTTTGCCGCGTTGGCACCTTTCATCCACCCTGAACTTGGCGTGCGGATCTCTCCATATGGCTACGTAAATGTGGACTTGGACCAGGTTTTCACGCGGGAACAGGTGGCGGGTTTCGCAAGCAACCAGGAACTCTACCATTGGGGTGTGCAGGCGGGCAGCGGAATGGCCATAAACCTGACCGTTGCGGAATATTGGCCGGAGTATGTCACCAGTGCAACTCCCACCCAGGAATGGGGCTTGCTGCTGGATCCCTCGCGCAAAGCCAGCAATACCATCGATAATTTTGCTGAGGTTTACCCGGATGGGCATTACGTTGAGTACCTCCAGCCCGGAACGGAGGCCTATGGCTACCTGGACTGGCAGTCGTTAAGGTTGGGTTTCCAGCAAAGCGGAGATGGAGCTCATTACCTCTCGGCGATCATCCACGATGAGTGGACGCCTTAAGGTACAGGAAAGCTGCATTAATTGCTCTGTGACTGGGAGATAAGTTCTTCTGCCAGTTTCTGCAGACGCTCACGCTCGTCTTTATCTTCTATGTGCTGACGCTTCCAGTAGAGCTCCAGCAATTCCGCCGGTGTCATGCTGCTGGCTTCGAAGCTGTCGCCAAGCCGCGTTCGAGCATCAGTTTTTGGTTTCTTGATCAACTGAAAAGCAAAAGCTTTTTGCGTATGATCATATATGCGCGCCTCATCGATCAAGGTTTCCAAGTCTCTCGGATAGACGATCGTCAACCGCACAATCGCGTCTGCCAGCACCTCACTTGTTGGCATTGCAGCCATGATTTTCTCGTTGACGCCCAGCAGGTCGTCCAATTCAACCCAATAATCCTGAAAGCGGCGGATTGGCAGTTGCTGCCATCGGTAAGTTGTTTGACCCTTAGCAATTTCAGCAATGATGAAACCCTTACATTCGTTAATTTCACCAAAATCCACGCGTTCGATTGAGCCGGGATAGATCACCGGTGGGTGCAAACCCAGGTTGAGGTCCTGGTAGCGGTGGATGTGCCCCAGCGCTACGTAATCCAGCGCCGGATTTGCCACCAACCCTGGCGGCAGGACCACATCCCGACCGATTTTTACAGTTTGCTCGCTGCCAAACTTTGCCCCGGCAATCGAAGCATGCGCGGTCAGGATGGTGGGTAGGTTCGGGTCAAGATCGGCAATGGTTTGGCTGAGCCAGTCATTCAACATTTTTTCAATGACTTCCTGTGGGCTTTCTTCGTTGGCAGAGTCCGCCGTTAGAGAGGCCATGATGCCAGAACGGGTGATCCAGGGGATGGCAACCACCTGCACTGGCACGTCGTCGAGATCCTTCGGGCTGAGCAGCTTGAGGGAACTGACAACGTGTATGTAATCCGGGCAGAGCGTGTCGAACTCCTGGATAGCGTGCGCGCGGTACTGCGAGGGGGAGACGTCATGGTTGCCGGTGAGCAGCAGGGTGGGGATCTTCGCGCGCGAAAGACGCATGATGCGTTTGCCCCACTCGCGCTGGAAAGTCGGCGCGGGGGAACGATCGCGGTAGGTGTCGCCAGCAAAAATGACCAGGTCAACCTTTTCGTTAATGGCGGTGTCGACGATAAAATCCAGGGATTTCAGGAAGTCCACCACGCGTTGCGGCAGACCGGTCGCGGCATCGTGCTGACCGTAATTGGCCATGTCGATGTGAGCATCAGCAAAGTGCAGGAGTTTGATCATGGGGTAATTATAATGTATGGGGTAAGGCCGAATGCGTTTACTTGTCCATTCCGCAGACAACTAAGTCCGAAGCAGGTTGGTTCGTAGGGCGCGATTTTGGGCACCGTGAACTATGTGATAGACGAGTGTATTGTGCTCTCAATCCGCCGAATATCCCCAAATTGCTTTTTATTGGCGGATTGGAAGCACACCAAGTTTTCTGAATGTTGAAGCCTCAGTCGTAGGTCAGGTTGCGCAGTTCAACCTGACGTCGGAAACCTGCATTTGTTGAGGACTTTATTTGCCAGCCCTCGTGATGTCAGGTTCAACAGAAGAACCTGACCTACGTGCTACATCTACTGAAGATAAGGAATTTTTGTCGTCTGGTAAAGAAAAAGCCTGCTCGAACATGAACAGGCTCTTTGCATTTTAAACGGTACTTCTACGCTTCGTGGAATTCGCCATCCACGACGTCCTCGTCATTGCCTTGAGGCTGACCAGGTTGCGCGCCAGGCTGCCCGCCAAATCCTGCTCCCGGCTGACCGCCATTCGCAGGTCCGGCCTGTTGATAGGCAGCGGTACCGATCTTCTGCATCACTTCCTGTAAGGCATTGCTGGCATTGGTGATGGCGCTGACGTCATCTCCAGTGATTGCTCCTCGCAGCACCTGGATCTTGGCCTCGGCGTCGTTGCGCAGGGCACCGTCCACCTTCTCGCCCAAATCCTTCATGGTCTTTTCGGACTGATACGCAAGGCTGTCGCCTATATTGCGGGCTTCGATCAGCGCTTTGCGGCGATCATCCTCCGCCTTGTTTTGCGAGGCTTCGCGCACCATGCGCTCAACATCCGCTTTGTTCAGGTTGGTCGAAGCGGTGATGGTAACCCGTTGCTCTTTGCCGCTGGCTTTATCCTTCGCGGCAACGCTCAGGATGCCATTGGCATCAATATCAAAAGTAACTTCCACTTGCGGAATGCCTCGCGGGGCTGGTGGAAGACCATCCAGGCGAAAGCGTCCAAGGGTCATGTTGTCGGTGGCCATCGGGCGTTCACCCTGCAAAACATGGATGTCCACGGCGGTCTGGCTGTCCTCTGCGGTCGAGAAGGTTTCGGTTTTCTTTACCGGAATGGTGGTGTTGCGCTCGATCAAACGGGTCATGACGCCGCCTAGGGTTTCCACACCCAGCGAGAGTGGGGTCACGTCCAGCAATAACACGTCCTTGACGTCGCCAGCAAGCACGCCGCCCTGAATGGCAGCTCCAACAGACACAACTTCGTCCGGGTTGACGCCCTTATTGGGCTCTTTGCCATTGGTCTGCTTCTTGACAAATTCCTGCACCATCGGCATACGTGTGGAACCACCAACGAGGACTACCTCATCGATGCGATCCATGCCAACCCCAGCATCCTTCATAACAGCCTGGAAGGGGAGAAGGCAGCGATTAAGCAGCCTTTCGGTCATCTGTTCAAATTTGGATCGGCTGAGCTTGAGCAACAGGTGCTTGGGACCACTTGCGTCTGCAGTGATGTACGGCAGGTTGATCTCAGTTTCGAGCACCGTGCTGAGCTCGATCTTGGCTTTTTCCGCTGCCTCGCGCAAACGTTGGAGCGCCTGGCGATCCTGTCGAAGGTCAATGCCCTGATCTTTGCGGAATTCTTCCGCAGCCCAGTTTACAATCTCGTTATCCCAGTCATCGCCGCCGAGGTGAGTGTCGCCGTTGGTGGCTTTAACTTCCACCACGCCACCACCAACCTCGAGCAGGGAAACGTCAAATGTGCCGCCGCCGAGGTCGAAGACCAGGATAATCTCGTTCTCTTTCTTGTCGAGGCCGTAAGCCAGCGCGGACGCAGTCGGTTCGTTGATGATGCGCATCACTTCCAGCCCTGCGATCTTGCCAGCATCCTTGGTTGCCTGGCGCTGGCTGTCGTTGAAGTAAGCCGGCACTGTAATAACCGCCTGGGTGACTTTTTCGCCCAGGTAAGCTTCAGCATCCGCCTTGAGCTTGGCCAGCACCATAGCAGAAATCTCCTGTGGGGTATAGGTTTGCCCCGTGATAGGGATCTGGATACGGGCATCGCCAGTCGGTCCGGCAACAACCTTAAACGAAACCATCGCGCGTTCCTGTGCCACTTCATCGTAGCGGCGCCCCATAAAACGCTTCACGGATGAAACGGTATTCTCAGGGTTAACAATCGCCTGCCGCTTGGCGGGAATACCCACCAGGCGTTCACCGTTTTTGTTAAAAGCCACCACGGAAGGCAGTAAACGCGACCCTTCCGAAGTGGAAATCACAGTGGGGGATCCACCTTCAATGATGGAAACGACGCTGTTGGTAGTTCCCAAGTCAATTCCAATAATTTTTCCCATATTCACTCCTTGTTGTTCTAAAAACTAACATAATAAAAGTGGTTAAAGGATAATATTTGTTTGATAGAGGGATATTAACATTTTATCGGACGGATATTAGCGTAATGTCCAGGCCTGTCAGTGAAATGGCTTTTTGGTATTTAACATGGAACAAGTGATGTAATTAACCAGCAGCAATACTTTATAATTGAAACAGTTATTCTCGAAAGGAAGATGAA
>DAOOPV010000084.1:0-8419 GCA_035388405.1 Anaerolineaceae bacterium
GTTTTGGTTGGTATAAAGGATAATCACATCGTCACAACTCCTTTCGAAGAAGTTGTTGGCAAGAGCAAACCATTGGATGAGGAGCTGTTGAGGCTGTTCAAGATCCTGGATTAGGACTGCTTCATCTTCAAGAACGCTTCGATGAAGCCATCAATGTGTCCATCCAGCACAGCCTGGGTATTACCGGTTTCATAATCGTTGCGGTGGTCTTTGACCATTTGATAGGGATGCAGGACGTAAGATCGGATCTGGCTGCCCCATTCGACTTTCTTAAACTCACCCTTTAACTCGGAGACTTCATCACTGCGTTCCTGTTGTTGTATTTCGAACAATCGGGAACGCAGCACTTTTAACGCGCTTTCACGATTTTGCGTCTGTGATCTCTCGTTTTGGCAGGTAACTACCAAGCCCGTTGCCAGGTGAATGATGCGAACCGCAGTCATGTTCTTCTGAACATTTTGTCCACCTGCTCCGGAGGATTTGTAGACCTCAATTTCGATATCTTCTGGTCGAATGACGATCTCGCTGTTATCTTCGATCTCAGGAAGCACTTCCACGAGGGCAAATGAAGTGTGGCGCCGATGCGCGGCATCAAAGGGGGATAACCTCACAAGTCTGTGAACTCCCTTTTCGCAGCTTAAATAACCATACGCCAGATCACCCTGGACAGAAATGGTTACCGATTTAAGCCCTGCTTCCTCACCTGCGGTCCGGTCCAGAATTTCCGTTTTGTAGCCTTTGAGTTCTGCCCATCGCAGGTACATTCGCTCGAGCATGGCTGCCCAATCTTGTGAATCGGTTCCTCCTGCTCCTGCATGGATTGCAAGTAAGGCGTTTCCCTGGTCATACTGGCCTGATAAGAGGATTGTGATCTCTTTTTCAGCCAGGATATACTCCAACTTAGCGACGCTAGTTTCAATCTCTTCAGTCAGGCTGCCGTCATCCAACTCAAGCAGCGATTTTAAGCCTTCAATTTCAGCGGCAATTTCGTCCCACTCGTTGATTTGATTTTCGAGTTGGGCTATGCGTTTCATTGTCTTCTGTGCTGTATCCGGACTGTTCCAGAATTCCTGCACTTCGCTTTCTAACTTGAGAGTGTTTAGTTCATTCTTTTTGGAAGAAAGGTCAAAGATGCTCCTGGAGCGAATGGTAAGTTGCCTCAATGGCTTTAATACGTTCTGTCAGGTCGTTCATGAATGCTCCAGATAATTAATCAAAAATGCCAGAAATGAATGAATCCCGGCTAAAAAGTTGCAAGTCTTCGATTTTTTCCCCTAAACCAGCATAGATCACCGGCAGTCCCAATTGATCTTTTATTGCGAAGACCATCCCGCCTTTTGCAGATGTGTCGAGTTTTGCCAGGATAGCTCCGTTCAAGTTTACTGCCTTGCCGAAGGCTTCAGCCTGCTGGAGGGCGTTTTGCCCGGTTGTGGTGTCCAGGACGATCCACGAGTGGTGAGGAGCCCCAGGTAGCGCTTTCTCCGCAACCCGGTAGACTTTCTTGATCTCTTCCATGAGGTTGTAGCGGGTATGCAACCTGCCAGCTGTGTCAATCAGGACGACATCGACCCCTCTGGAAACAGCTGATTTAATTCCATCATACGTCACCGCACCAGGATCGCTACCAGGTTGGGAGGTGATGATTGGCACGCCAACGCGATCCGCCCATATTTCAAGCTGGTCAATTGCCGCAGCCCGGTAAGTATCTGCAGCGACAAGCAGCACCGACTTTCCCATGCGTTTGTAGCGGGCAGCCAGTTTTCCGATCGAAGTTGTCTTACCCGAGCCATTTACCCCTGCGACCATGATCACCGTGGGATGATCGCTTAGCTCTGGTTCTTCTGGCTGGATCAGGAGGTTGGACATTTCTTCCTTGATCAAGCTTTTTAGTTGTTCAGTCTTAGTAAGACCAAGCTCGTCAACCTTTTCCTGGCAGGTGTCAATTAGGTAGAGGGTGGTGCGAACACCAATATCTGCCTGGATCAGCAGTTCTTCGAGGTGATCCCAGGTGTCATCTTCGATTTCAGTCGCACCAAAGAATGTCGCGATCTTTCCGAAGGTTACAGTGCGTGTTTTAGCGAGACTCTCGCGCCATTTATCAAAAAAATTTGCCATGATGCGATTATATCATTTGCCTTTTTGCGTAGTTGCCAGCTGACCACAGCCAGCATTTATCTCGATGCCGCGTTTTAAGCGAATAGTCGTTTGGATACTGCGCTTCATCAACCGGTCACGGAAAGCCTCAACTTTTTCACGCGGGGAACCTTTTAAATCGCCATCCCGCGAAGGATTAAGCGCGATCAGGTTCACCAGGCAAAGCATTCCATGCAGCAGCGTGGCAAGTTCATCCGCGTGTGCTATCGTATCATTTACGCCATCAATTAACGCGTACTCGATCAATACTCGGCGATGAGTGTAATCAGTATATTTTTTACTGGCTTCAATCAATGCGTTGAGCGGATAAAACTCATTCGAGGGTACCAGGGTTGAACGTAAAGCATCATTGGAGGCGTGCAGGCTGAGCGCCAGATTTACCTGGGATTTGGCTTCAGTGAATTGTCGGATGCGAGGCAGGATACCCACGGTGCTGATGGTAATCCTTCGCGCACCAAAATTGAGACCCTTTTGGTCTGTCAAGCGGGCAATGGAGCTCATGACCTCATCGTAGTTGAGGAAGGGTTCACCCATTCCCATATAGACAACATTGGTCAGATCAGTATCTGATGCCTGAAGTCTGCGCATGCAGAAAATGATTTGTGAAAGGATCTCGCCTGCGCTGAGATTGCGCGTATAGCCCATCTGACCGGTCGCACAAAACACACAGCCCATTGGGCAGCCGACCTGCGTTGAGATGCAGACGGTATGGCGTCCCTCATAATGCATCAAGACCGTTTCGATGTAATTATCGTCTGGGAGTTTGAACAGGAACTTTTCAGTCCGTTTATCCCTTGATGTGATTTCCTGCACCACTTCCAAAGGAAAAAGAACAAAACGCTCTTCAAGAGCTTCCAGCAGCGACTTCGGCAAAGTTGTAAACTCTCCGAAATTGAGATAACGATGCTGATATAAGCCTTCTTCAAGTTGCTTCAATCTAAAAGCTGGCTGACCAAGCTCTCGCAGGACTGCTTGGAGGGATTCGCTTGTTTGGTCGTAAAGAATTGGATTAGTCATTTAGTAGACTGCTCAGATCTTTCGCGATAATTGTTGGCTGCGGCTGCCAGGCTTGGGCTTGCTCAAAAGAGCTGGCCCCTCCAAGGACTAACGCGGTCAAACAGCCTGCGTTCTGACCACCCAAAACATCCGTTTCAAGCCTGTCACCGATACAGAGGGTCTCGTGAGGTTTTGTCCCCATAATCTCCATCGCTTGTTCGAACATGGCAGTCTGTGGTTTTCCGATGATAATCGGCTCCTGTCCGGAAGCAGCAGCCACAGCTGCCACTATAGTTCCCGCGCCGGGCAATAGTCCTTTCGGCGATGGGTACGTTGCATCGGTATTCGTCGCTATGAATTGTGCACCAGCCTGAATTAGCAGACTTGCATTTGCGAGCTTCTGATAGTTAATTTCAGTATCAAGCGCAACCAAAACCACGCTTGCAGTAGTAGGCTCTTTTTCATTAACAACCACAAAACCGTTTTCGCGAACTTGTTCACGCAGGGAATCAGATCCCAACACAAAAATTCTGCTTGCTGGTGCGTATTTCAGGGACATTTGATGCAGGGCAGCATTCGCCGAAGTGACGATTTGTTCTGGCTGCACAACTACCCCAAATCCTGCTAATTTGTGTACGAATTCGCTGACACTTTTTGTGGCGTTATTGGTAGCAAAGCTAACTTTCAATCCCATGCTGCCAATTTCCGAAAAGATTTCCGGTAAATTGCCGATGGGCTCTCTATCATGCCAGAGGACCCCATCCATGTCCAGGATGAGGCCTCTGATCTGGGGAAAACGATCTGTCAGCATCTGTTTATTATGCTGAAGTGCCTGATTTTACAGGCGGCTGGAGCACCTTATCGATCAAGCCATAGGTAACAGCCTGCTCTGCGGTCATGTAAAAGTCGCGATCAGTGTCATGTTGGATAACATCCAGCGGTTGTCCGGTGACATTAGCGAAGAACTGGTTGAGCTCTGCTTTAAGCCGCAGGACTTCGCGCGCCATGATTTCAATATCGCTTGCTTGACCTTCAGCCCCACCAAGAGGCTGATGCAGGTGGATTGTTGCATGCGGCAGGGCATATCGCTGCCCTTTTGTGCCGCCTGCAAGCAAAACGGTGCCAAAACTCGCGGTGACACCCACCGCCACAGTACTGATTGGATTCCGTATCATCTGCATCGTGTCAAGAATGGCAAGACCAGCATAAATGGAGCCACCAGGTGAGTTGATATACATCTGGATACTTTTATCGGGGTCTATCTGGCTGAGATAGAGCAGTTGGGCAACGATCACATTGGCAACCTGGTCATTGATTGCGGAGCCGACAAACACGATGCGTTCTTTAAGAAGCAGGGAGTATATATCGTAGGCACGATCTCCAGCAGCGGTTCGTTCCACCACCATGGGAATGACTGATTCAAATGGTTTTATATCCATATTTGTCCTTTTCCTGTTTTCCAAGAGCATAACAGCTAATTGTTAGAGTTTTATTACTCTTCGTCAGCCTGGTCATCAACTGTTTCTTCAGCGGGGCTCACACTTGCTTCAGGTGCTTTGATCTCTATAACATCTTCTGGATCTGCTAGTTCGCGAAGTTTTCTGCGAATTGAATTTTCGAGCGCCTGGTTGGCTGCCTGCATCGAGACGGATTCAGAGAATTTCTTGGAACCAAGCGATTTCTGAGCTTCAGCAAACTCACCACTGGTAATCAGGTTGTTCACAACAGCGGAAACTTCTTTTTCAAGCTCTTCATTTGAGATCTTGATGTCATATTGTTTTGTGATGGCGTCCATGATGAGGGACCGTTCAATTCGGTTCTTTGCGGTTGGTTTGACTTCTTCTTCGTTGAACTGATCACGATCCAGTTTGCGAAGTTTCAGATAGAGGTCCAGGTTGAGGTTGCGATGTCCCAGGTCATGCTCAATCCGATGAAGCACTTCTTCTTCCTCTTCCTTCAGCATCTGGGGAGGATACTTAATCACGGATGTCTGGCGCAGTCGATCTACCAGTTCGAGGTAGTATGCATCGTCATACTCTTCCTTGTTTTTGCTTTCAAGATGTTCGCGCACACCGGTGTAGAGTTCTTCAGCAGTGCTAAAACCGCCGCTGTTTTTCAAAAATTCTTCATCAAGCTCAGGTAATTCAAGCGCTTTGACGGATTGTAGATTGATGTTGAAAACCACAGATTTACCCGCAAATTCTTCACTGTTATGATCTTGGGGATACTGATGTTCCAGGGCAAAAGTATCGCCCTCTTTTTTACCGATAAACTCGCGCGCAAACCCTTCGAAAGGCCATTCCTTCTCGCGACTTTCTTCAACAGTTGGAATTAGGGTTTGTTGGGGGCTGGACTTTACAACAACGGGATCTTTCCCTGGTTCAGCATTTTTGTCCACCGCCTCAACGGTCATGTAAACAACGTTACCCTCAGCAGCAGGGGTTTCCAAAGGAACGATGTTGGCGTAATTACGACGCAAAGACATCACAAATTCTTCAACCTCAGCGTCGGTAACAGGCTTGAGATCGTAATCTTTGTTTAATTCGTCAACACCCTTTAGCTCTACTTCTGGGTCGAGAGGAACTGTGAACTCGAGTACCAGAGGGTCTTCACTTTTAATATTGTCAAATGAACCTGGTCCCCAGGGTTTGATCTCTTCCGCATCAAGGATCTTAGGATAAGTATCCTCAACCAGGAGATCGATAGCTTCCTGGAAAATGCGATCTTCGCCGACATAGCTCAGCACCATGTTGTAAGGGGCCTTACCGGGTCTGAATCCTGGGATGCGTGTGCTTTGGGCAACTTTCCTGGCAGCTCTGCGTTTGAATTGGTCAACCAATTCTCCCTCAATCTCGGTTGTGAGTTTCACCTGATGGTCATCGGTATTAGTCTTTTCAGTTTTCAATGCATACCTCAATATATGTAATTTGTTCGAAGTGGGGAAAGAGGGGCTCGAACCCTCACGCGTCACCGCACATGATCCTAAGTCATGCCTGTCTGCCAATTCCAGCACTTCCCCTCGAAGGAATCATTATATATTACTCGACACGGAGCGTCAAACCAAAACGCTAATCCATTCTTGTGACATAGTATTTTTTCACGGGTGGACGGATAAAATATTGAACCCTAGAATAACATTTTCTTCAGAAGAAGTTTATTTTTGATGCTTCTGGTACCATTCCAGAGTACTTCTTGCCAGGGCTCTATTCATGGGGAAATCGCTATATTCCGAAATATCCTTGGGTCCATTTTTCAGCAATATGGACAGAAAAGGTATCAGTTGATCCTCGTAGATCTTCATGCACTTCTTTGCTTCAAAGCTCGGCCAGGCGTTGCAGCTAACGCAAAGTCTACGGTTGGATGTGTCAACAAAAGGAGGAATCTCATCGTAGAGTGGATCGTTCGTATCGATGACGTACTTTTCCAAAGTACCGTAAGGAATTCCCTCAAAACCTTTTACAGTTGGTGGCTCTGCATCGGGATTATATGGATCAGCGGTTATATCCAGTATGACCGCATGTTCTGGGAGATTGCCGAGCATTGAATTTCGGATAATATACTTTGAGGTGTCCTTCCGCTTGGTGGCATCAGCGAGAATATCTGCTGAGGAAAGAATGTTTTTGAGTGCTTTTTCATCTCTCAAGACAGCTCTGCTCAAGACAGTTACTGTCAACCCTGGTAATTTTTGGGGCAGGAACTCAGCGTCACTTATCTTCTGAAATGCCCTTGTCGCTTTTTGACCAACAGGTCCAATACCGACAACGACTGCCTGAAGTGGGTTTCTGCCAGGAGAAGAGAATTCAGGATGGCGCTTCTTGAGTTGCTGGAAAGCGACTTTAACAGCGGGATTTGCTGTGCCTTCATAAGTGACAAAAAGCCTTTTACCCTCATCATCAATAATGCCGTCCATGGAAAATGGCAATATACCGGTTTTTTGAATGAGCTGGTTGCGCACTGGTCTTGCTTCGTAATGGAGCATTGAGAAAAGAATTGAACCCTGTCTCATTTTGGCTATGACAGATTTTTTGGGAGCTCTGACCACGATCACGAGATCCTTGCTATAAAGCTCTTCCAATGATTCAAGAAAGATTAACCCGGGATTTTCCTTTAGATAGTCTTCGTGAGTAAAACCCAAATCCTTTCCATAACCTGCTTCAAGGAAAATTTCTTTATCTGTCAATCTCCCCATCTTACCGAAAAGGGAAGGCAGAAAATCTCTCTTTTCTTCAGGTCCTTTGTGCATACGCGGAAAAGCGATGGTTGATATGTTCACTCATGCATCCTTTCAAAAATCAGTTGGGTAACTCCAATCGGAGTCTTCTCATTTACAAAAAACTTGTTAATCAATGCATAACTTGGATACTAAATTTCCAGAGACACACCTGCTTAAGGCAGGTATGGTGTTGAAAATTGTCCAAATCGGATTCAATCCAGTTGATTGCCAGTTCTGCTGGCACGAACAAACATGACCACAAGTCATGCCTTATTGGCATTTGATTATAGGCAAGAGATTGTCCCTAGTCAAACACTTGCGGTTTTGACGGGTTTTATACAACAGCTGCTAACAGCAATGGTTGGCAGCTGTTGTGTAGTGAAAAATTCGGTCAGGCGGGTCTTGAGGTAGACAAAATCTCGACAGGAGCTAGTTAGAAACTTTCCTCTGATAAAGATAATACTCATCTCCAATTGATAATCTGAGTTGATTTTGATTAACGTTAAAGGATTCAACAATCCCCAATCCATTGCTATCGTTATAAAGTAAAAGTCTATTTCCAGATAAAATTTTTAGCCTTGCTACACTCATGTTATACTCAGAATAGCCATCGGGGGGAATAGAGATCAAAATAAAGCCATCGACCAGTATTTCGATGTCAGACCATTCTGAGTGCATTGCGCTATCATCATCTAAGATGTAAGAATCAACTACCTCCCATTGCCCTAAAAGTTCCTCGGGAATGGATGGCTGAATTGAAGCGTCTTGGTTTTCAGCTTCAGCTTTTTCATCTACCCCCCGAGGCAAAGTCGCTTGTTCAGAATCATTTTGATTTGAAGCTCTGGTTTTAACACTGGGCTCTCCTGGAATAGCCGATTGATCTGGCGCATTTTGGTATAACGCCCCCAATTGATTAGTGCAGGAAACCAACAAGGTCGTGATAAGAATTAAGAGAACTGCTTTGAGTAAATTATAATGGGAAAACATTTTTTTCATCATGACTGAATGGGTTCAATACATATGAGACGATGCTGGGGTTAGGTTAGGGTGATTACG
>DAOOPV010000085.1:0-8367 GCA_035388405.1 Anaerolineaceae bacterium
TCTGACTACTTCAGAGATCACGCTGGATTCTGCTAGAAACTTCGAACTCCAAACGACCATCTCAAGCCAAAATGTTGTTGAAAAGGCGGAAAGCCCGCAAAAAACACAGGACGAGTTTAGTGTTGAGTGGCGCACAGAACCACTGGAAAAGGGCGAAAAAGTCGCTTTCAGGGCAAATGGGGTGGTGATTGGAGATGTTCCTGAGGGAGCAGAGGTGATAGCTGCAGGCAGCCTGATCGTCTGGGGAATAGTCCGGGGCAGCCTGAAAGCTGGGTGCGGCGGTGACCCACTTTCGCGGATATGTGTTTTGCGGTACGCTGGCATTGGATTATCTTTATGTGGGCAGCCTGTGGACGTGCCCAAAAAAATGCTGAATACTGTGCCGCTTGAAATCCGGTATGATGAGGGAACAATCCACCTGCAGGAAGCGGTGGCCAGAAAGTTTAAGCTTTTATGAACACGCGTGAGATTTGGAAACGATTCGACATCCCACTTTTTGCGGTGGTGTTATTGCTTTGCGTCTTTAGTGTCGCGCTGATCTCTTCAGCGATTGCTGGCAATCCCACCCTGGTGGACCATCCACAACGGCAGGTCACCTTTCTTATCATTGGCTTAGTGGTTTTGTTTTTAACTGCTTCGTTCGATTACCATATCTGGAAAACCCTTAGTAAACCCTTCTACATTTTGGTGGCACTGCTGCTGCTGATGGTGTTTGTGTTTGGCGGGGCAAGGTTTGGCGCAGCCAGGTGGCTGGAAACCGGCCTGGTGACGATCCAGCCGGCTGAGCTGGCGAAGATCGCCATTATCCTGACACTCTCCAGCTTTTTCTCAAGCAATATTGAGCGGATCAACAACTGGATGACGATCGGAAAAAGCCTGGCTTTAACGGGCGGGATCGTGATCTGGATTTTGCTTCAGCCCAACCTCAGCACCAGTATCGTGATCTTCATCACCTGGGCAACCATGCTCTGGATCAGCGGGTTGAAAACAAAGTATATTCTGATCATGG
This sequence comes from Anaerolineaceae bacterium, assembly GCA_035388405.1. Taxonomy (GTDB): domain Bacteria; phylum Chloroflexota; class Anaerolineae; order Anaerolineales; family Anaerolineaceae; genus Mesolinea. The sequence goes on from DAOOPV010000085.1 coordinate 1,010, forward strand.
TTGGAGCTGCTGTGCTCTTTATTGGGATTTCTTTTTTGCTCGATTTTCCCTACCTGGCGGATTACCAAAAAGCCCGCATCACCAATTTTGTCGCTCCTGATGAGGATGCACGTTACGGCGACACATACAACGTTGACCAGGCGCTCATTAGCATCGGATCGGGGGGTTGGTTTGGCAAGGGTTACGGCCAGGGTTCGCAGGTGCAACTACGTTTTCTAAAGATCAGGCACAACGACTTTATCTTCTCGGTTTTGGCGCATGAATTTGGCTTTGTGGGTACGGTCTTGGTTCTAGCAGCCCTGATTTTCGTGATTGTGCGCTGTTTCAAGGTGGCGCAAAACGCGCCGGACGCCTATGGTTCGCTGATTGCATATGGGTTTGGCGTGTTGATGGGATTCCAGACGATTGTGAACGTGGGGGTGAACTTGAGGCTGCTGCCTGTGACGGGGTTGACATTGCCGTTTATCAGCTATGGCGGTAGTTCGTTGGTTTCTATGCTTCTTGGGATTGGGTTGGTTGAAAACATCAAAATGCGCAGCCAGGATAAAGAATTTCGGGAAGAACCCTTGTAAGAAAAGGCAGGAATGTGGTAATATAGGCATTCGTTAGTGGGGGCTCGTCTAATGGCAGGACAGCAGACTCTGAATCTGTATGTAGAGGTTCGACTCCTTTGCCCCCAGCCTGAGCAGATCGAAAGAACCGTCATGATTATGGCGGTTCTTTTGTTTTAATAGGACAAAATTGGGTAGGGGGCGTGCCGTGCCTGCCTAAGGTAACCACATGGGGTTACCCCGACCACGGGAGACCTCACGGTCAAAGCCCTCGCGTGCTCCCATAGGGGGAGGCTTCACACTCAGGATTCCTTTTCAAATAAAAATAGAATTAATTACCATAAGTATCTTCTAAGGTTGACCAAAAACAAATTATCGGTTAATTATCAAAAAACTGAAAGTAACTGATGTAAGGATACTTATCCCCAGTACTGTCTTTCAATAAAATTGGGTTTTCAGCCACTATTCTGTTCAACTCAAATATTTCATTTGATACGTAAATATCACGAAGTAATTGTGCTAATTCAGGCCTGTTTTTTCCAATATTATCAATATCAATATATAAATCCATATTTAATATACATACTTTCCCCAAATATTCTTTTATGACCTTAATGAATTCCAATGGAGATACTTGAACAATATTAGCAGCATTGGTAATAAATCTATTTTCTCCAGAGTCGTCAACCTGAAAAGCGATCTTATTAAATTCATAATCCTCGACATGGCCGAAATTAGCTCTCATCGGCAATATTACTCTGTTACCATCATCATCCTCAATCCCTGCGTAAACAATCAAGTTTTCATTTTCAAAATAACCACCTATTAAAATTGCTTGTCTTATAAAATAACTGCTGTTTTTAGATTGTACATCAATTAGCATACTTTTTGAAAACACTTCTTGATTAATACCATCTCTTAAAAATTTTAGGTCACTTTCAAGAGGAATTTTTTTTGCCAAAAAGTCATTTGCAAATTGTTCATTAAAAATACATTCATTTTCATTTTTCCCAACACAATTATTTGTTCCAGACTCAGTCGGCTTTTGGATAATTATCTCAGGTGTTACTTCTGTTGTCACTTCGGTAGGTAAGATCGATGTCGATCCCGCTGTTGCAAGAGATTCTAGGGTCGGTGTTATTTCGGCTTCTGACTTTGTGGGCGGGGGTGCCTTGATGACCGCGCCACATGAACTCAGAGGGCTGGCAAGCAAAATGAATATGAAAAAAAGGCTCGAAAAAGTGAGTGTGGATTTCTGATTCTGTTGGATGTGATTATTCATAGTCCCTCGATCTTGAATGTTCAAATTTTACACCTACAGGTCAAACACAAGGGCAGCAATGAGTGGCTTGTAGAGTAACCGAAAATTTATCATTTTTATTAGGGGCACAGCATGCCGTGCCTGCTCGGGTAATCAACAATTGGTAATAGATTTATGGCGGAGGGAGTAAACCCCCCCGTATGGATGACCATTTGTAGGGCTGGGGCTCGCCCCAGCCGCTGTGTCTGCGATAAAGAAACGTTAGAAGACCTCACGGTCAAATAACTCGCACGGTCCCGCAGGGAGGCTGCGCACTGAGGACACCGGCGAGAACATCATGTCAAAGGCCTCACTTGGTCCCACAGGGAGGCTACGTACTCGGGAGAGCGGCGAGATCGGGGTTTCTTTTCGATGGAGGCACGGCATGCCGTGCCCCTACAATGGTTCCATGCCGTGCCTAACGTGGGTAACCACAAGGGGTCACCCCTACACGAGGCAAAAATGCTGGGGTACCCCTGCACGATGTAATAACGGGCGATGCCCATACAGACGGCAACTTGATTTTGATTGAACGGCTATAATTGATTTGATTTAAAGAAAAGGAATTCTATGAAAATTAATAAGGTCCTGGTCGTAATTCTGGCATTATTCATCCCCTTTATTATCCTTATGGGTGGGGTAAGGTTGATCATGAACCCGGCGTTTGCGGAGATCGAATATGGCCGCAGAGGGTTTCCGCTTGATCCTTATGGCATGGAAACCCAGGAACGTAAACAATGGGCAGGTTACTCGATCCGTTACCTTGTCAACAGCGAGCCAATCGACTACCTTGGCAACCTGCAGACCTTTCAGGGACAAAAGATTTTTACCGAATCTGAACTCTCGCACATGGTGGATGTTAAGGAAGTCGTGCAGGGTGCTTTGATCGCCTGGTACATCCTCATTGGACTAAGCGTGGCGATTCTCGGCTGGTTCCTGATCATGGGCCAGTGGAGCTCGATGCGGCAAGCTTTCCAGGCTGGTGGTTGGGTCACTCTGGGGTTGATTGGTGCGTTGTTGATTTTCCTGGTGGTTAGTTTCGATACGCTGTTCACGCGATTCCACCAACTCTTTTTCGCAGACGGCACCTGGCTGTTTGATGAATCCAGCACACTCATCCGCCTGTTCCCCTTTGTTTTCTGGCGCGATGCCTTTGCGATTGTGCTAACCTTTACACTGCTTATTGGGATTTTGCTCGTGCTGATCACCCGCAAGCGCAAACTCAAAACAGTGGCTTAAACTAAAAGACCCCCGAAAAAATCGGGGGTCTTTTGTTGTGATAACTATAGGACGACGGGTGGGTTTTCCGAGTCGAGGCTGGGATCAAAGATGTGGAAGTTGTCCATATTGAAGACAACCTGCGTCTTTTCGCCATAATGAACCTGCGTGCGCGGGTCAACACGGGCGATAAAGCTGTGAGTGCCGTTGACCAGGTAGAGGAAGATTTCATTACCCATCAGTTCGGTCACATCCACGGTCACATCCACCGGCTCTGCGATAATACCAGGAGCAGCGTATTCGGGATTGTGGATGTCTTCAGGGCGGATACCAAAGATGATGTCCTTGCCAATGACACTTTCATAACGGGCAATGTCGTGATCCGGGATGCGGACGCGGAAGGAGCCCATATCCACGAACATCTTGCCCTCTTCCATGTAGACCTTGCCATTGAAGAAGTTCATGGCTGGGGATCCGATGAAACCGGCAACAAAGAGGTTGGCAGGATGATCGTAGAGCACCTGCGGCGTATCAAGCTGCTGCAGCTTGCCCTTGTTCATGACGGCGATGCGACTCGCCATGGTCATGGCTTCGGTCTGGTCATGGGTGACATAGATGAAGGTGGTTTCAAGGCGCTTGTGGAGCTTGGAGAGCTCTGCGCGGGTCTGGACGCGGAGTTTCGCGTCAAGGTTGGAGAGTGGCTCATCAAAGAGGAAAACCTTTGGCTCGCGGACGATAGCACGCCCAACAGCCACACGCTGACGCTGACCGCCAGAGAGTTCCTTGGGTTTGCGCTTGAGCAATCCCTCGATACCGAGGGTCTTGGCTGCTTCCTGGACGCGCCGATCGATGTCGGCTTTGTCGAACTTGCGCAGTTTCAAACCAAAGGCCATGTTGTCATAGACAGACATGTGCGGATAGAGGGCATAGCTCTGGAATACCATAGCGATGTCGCGATCTTTTGGGGCGATGTCATTGACGACCTGGTCACCAATCATGACCTTGCCATCAGAGATTTCTTCCAGGCCAGCAAGACAGCGCAAGGCTGTGGTCTTGCCGCAACCGGAAGGACCAACCAACACTAAGAACTCTTTGTCTTCGATTGCAAGATTTAGATCTTGCACGGCGACTACGTCACCATAACGTTTCCAAACATGATCGTACGTAACACTTGCCATAAGAATTTCCTCCAATCTTGAACGAGTATAGTGGCTTCATTATACGCCAATAATCACCACAAGGATAGGTTTTGTCGGAGGAATTTCTCAATTTTGTCAATATTGCCCCTTAGAACAAAAACACCTGCCATTTAGCAGGTGTTTGGTGGAGATTGGGAATGTCTAACAATCCAGATAGCGCTCGATCTCAATCGGGATCGGACGGGTGAGGATGTCTGTCGCTTCTTTGCGCAGAGCTTTAACCCAGAAATTGATGAAATCGTTGGAAAACACTCCAGAATTTGTTAGGAAATCATGATCTTTTTCCAGCGCAACCAGGGCTTCGTTAAGCGAGAAAGGAACCTTCCTGATCTGTTTTTGTTTCGCTTCAGGCCAGGCGAGTACATCATCATCAAAAGGTCCATAACCATTGGTGCGTGGGTCCACTTTCCGGGCGATGCCATCCAAACCAGCCAGGAGCATGGCGGGAATTGCCAGGTAGGGGTTACAGGTGCCATCCGGCGTGCGGTATTCAACGCGGACTTCGCTGGGATCGGTGGCGTACTTGGGGGCACGGACTGCAGCGTTGCGATCGCCTTTTCCGAAGAAGCAACTGGTTGGCGCTTCGAAGCCCGGGGCAAGACGCTTAAAGGAGTTTGTGGAGGGATTGGTCAGAGCGCAAAGTGCAGCCGCATGGTCGAGAATTCCACCCACATAATAAAGGGCAGTCTCACTCAGATTGGCATAGCCTTTGGCATCGTAGAAAACGTTTTTACCGTCCTTCACTAAAAATTGATGGAAATGCATACCACTGCCTGCTGCACCAAAGTAGGGCTTGGGCATGAAGGTGATGGTCTTTCCCTCTCCGTATGCCAAATTCTTTGCAAGGTACTTGACCATCAGGGAACCATCGGTGGATTTAAAGATATCCTGAAGAGGAGGTTCGATCTCACCGTGCCCGGGTCCGCCGGCTTCGTGGTGGTGGTATTTAACTTTGTATCCAAATTCTTCCATTAACAGCGAAATTTCGTTGCGCAGGTCCTGGTTCTGATCCCCAGGCGCGATCTGATGGTAGCCCTTGTGGTTGGAAACCAGGTAGCCATTGGTGGTGGGATTCTCCATCCAATCGGATTCGTAAGAAACGAGCGAATACGAACTCGCATTCAAGCGGTTATCGTAGCTGACTTCATCGATGATGTAGAATTCGTATTCCGGACCCCAGATTGACCGGTCCGCCAAGCCTGATTTTTTCAGGTAAGCCTCAGCCTTGGCGACAATCTGGCGGGGATCAAAATCGAAGCGGGCTTTACTATCAGCTTCGTAAATATCTGACAAAAATGACAGGGTTGTCCGCTTGAAAAATGGATCAATAAAACCAGTTGAAAGGTCAGGTATGAGGATCATGTCACCTGCGGTTACAGGTTTAAACCCAACTGCAGAACCATCAAATCCAATTCCATCTCGCATCATTTGCGGGGTAAAGGATTCAGCAGACACAGAAACATGGTGCCATCTACCAAACAAATCGACCCATTTCAGGTCGATCATACGGATATCATTTTCCCGTACGTATTTCAATGCCTCATCAAAGTTTTGGAACATCCACAAGCTCCTTTTTTGTTATCTGTTTTACTCAGATCGGAAGGTGAGTCCTGAGTCTGAGCGCAGGTTTATTTTACCAGTATCCAGCGGAAAGCCGCGGAAACTTAATGGATGTTTTGGCGTAACATTCCCTGCCAGGAGGGAGGGTTAAAGCAAAAACGACCTGAACTTTCAGGCCGTTTTGTTGAATGATGGATTGTTGTTAGCTGATTTTCTCGAATTGATCCTTGCCAACACCGCAATCGGGGCAGACCCAATCTTCGGGCAAGTCTTCAAATGATGTGCCAGGTTCGATTCCGGCGGTGGGGTCACCGATGGCTGGATCGTAGATGTAACCACAGGCGATGCATTCGTATTTGTCCATTTTTCTCCTTGAAAGCTTATACTAAATTTGCAGAAGTCAATGCTCCTGCTTTGACACGTAGTATTATACAACAGCTTGAGGGCATGTGGCTTGAAAAAACGGCAGACTTAATAAATTTCTAATATTACAGGAGCAAAAATGACAGATTTCAACGCGTTGATAAATTCTTTACCTGCGATGGTAGATTCTGAAGAAATAAAGGATTTGAATGGACGGATACAATTCAGCCTGAGCGGTGAGGGTGGTGGTGAGTGGGGGGTGGTGTTGGATGACGGCAAGATCAGTGTTAGTCAGGGAGCATTAGCCCAACCTCGGTTAACCGTAAAAACCAGTACGGCAAATGCCGAAAAGTTGCTTAGCGGGACGTTGAACCCCATGATGGCATATATGACCGGGAAAATCAAGATCTCTGGCGACATGGCCCTGGGAATGAAATTGATTGGTCTGCTGAAACAGTAAGCTAGGGCATTAAACCCCACTCCGGGTCAAAGAGGTCATCTTCCATCATATCTGGAGTCCAGGGTTCCAAACCAAATTCCATGCTGGTCGGAACCCCAAGGATTTTTTCGACCTTCGTACGGGTTTCTTCCAACATCGAAGGTCCGTAAGGACAAAAAGGTGTGGTCAGTACCATGCGAACGTAGGCTCCCTGATCCGTCAGTTTGATCTCCCGGACCAGTCCGAGTTCAATGATAGAGTATCCCAACTCAGGATCGGTAATACCCGATAATCCTTCAATCAAATCATTGTATTTTTCAGGGTGACTGGTCTTAATCTCCCAAGTAAACTTTGCTTCATTTTCCATTTTAGACCTCATAAGTATATGTGCATGCAGCTTCACCACGCAGGACGCAGGTTTCGTGGTTGATCGGTTGCCGGATCAGGGATTCTAACAAAGAGTGGGTAATACAACAAATCTCGGGATGGTTCTGTCCAAGGTGATGGAAGGGGCAGTGATGCAGGGTGAGGACATATTTTTCATCTGACGTGGTCCAGGAAAACACAAATCCGTCCTGGATGAGATGATTGGAGGCTTGCTCCAGGTTCTGATCGTGATCCTGAGAGGTGAGTGAACTCGTATAGCCTTCAGCCAGGTCTATGCCGATTTGTTTGAACAATTCAATCAAAGTATCCGTTCCAAGGACCCGTTTCATGGTGGTAAGAGC
>DAOOPV010000086.1:0-8212 GCA_035388405.1 Anaerolineaceae bacterium
AATCTCGCCGGCATAGTCCACCAAGAAATAGGCTCCCTGAAAAGGTGCCACCAGTATGCCATCATTTCCCATTGCACTCTGCATGCTGACCACGTATTCCCCTCGTTCAACTATGGACGTGAAATCGTGACTGGCGTGAAAGTGGGCCTGATCCAGCCATTGGGGAGTATCGTTGACAGCCGCCAACCCCCAATCTGAAGTAGTATACTCCTCTATCTCATTATGATAATAATACTCGTCTTTGCCACCAACGGCATAAATCCTCCCATTATCGGCTGCTGCTAAACCTAAGCCAAAACGACTTGTTGGCATAGACACTTTGGTTGTCCAGGTGTTGGTATTTGGATCATACTCTTCTACCGCATTTAGACTCGCAAAAAAAGAACAATCTTCTCCTCCAATTGCATAGATCTTTCCGTTTGCCGCAGCAACCACGCCTAAACTAAAACGTGAAGTCGGCATGGGCGCTTTGCTCGTCCAGGTGTCGGTCTGGGGGTCGTACTCCTCCACTGCATTACCAGCATTCTGACCTCCAATTGCATAAATCTTTCCGTTTGCGGCAGCGGCCACTCCCAAATCGTAACGTCCGGTTGGCATTGGCGCTTTTGTGGTCCACGTGTCAGTCTGTGGGTCGTACTCTTCAACCACATTATTGCCACCATGTCCTCCAATTGCATAGATTTTTCCATTATTGGCAGCGGCCACCCCCAAATCGTAACGTCCGGTTGGCATTGGCGTTTTAGTCGTCCACGTGTCAGTCTGTGGGTCGTACTCCTCCACTGCATTACCAGCATTCTGACCTCCAATTGCATAGATCTTTCCGTTTGCGGCAGCGGCGACTCCCAAATCGTAACGTCCGGTTGGCATTGGCGCTTTTGTGGTCCACGTGTCAGTCTGTGGGTCGTACTCTTCCACAGAATTCACGTTATTAATGCCTCCAATGGCATAGATCTTTCCGTTGTTGGCAGCTACAACACCGAATTGGGAGCGACTAGTTGGCATAGGTACTTTGGTTGTCCAGCTATCAGCGTCTGATGACAAAAATTCAAGTTGTGGCTCCTGGTTCATATCCATTGGACGGCTGAATTCAACTGTGAAATTCACCGTTTGGATGCCCACCGGGCTGCCTGGGTCCAGAGTAACCCCGCGGACATAGGCCGGGGCTTCCTGAGATGGGTTGGTAAGAAAAGGATCTACAATCAATTTTGCCAGATATAATTCGCCATCCGAATAATCAAAGATGCGTGTTTTAATTAAGTTGCTGTCAGTTGTTCCCCACCAGTTGTTGTCGGCTGAAATCTCACTTGTCAGCGAATTTTGCACACTAACATAAACGTCATATGTGCCGGTATTAAATTCAAAGTTGTTGTATTCAAAAGCTGTTGGTACTTGATCCAGATACACCGCGTTGCCTGCGATCTCAATGAAGGTGTTATTGCGAACACTGGCTGTGCCAGGACGTAAACCATCTCCAGTAATGTTAGCCAAGAGATTGTTCTCAACAATACCAGCGCTGGCAACAATACCTTGCCCAGCCCCCACCACTCGGTTAAAAGTGACGGTACTGCTGCCGATGATGTTAATTCCACCTCCGATCGCATCTTCAATATTGTTGTGCGTAATCGTGCTGCCTGATTCAGAACTGATTCCACCTGCCCTGACCTCAGATTGGGATACGGTACTATTTTCACCTACGCTGAGTGACCCTCTGATGCTTAGACCGTAAATCTCCCCACGGCCATTAACCGAGAGAGAACCGTCAATTTGACTATCCGCTACCTCACTGGCAGGCAGGTTGACGTTGCCACCACTCACCTCTAGTCCTGAAACGTGTTCTGGTGTAATGCCTCCCCCGTTGATATAGACCTCGCCGATAAGCGTCGAATTGGTCAGCCAAAGGTCAGTCCCGCCCAGGCTGCAGCTTACCCCGCCCCGATCCGTCTTTACTTGATCCAGGAATGGCGTCGCGCTTGTACAGCCTATACCAGAGGTCGCGCCGATGATCTGGACATGCTGCAGGATATTGCCAGAGAGGTAAGCGCCCTCAACGCTGGTCACTGCATCAGAACTGGAATCAGCAAAAAAGATTTGCCCCCAGGTGTTGCCTTCAACATAAGGTTCAAAATGGATTGGCTGCTCAGCCGTGCCCTGGGCAATCAAGGTACCACCAATGTTCAGGTTGAAATTTCCATCAAACTTGATCACGGTCCCTGGTTCTATTGTTAGTGTACATGTTGATGCAACACCAACATTTCCAATGATCTTGTAGGTTTTATCACTGGTCCATGTGGTATTTGTTTCAATCATTCCGAAAAAGGTTTCCTCGCTGGATCGAGTGGTGATGGTGAAATCAATAGTTGTGGTGTAAACCCCGCCGTTGGCACTCAAGACAAGCGAGAAGGGCATGCTGTGGTTATAGCCTGCCCCGGCAGCAATGTTGAAGCTGAAGGGGACCACGTTAGCCTTAGTCTCTCCCGCCAGGATGTCGCCAAAACTGCTGCTTGCGGTTGTGATGGTCACATAGCCATCCGTGCTGCTGAGCGTGCCGGTCACACTAAGCGCGTCCGCCCAATCATTGGTCAGAGAGACAGTCAGTAAAACCGTTGATCCAAAGTCAGGCCGCAGGTTGGGCGTGCCATTGCCCTCATAAGAAACGTATTCCAGGATAGGTTGAGAGGGCAGCATGGCTTGGGTGGCATTTATCCGTCCCGCGCCCAGCATTCCCTCAAAGCCTGCATTCAAACTATCAATATTGTCTGACATGTGTGCGAACTGCCCTTGGATCATGGCAGGTGTCCAATCAGGATGTTGACTCAGCAACAATCCAGCCACCCCTGCCACAAAAGGTGATGTATAGGAGGTGCCGCTGTCGGAGCTATAACCACCCAAAGTGGTTGAAAGAATATCCACACCAGGCGCGCTCACATCCACCCATCCCCCATAATTGGATGAATCAACTTTTACGTCATTTTCGTCCGTTCCAGCCACCGCGATAACATTCTCATAGGCTGCCGGATAAAACAGGTTGCTGCTGTTATCGTTGCCGGCACCAGCCACCACCACAATGTTCTGTGCGACCGCAGCATTGATGGCGTTTTTGAGCGTAATGGAGTCGGCATAACCTCCCAGCGATATGTTAATTACGCTTGCGCCTTTTTGCGCAGCATAAGCCACACCTGCGGCGATATCAGAATAATTGGCAATGCCAGAGGCCTGGCTGACCTTGACCGGCATGATGCTGCAGTTTCCACAAACTCCGGCAACCCCGATTTCGTTATTAATTTTGGCCGCCGCTACACCTGCAACTAAACTGCCGTGGCCTATCGAATCATCAACTTCATTCGTGGAATTAACAAAATTCCAACCCCTTGTGTCATCCACAAAGTCGTTGTTATCATCATCCAGTCCATTACCTGCGATTTCACCCGGGTTGGTCCAAAGGTTGGGAGATAGATCTTCATGCGTCAGATCAATACCGGAGTCAATCACGGCAATGATAACGTTTGGGTCTCCCATTGTCTGGTCCCATGCCCCTTCAACTTGAATTTTTTCCAACCCCCACTGTTCAGCGTAACGCGGATCATTTGGAACGCTGGCAAAGTGTGCAAGGTAATCCGGTTCGGCATATTCCACTGCAGGATCTTCGTTCAAAGCAGCAACAGCTGAAAGGATGTCATGGCCAGTAGCAAGCTCCAAACGATATGTATCTAAGAGACCACGTACCTGGCGAAATTCTGTCGCTTGAAGATTTGTCAACATGCGATCCAGACTGGAAACATGAGTTGTAAGGCTATGTTTATCAAGTCTTACTTCTGGTCGCAATTTGACAATCAGATGATCCGATGCGTATGGAAATTCAGAGATAATTTCTTGCTCATCAATTCCAAATACTACCGGAGATGAGGAGAAACCAATCAACCCAATCAACAAAGATATGCCAAGAACCAAATTGAGAATTTTTCGAGCCATGCAGACCCTCCTATGCACTTTCATCAAAGCATATACCAGTGAGCTTATTTTACTGTTAATTTAGATTTAGTAACTGTAAAATCCCTCGCCGGTTTTGCGACCGAGCTTGCCGCCCCGGACCATTTTGCGCAGTAATGGATGCGGACGGTATTTGCTGTCACCAGTCTCTTTATTAAGGACTTCCATGATTGCCAGGCAGACATCCAAACCGATCAGGTCGCCTAATTCCAGCGGACCCATCGGATGATTGGCTCCCAGCTTCATGGCTGTATCGATGCCCTCTTTGCTGGCAACTCCTTCCGCAAAAATGCCCACCGCCTCGTTGATCATCGGGATCAGGATGCGATTTACCACAAAGCCAACCGATTCTTTGACCTCGACAGGAGTTTTGCCCAATCCTCTAGCGATCTCAGAAACCTGCTCAACAACCGGCGCAGGAGTAGACAATCCAGGAATGACCTCCACAAGTTTCATGACAGGCGCGGGATTGAAAAAGTGCATCCCAACCAGGGGATGGTTTAAGCCTTGCGCGATCTCCGTGATCGAGAGTGAAGAAGTGTTACTGGCAAATACGCATTCAGGTTTGGCGATCGCGTCCAGTGCTTTGAAAGTCTCCCTCTTGATGGACATTTCCTCCAAAACCGCTTCAACAACGAGGTCACAATCCGTGCAATCTTCGACCAGACCAGCGGTGATTCGGGCGTTGATTTGATCAGCAGTGGCTTGTTCCAACTTGCCGCGATCCACCCTGCTCTGCAAGCCTTTGGCAATACGCTGCTGCCCTTTTTGGGCAAGTTCAAGGTTGATATCAGTCAGAATAACTTCGTATCCATCCGTTTGAGCGAAAGCCTGGGCAATTCCACTGCCCATGGTGCCTGCTCCGATCACTGCTACTTTCATAGTTTCTCCTTTTAGCAAAGCAGCCTGGAAAACCATCCAGGCTGCTATTAATTCAGTTACCGGTTCTTGAAAGCTTTCTCTTTGCGTTTCTCCATGAAAGCTTGCATGCCCTCTTTTTGGTCTTCGGTCGTAAAGCAATTGCTGAATAAGCTGACCTCGTGCTGGATCGCTTCTACAATTGGCATGTCCAGACCTTCATTGACAGCCTTTTTCATGTTTCGAATGGCTATCGGAGCGTTTGCCGCAATACGATTCGCGATTTTTTGGGCTTCTGCCAGCAAGTCTTGCTGCGGAAAGACACAACTCACCAATCCAATTTGAAGCGCTTCTTCTGCTTTGATATTTCTGCAGGTGAACAGCAGTTCCTTGGCCTTCGAGATGGAACCAATAACACGAGCCAACCTCTGCGTTCCACCAAAACCCGGGGTGATGCCAAGCCCTGCTTCTGGCTGACCAAAAACAGCGTTCTCACTGCAGATTCGGATGTCGCAGCTGAGTGCCAGCTCGTTCCCGCCACCCAAAGCATAGCCATTTATCGCAGCTATGACAGGTAAGGGAAAAGCTTCAATCTTTCTGAACAAATTGTTTCCAGTTTCACTGAACATCCTGGCTTCGGGTTCAGTCATACAGCACATTTCAGCCACGTCCGCGCCGGCAATAAAGGCCCTCTCTCCCGCGCCGGTGATTACCAGGCAGCGGGTAGTCTCAAGATCCACAGCGTCCAGGACTTCACTCAACTCTTGTAAAACAGCCCTGTTGATTGCGTTAAGGGATTCGGGTCGATTGATGGTTATCAGTCCAACCTGTCCTGCTGTTTCGTACTCAACGAGCGTCATTCTTATGCCTCAGGTTTTGCGATCGCGGTGGCGCAGCCCATGCCGCCGCCGATGCAGAGCGTCGCGAGTCCAAGTTTCGCATTTTCCTGGCGTTTCATTTCATGGATCAGCGAAACGAGAATGCGGCATCCGGACGCGCCGATGGGATGCCCCAGGGCGATCGCGCCGCCATTTACGTTCACCTTATCAGGATCCATGCCCAGGTCGCGCAGAACCGCAACAGACTGAGCGGCAAAAGCCTCGTTGGCTTCAATCACGTCGAAATCTGCGATGGTCATGCTCAGCTTTTCGAGCAGTTTTTGGGTAGCTGCCACGGGACCGATGCCCATGATGGAGGGTTCAACGCCTTCCAAAGCGCTGCCAAGCCAGATTGCTTCGGGGGTGATGCCGAGTTCAAGCGCTTTTTCTTCGCTCATGACGACAACAGCAGCAGCACCGTCATTGATGGTGGAGGAATTGCCGGCAGTAACCACTCCATCCGGTTTGAAAGCGGGCTTTAGCTTTGCCAGTCCTTCTGCGGTTGCATCCCCGCGAATACCTTCATCCTCAATAAAATCGATCACGTCGCGTTTAATCCGCACCGGAACAGGCACGATTTCGTCCTTGAATTTTCCTTCAGCCTGGGCTTTGGCTGCTTTTTGCTGGGAAATTGCTGAGAATTCGTCCAGTTCCTCGCGAGTCAAGTGCCATTGCTCTGCCACGTTTTCAGCCGTGATGCCCATATGCAGTTGGCTGAATGCATCCGTCAAACCATCATTCACCATCGTGTCGACCAGCTTGCCGTCGCCGAGACGATAGCCGGCTCGTGCCAAAGGAAGAGCATATGCAGCAGCCGACATATTCTCCATGCCACCTGCAACCACCACATCTGCCTCACCAAGCAAAACCATCCTGGCAGCCATGTTGACCGCCTCAAGACCGGAACCACAAACGACGTTGATGGTCACTGCTGGGGATTCGATCGGAATGCCGGCATTCACCGCAGCCTGGCGGGCAACGTTTTGCCCTTGTGCCGCCTGCAGGATGCAGCCCATGTAGACCATATCCACATCTGCTGGCTGGATCCCTGCCCGGCGCACGGCTTCCCGGATGACGACTTCACCAAGCTTTGCCACGGGAACGGTTGAGAGCATACCGCTCATCTTCCCTATCGCAGTACGACACGACCCGGCAATGACGATTTTCTTATTCATAAATGAATCCCTTTCACTAAGGATCTGGGGGTGAGTTTTGACAGAAAACAAGCGCAGTTAAGTCAAGGCGAACTGTGATCTGCCTCCCAGACCGGATTGTTTACCTGTATTATCTCATAGAATCCCTCCCCTACCTTCCTCTTTTTCCATTTTTAACTAAGAAAACTGTCCACCCTGAAACCGCAGTTTTCGAGGATTTTCACCCTTTGAAACACTTACTATTCTTGACATTAGAACAATTGTTCTATATAATTAGAACATGGAAAGCTCACTGATACCTTTCAGCACTCCCCTGCCCTCCAGGCGTTTCCTGGCGATCGGCGCCCACGCGCTTTCCAACAAGATGCTGGAATTGATCGCCAAATTGAGCCTGGCGCAGCGCGTTACCGTATTGGACTGCGGCAACCGTTCCAACATGTATTCGGTTGCCAAGTTGATCCGCCCCTACACCTCCGACCCCGTGAGGGTAATGTGCAACATCCGCCTTTCACGCGCCTTCACCTGCTACCAGGTGCTGGCCATGCTGCAGGCGGTGGCTGCCAACCCGCCAAAGGAGCCGCTGGTGGTGCTGGATCTGCTGGCGACTTTTCTCGACGAAGACGTCGAGCTCAAAGACGCGCAGCGCCTGCTGGACCACAGCCTGGACTTGCTAACACGGCTGAGTAATTCAGCGCCCGTGGTGATCAGTGTACGGCCAGTTCCTCTCATTGCCCATCAGCGGGTTGTTTTACTTGAGATGCTCAAAAACAATGTGGATGTCTGTTGGGAAGAGCCGCTCGCGCTGCCAACTGCGCAACAGACACAAATGCCCCTTTTCGGATGAGGTTCTTATGGGACGCACGATCGCTTCAATCACCCAAACCTGGCAGGAAGAAGAAGCCGCTCTCAATCGCTTCAAACGCGCCCTGCGTAAGGACGACCAGATCATTTTGGATGAACTCCTGGTCATGTCGCGCTTGCACCTGGCTGAAGCCTCGTATGCCTCTAATCTTTATCCGCTGGACATGTACCTGATTGCCATCCTGCTGGAGCTTTACAAACAACTCAAGTCCATGCAAAAAGTGCTGCCCAATGCCGATCCCTTTAAAACCGAACGCATAGAGGCGGAAAAGGAAGATGAATTCATCCAACTGCTGAATGCCACCGTTTCAGCCTTGTTTGATGCCCCACAGAAAGAAACGGCAGCAGACCTGATGGAAATCCCGGCAGAAGTGCAGCCCGAGCCGGCAAACGCCTTGAATTATGCCGACTTTGAGGAGGCGCCCTGATGACCTTCCGCGGCTGGCTGCTGGACCTTTACCTCAACCAGGAAGA
>DAOOPV010000087.1:0-7911 GCA_035388405.1 Anaerolineaceae bacterium
GCGAGCCTGGGCGATGTAGTCCTGCGCCTGGACGAGTTTGTATTGGTCGATGAGGACTTCGGCGTAGTAGGCTTTGGCGAGGGCGTTGTCGGAGTCGAGCTGGATGGCTGCGAGGGCTTCGGCTTCGGCCTGGTTGCGGTAGTCTTCGGATTGATCGCCGGAGAGGGTAGGGTTGGAGAGCCAGCTGAGCACGAAAGCACGCATGGCGAGGACGTCGGCATTGGTCGGCTCGGTTGCTTTGGCGATGTCGATGACGGAAAGGGCTTGGTTGAGGGCGTCGCGGCGGTCCTGGTCGGTGGTGAGACTGGCGGAGGCATAGGTGAGGATGCGGGCGAGCTCGACGCGCACGGCGGTGTTGTTAGGCTCGAGGACGAGAGCTTTGTTGAAGGATTCGATCGCTTTGGTGAGGTCGCCGGCCTGGAAGTGGGTTTCGCCTTCGGTGATGAAGGAGTTGACGGTGCGGGTGGGCGTGGGGGTGGGGACGAACGGCGGCCAGATCTCGCCGCTGGCATAGTCGCGCAGGACGGCTACGAGCGCCACGATCACCAGCAGGATGAGCATGATGCGGTAGGGGTTGGAGCGATTGCCCGAATTGCGGAAGAGGTCCTTGCGTTCGTCGATGTACATTTGCTTATTGTGTGCCCACGGGATCAGGGCACGGGCGTGGCTGTGGGTCCGGTGACGACCGTTGGGGTGGGCACTGGCGTGGCAGTGGGCGGATTGAGGAGGTTTTCCTCGCAGATCTTGGTGATCTCGCCGGCGTTGAAGACGCCGTCGGCGTTATCCGCTACGTTTTGCAGCAGAGCGTTGGCGAGCGTCACAGCTTCGTTGCAGCGGTTGATACGCGCCAAAGCGAGGCCATAGCGGCTGTAAAGTTCGATCACGCCGGACGCGTAGGAGAGGGGAATGCCCTCGACGACCTGTCCATCTTCGGAGGTGCCGCCGCGCACGGCGGTTTCGAGGAAGGGCAGCGCCTGGTTGTATTGCCCTTTGCGGTAGTAGAGCGTGCCCAGGTTGGAGTAAAGTTGGGGATCCTGCGGACCATCGCGCAGGGCGAGGCTGCCATATTGGATGCCCTTATCCCACTCGCCGAGCATGCCATAGACGCGAGAGATGAAGAGGTTTGGGGTTGGGTCGGTGGGATTGAGGGAGTAGGCTTTGGTGAACTCGAAGACGGAGCGGTCAAGCTCGTTGGTGTTGATGAGGTTGCGACCCAGAGCCATGTGGACCCGGGCGATGTGGGGATTGATGGCGATGGCGGCGTCGAGCTCGGTGACGGCTTCTTCGTAGTTGCTGGTGATCTCTAGGACGTAGCCGCGAGCCCAATGCGCCTCGAGCAGGTTGGGCTCAAGCGCCAGAGCAGTGCGCGATTCTTCGATGGCGCGGTCCATGGTGTCGAGCTCTTCGAGGCCGGCTTCGACCCGCAGGGCGAGGATGTATGCCAGGACGGCGTGCCCCAGACCGCTGTTTTGGTCGAGCTCGATGGCGCGCTTGGCGTCCGTTTCGCCATCCAGGTATTCCTTTTGGAAGCCCTTCGCCCAGCCGGAGAGGGCGTAGGCTTCGGAGACGGTGTTGTCGAGCAGGATGGCGTTTTGGGCGTTGACCTGGGCCTGGACAAGCTGGTCGGTGTAGATTTGCAGGCGCGAGATTTTGAGATAGTTGGTGATGTCTTGCGGGTTGGCGTTGATGGCGCCCTGGTAGGCTTCGATCGCCTGGAGGTACTTGCCCTCCGCGGCGAGGGCATCGGCTTCGGCAATGAAAGATTGGGGATCGCGCGTGGGGGTGGGGGTAGGCACGAAGGGTGGATCCATCATGGGTACCACCACGACATTGAGGTATACCAGCGCGCCGATGGAAATGAGCAAAAAGGTCAGCAGCCAGGGGTTCACCTTGCGGCGCTTCTTGTTCATGGAGAGTTTGCTTCCTTTAAGATACATAAAACGATATTATCATTGTTTTTGTTGCATCGTCAACCGGGATGTGCGGGCGGGTGAGAGGAATCGTTGTTCCGTTCCGTTGGATTTGTGGAAGGGTGGAAGACCGTTCCCTATATTAAATATTTAGCCAGCGGGTGGCTTTTTCGGGCAAGTTGGCGATGCTGGCTTGAACGAAGGTGCATTGGGGCAGGGATTCGATGAACAACTTTCCGTAAGGCTTGGTAATGACGCGCTTATCGAGGATGACGACCACACCGCGATCAGTTTGGGTGCGGATCAAGCGGCCAAACCCCTGCCTGAAGCGTAGGATTGCCTCAGGGAGGTTGTATTCGTTGAAGGGATCATCGAAGCTCTCCGAACGGGCGGCAATGATCGGGTCGCTGGGTACATCAAACGGCAGCTTGGCAATCACCAGCACTGATAGCGCTTCGCCGGGAACGTCCACGCCTTCCCAGAAGGCGCGCGTGCCAAGGAGCACCGCCCGGGGAGTGTCCTTGAAGGTGTCCAGCAGCGCGGTGGCTGAAGCGCCCTCGCCCTGCTCAAAAACGGTGATATCGTGCTTGGAAAGAGGAGCCTGGATAGCTTTGGAGGTCTTTTGCAGTTGGGCATAAGAGGTGAAGAGCACCAGCATTCGCCCGCCGCTGGCGACTGCCAGGCGGATGACGGTTTCATCGATGGTGCGCTGGTGACCGTAGCTGTCGTTTGGCTCGACGATGTCGGTGGGCAGATAGACCAGGGCAGAGTGTTCGTAATCGAAAGGAGAACCAACCATCAGTTCGTCAGCGTCCTCCCCATTGAGGCGTTTCCGCAGGTAGTCAAACTCGCCGTGGGCGGTGAGGGTGGCGGAGGTTAGGATGACGCTGGCTTTCTCGTGCCAGAGGTATTTTTCCATCAGAGTGCCGATGTGCAGCGGCGCGATCTGGAGGGTGAGGCGACCCTGGAGGGGATCCAACTCGACCCAGTAGATCTGGTCGGATTGGGGGTCCATAGTGAGGCTCTCGACGTTCTCCCGGATCTCGCTCAGGTTCTGGTTGAACATCGCCAGGGTGCCAAGGAGATCTTCTGCGTCCTCACTTTCCATCGATTCCATGCCGCGCAGACCTTCGCGGATCTGGCGGAGAATTTTCAGGAGGGCGTCCAGGTCGCTGGCTGCCTGCTCCCAGCTGATTTCCACGTCCAGCCAGGCAGGCATGGTGCGGATGGCGCTGAGAACTCGGGTCTGCTGGGGGTAGGTGCCAAGGGGCTTACCTTCACGCAACTCCAGCAGGAGGTTATCCAGCGCGCGGAAGTAAGCGGTCATTTCGTTGTCAAAGCGGAAGGCACGGTCGGTGGCTTCGGCAATCAGCTTGTTGAGTTCCGCCAGGTCGGAAGGTTTCAAAAGGGCGTAAGCCGCGGAAAGCAGGCGACCCATGAGACCAGTCTCGTGGCTGCCAAGGTCGCGCACCATGCGGTTAACATCCTGGGCGCGCAAACGGTACGCCATGGCGTCCGTGGTAGCAGCTTCGAGGTGATGGGCTTCGTCAATGACGAGGTAATTGTAGGCAGGTAAAACGCGGTTCTCGGTGGCAGCATCTGCCAGCAGTAAAGCATGGTTGACCACAAGGATGTGGGCGCTTTCGGCAGCCATACGAGCTTTGTAGAAGGGGCAGCGTCCGCCGGTGCGCTTGACGCAATTTTCGAGTTTGCAACCCTCATCTTCCGCTGAAAGCCGGCTCCAGATCAGGCGTTCGGGCATGCCGTTGAGGTTCAATTCGCTGCGATCGCCGCTTTGACTGCTCTGCAGCCAGACGAGCACTTTGCCAACCACGCGCAGTTCATCCAGGTTTTCGGGCTTGCGCCGGCGCATGGCGTTGAAACGACGGGGACAGAGATAGTTGCCGCGCCCTTTAAGCACGGCAGCCTGGATGTCCAAACCGGTAGCTTCGATCAGGTCGGGGATGTCTTTTTGGATCAGTTGATCCTGCAGGGCGATAGTGTTGGTGGAGATGACGACCCGTTCTTTGTTGGTGAGCGCCCAGGCGACGCTGGGGATGAGGTAAGCCAACGATTTACCAGTGCCGGTGCCGGCTTCGACCATCAGGTGCTGCCCTTCGTTAAGAGCATTTGCGACCGCCCGCAGCATTTCCACCTGCTGGGACCGGTGTTCGAAGCCTGTGATGTGTTGAGAGAATGCCCCGCCAGGCTCGAGCACCGCGGCAAGTTCTTCAACATTGATCGGTTGGAGCTCCGGGTCTGGTTGAAGCGGTTTGGTGCGAACGGGTTTGCCAAATTCAAAGAGCAGCCCGCCTTCTTTATCAAGGATACGTTTGGGCTGGATGCCCTGCTTGATCAACTCTTGCAGGACCCAGCGGAAGGGCAACTCGGCGGGCCAAGTCAGACCCTGGCTCTGCTGGACCATCTCAGCGATCAGGTCGATTGGCAGTTCAGTGAGCTTCTCGTAGAGCTTGTTGTAAACGCCCATAGTCGCGCGGGCATCGTTGATGGCGCGATGCGCTTCGCTGAGGATGACGCCAAGTTGGTGGCAGAGCGAGCCCAAGCCGTAGCGCGGAGCAGACGGCATTAAGACCGCTGCCAGTTCGTATGTGTCGATGACCGGATTTTTCTTGAAAGCGCCGTAACGCTGGAAGAAGCTGATGTCAAAGCCGACGTTCTGCCCAAGGATGGGATGGTCGCCAATGAAGGTTTCCAGCTGCGGGTAGACGTCCGCCAGAAGGGGGGCGTTCATGACCATGGCGTTGGTGATGCCGGTTAAGTTGGTGATGAAGGAATTGATTGGCTTACGCGGGTTGATCAGGGTCGAGAATTCATCCAACACACGGTTGCCATTGAATTTGACCGCACCGATCTCAATAATCGAGTCGCTTTTGGAGTCCAAACCGGTTGTTTCAATATCCAGGGAGACAATTACAGGCATGGGGCAAATTATACCCTGTTGTCTTAACCATTCGTGTTGTTTTTCTCCCCAAGATTTTTGACTCTATTTTACAGCTGAGCGATTGTCGAAAGTTAACGTCATTCAAACAAATCCCGAGATACAAAATAGGTATAATTCCGATCAAGGAGTATGCTCATGCTTAACTTTGGTTTGATCCTACAGTTCATTTTTGTGTTCGGGTTGATTGTGTTTGTGCACGAACTCGGACATTTTTTGGTTGCCAAATGGGTTGGTGTCGAGGTGGAAGAGTTCGGTTTTGGCTATCCACCCCGCCTTGCCAAGCTTTTCACCTGGAAAGGCACCGATGTCACGCTCAACTGGATTCCCTTTGGCGGCTTTGTCCGCCCAAAAGGCGAAACAGATGACGGCGAGCCAGGCGGGATGCTGGCGGCACCCAAATGGAAACGCTTTCTGATCCTGGTTGCAGGCGCCACGATGAATTTTGTGCTTGGCATCCTGCTGCTGATCTTCCTTTACAACGTGGTTAATCCCGTCGACACCAGTAAGATCCTGGTGGTTGAGGTTGCGCCCAACTCTCCTGCCCAAATGATAGGGCTGCAGTCCGGCGATATCGTGACCAAGTTGGGAGATGACCCGATCGATTCGACCGACGCCATGGTGGCTGCCACGAAAAAGTACCTTGAAAAAGAAGTTACACTAACATACACGCGCGATGGCACGGAATTTACTGGATTGGTGACCCCCAGGGGAAATCCGCCTGAAGGTCAGGGGGCGATAGGTTTCGTGATGTCGCATCCAGAAGTTGAACTCAATTTTGGTCAAAGTATCGGCGTGGCTTTTGACACCTTCTGGCAACAGGTGAAAGCTACTGTTTCGATGCCTTACAACTACATCAAAGGCAAGCTTGCCCCAGGTGAAGCGCGTGTTATTGGTATCAAAGGCATCTACGACTTGTTCTCAAGTGCTGCTGAAATCGATCAATCCAATGCTGAAGCGACCAACGAGATCCTGCCAATCACACGTCTCTCACTGGTTTCGATGCTCTCCATCGCAATCGGCATCACTAACCTGTTACCCATTCCAGCGCTGGATGGAGGACAGATCTTATTCCTGCTGATAGAAGCGGTAACGCGCAAACGTATTCCGACCCGGGTGGCGAACGCTGTCAATTCAGCATTCTACTATCTGTTGATTTTGTTGTTTGTCATCATTACTGTTCGCGATTTCATCAATCCGATCCCGATTCCTTAAGGAGCTGATATGGTCACCCCAAGCTCAATTCACGACCTGATCAAAGCCCTGATGGACATGGAAACGCCTTTCCCGGCTCGTCTTCTGTACCAATTCTCGGACATGCCCGCCGACGACCTCCAGGTGCTAGCCACTGCATGGTTGAGTATTCCCGTGATGCGAAGAAGAGCGGTTTTGCAGGACTTGCTGGAACTCTCAGAGCATGACGACCTGCTGATGTTCGAGAACATCGGGCGCATTGCCCTGGAAGATGGCGACGCGGAATGCGAGGTGAGTGGGATCAGCCTGCTTTTGGAAGCAGAAGATCCCAAGCTAATTCCAATTTTCCTGCAGATGCTATCGGCTGCCGATGAAGCCGAATTCGTACGAGCTGCAGCAGCTAACGCATTGGGTTTTTACATCTACCTTGGGGAGCTTGAAGAAATAAAAACTGATCTCCTTCACAAGATTGAAGATGCCCTGCTGCTGGCATATGCCAAGGATCCTTCCGACCTGGTGCGGCGCAGAGCGCTGGAGTCCTTGGGATTTTCCGGCCGGGAAGAAGTGCCGCCGCTGCTGCGATTTGCCTCCGCCAAGGACAGCGAGGAATGGCTTGAAAGTGCCTTGTTCGCGATGGGCAGATCGGCAGACCAACAGTGGGAAAGCCTGGTGCTGGAACATCTCGACCACGACAATCCGGACGTCAAAGGACAGGCAATCCATGCTGCAGGTGAACTCTATCTTACTTCTGCAAGAGTGCGCCTGTTGAAGCAGGTTGACCGTGAAAAGGATGAGTACCTACGCAGTGAGATGATCTGGGCGCTTTCTCAGATTGGCGGCGAGGGCATCGAAGAAAAATTTGAACGCCTGCTCGCCACGACGGATGATGATGAAGAAGCCAGCCTGCTCGAAGAAGCGCTGGATATGCTCAACTTTACCAATGAGGCCGCCAACTTAGACCTGATGAAAATCGACTTTGACCACGTACACGATTCTCTTGACGAGGATGAGGATGAAATCGAGCCCTGGGATACCGACGAGGACGAAGATGACGAATACGAGGACCTGGAAGACTTGGATGATGAGGAGTGGCAGCGCTACGTCGACGATGATGGAGAAGATTTAGACGGAAGCCTTGAAGACAGCTACATGCTTGAGGATCCTGATGATGATGAGGATGATCTGTGAGTGAACCACCTTTTTCACGCCCCGCAGACCAACGCCTGAACGCGATCGTTTTTGGTAGGGTGCAGGGGGTGGGATTTCGATTCTTCGTCCTGCAGCAAGCAGTGGCGATGGGTTTGACAGGTTGGGTGCGTAACACTTCTGAGGGCATGGTGGAGGTGGTAGCAGAAGGGGGTAGCGCCAGCCTGGAGGAGTTGCTGGCTGTCTTGCGTGAGGGTCCGGATGCGGCGTATGTGCGGGATGTTAAGTTTCATTACAGCCCTGCTACGGGGGAATTCCGCGACTTCGACATTCGGTATCGTTAGGGGTCATCAGAGCGAGAAACAGCGATCTGCATTAACCTCGTCATCGCGAGCGTCTTTTGCGCGGCGATCTATTTTTTTTATTTTACGAATGGAGACCTGGCGGTCAGATGCCGTGCTTGGTCAGCCCACACGTGCTTTAAGCACTGGGGTGCTTCGCAAGGCCGGCACGATCATTCTTGTCATCGCGAGCGAAGCGTGGCGATCTGCATTTGTTTTTATCAGTTGGGACCAGCCAGTCAATTAGTGTGAACTATCAAATTTTAACACCCTCTTCAGCCTCCCGTCCGTTACACGGCGGGAGCCAGAGGCTGACCCAAAAGGGTCAGTCTCTTTTCAAATTATAGGGGATGTGATTCAA
>DAOOPV010000088.1:0-7545 GCA_035388405.1 Anaerolineaceae bacterium
GGTGCGATCAACAGAAGATCGCACCCTACTTACCTTGGATGGGTATCATACTAATGACCGACCCTTTGTCATCCTGAGGAACGAAGGATCTTGCCCTTTTGCCTTTAAGAATCTTCGCTAACGCTCAGAATGACAGAGCCCAATCCGCTGCGCTTCCAGGGCTGCATTTCGTAGGGTGCGTTCCGTTTTTGAACGCACCATAACAACACCCACCCACATTAATTGGTGCGATCAACAGAAGATCGCACCCTACTTACCTTGGATGGGTATCATACTAATAACATAAGTATCGACCTGAAAGGCTCAACCTCACCTACAAACATCGCGTCCATTTTTATGCGACGACCACCCCATGCTTTCCCTATTCTTCTTACTTTACAATCAAAGGCAATTGCTCCTTCCACGCCTGGGTGGTGAACCACGTGTCCGAGCAGGCATCCCACACACCAGCCAAATAGATGCCATTCGAACTAACATCACCTGAATTCAAGGAATCAAGGCATTTGTCCTCAGAGACCTTGACAACCTCCGAAATCCATCCCTCTGCAAAATACGTTGCCGTGACCAAGTCGCTCTCCGACCAGGAGATAACCGGAACCATTAACCCTCCAGATCCCGCGCGAGACTCAATCATATTCATTTCAAGATCGAACTTGAATGTTGCTGAGCCATCACTGGGTTCAAAAAACATTGTTGTGTCAAAAGCATCCGTGAAATAGACTTGCGGTCCCCCCGAAGCAGACGTATTATCATCCCCGATGAAGCCGAGGAAGAGGTATTCATCCCTGCCTTGAACCTCCACGTCAGTAATAATCGAGGAGGTGTCCCAACTGCTCGGCAGATCGACCATATATTCTCCTATAAATTCACACCCATCCACTGTGCAAGAATCGATAAAGATTTGGTCGATTCCTGAAGGAGTCCAGATGGATGCTATCCCAACCCGCGGTCCAGTCACACTATCTGTATAAATTGAAATACTCGGGGCAACATCTTCGCCTGTACCAGTGCCCGTCACAATTGTCCGTCCTTGGGTCATGGTACCCAAAGAATCAATGGTTACATTAGATCGATACAAAAGGCGATCCGTGTATGGCGGACCAATGGTAACCGTAAAGTTATCCAGGATGGCGATGTGTAATTTATCGGCATTATCAATTACCGTATCCAGGCCATAGATGTATCCTGTTTCGAAAAAATTGATGTAATCATACACGACACCTGTATTGGAAATGTCTGTAAGCTCTTTGTACATGAGCGCTCCGATCCTGCCCATGCCATCGGTCAGGTATTTGCGATCGTAAACCGCGTAAACGGAATAGCCATTGCTCACCACAAAGACGTTTCCAGTCGTCTCCTCGTGGAGATCCAGATCAATGCAGAACTTATCGTAACCTCCAATTGGTGGATATAGTGGGATTTTCTGATAACAAGCATACTTCTGGGTTGTTCCTCGCTGCTCCACCCAGGTCACATAAGCCTCCCCATTGTTTAATGCTGCAATATCCGGACCATACTGTTTCCAGTTCGCCCCGGATCCACTCATGACCATCGAAAACTTGTCCAGTGGTCCTGCGCTGCCGTAGCGCGTGCGATAGTAGACGATGCGGTCGTTGACCACCCCGGCGATGTGCGAGCGTCCATTCCCATCCACAGCCACCACCGCCTGCTCTACCTGGTCGCCAGCGGTGATGTGGATTTCGGTGGGGGTTGAGAAGGTTGTGGGCACACAGGAACTCACAATCAGTGCAAAAATCAAGATGAACGAAAAAAGAATGGTTTTCCTTTCCATGGTATCTCCTCCTGAATATTGACGCACACACAGCCAATTAAGGGGGTGTATGCATATGCTCGTTTAATTTGAGTTGTAAGAAATGGATAACCTCAGTCGAGGTCAAAAGAGTTTATGTTAATACTATAGCAAATATGAGCGTGGAATTCAATTAGTCTTCAACCATTTCCATTGAAAACACAATTTCCTATCCAAATAACAAGGGTAAGAGTTTAAAGAAAAGAAGCCAGCATTATGGCTGGCTTCTTTTGGTCATATCTTGCAGGATATTTTCTACCTGGTCAGGAGTGGCAGGTAAATGATCTTATCCAAAACCAAGGGAGCTTTGTAGAGGTTGAAATCGAGCTTTCCGACGTCATTCTTGATAGCGGTCGTGGAACCAATGCTGAACCAGCCATACCAGACTTCACTTGCGGCATAAGTCGCGCTAAGATCCCAATCCACGGTTAGATCGAAGGGGCTCAAGGCGGGTACGCTTGCCGGACCAGTAATGCTGTAATTGGTGCCGCCGGATTTCGGAACAAATCCATAAGCCAGTTTGACCGGATCTTCCACGCCCGGTTCAGAACTTTCCCAGTTCTGAACCAAAATCCAACAGGTACCGGAAAAAGTCGGTTGGAAGATATTCAGATACTCCATCGGACCGGGCTCGGCTGAAAAGGCTTTCTGGAGGGCTGGGTGCGGCGTGTTGCCAACACCCACAAAGACGTCCAGATCAGAAGCGGTAGTTTCAAGGATCTCGACAACCATGCGCTGCTGGCTGGTTGGGCAGGTCGTAACGGTGTACCAGATTTGACTTAAACTATCGTAGGGTAAACTGTTCGTGGGATCCTGCGCCAGGTTGAACGAGGCAGTGGTTGCGGGGTTCAGACCGTAACGAACCTGTGATAAAGACGTGATCGGATTGACATTGTATTGATCCTGGAAAATATACTGCCCGGCAGGCGAATCGATAGTCAGCCGGAGTTCGTTTGGCAGGGTTGAGCCCGCAACAGAAGACTTCGCGACCAGGGTAAAGGCAGTGGTGCTGATCGGTTTACCGCTCGCAAAGGTATCAACTGTTTCAAAGCTGATGCGGCCAAACTGCCATGCCCCGCCTGAAAGCAGGGAAGGCGCAACTTGTACCGTGATTGTCTGTGTGCCGCCAGCTGGGATGGTGAAACCACCAGCAGGGGTTGTAGTGATAACAACGTCGGCGGTTTGCTCGATGGCAATCGTGTAATCTGTTTCCACTCCAGCCACATTCGTTAGCGTACGGGTGAAGGTGCAGCCGCCCAGGCAGTTGCTGTTCTGATAGGAGGGAATGTTTAGCGTGCGAATATCACCGCCAATAGCTGGGTTAGCAGCCACATATTCAGCATAGCTGACTTCCATAACCAATCCGGCAAGCGCCGCCTTGCTCATATCGATCCGACCGTTGCCGTAAACAAATGGCGTCACCGGGCTGAGATCGTAGTCCACGGACGTGCCAGCCAGGGCGGTCATAATGATCGCGGAGCGAATAGCGGCAGGGCTCCAATCCGGGAATTGAGCCCGCATCACCGCGGTTGACCCAGCAACGTGCGGACTGGCCATGGACGTACCCGACATCAGATCTATTTCGCCGGGGCCGGCATAGGCAGCCAGGATATTAGTGCCAGGGGCAGCCAGGTCAGGTTCGAGCATCTCAAAATTGGTGATCGGACCCCTGGAGCTGGAATCAGCCATGATATCGCCCCATTCCGGGCGTGTACCTGATACGAGATCACTGAGGATGGTTACCGTCATCGGGTCGCCCGCGACAGCCTCCATCAGCAAACCGTCCGCAAGTGAGATCATCGCGCCGGGCATTGGAACAGAACCGGTTTCAGTACCCATGATAATGGGTGCGCCAGGAGCGTTGTTGTAAACGATGCCAAAGACAGCGCCCGCATCATACATGAACTGAAGCTTATCTTTGAACGCGCAGGTGCCGCGTTTGACGATGCCAACCTTGCCGCTCAAAGCGCCAGGAGCCCAGGCGACACAGCCTTCCAGGTTGCCAGAATTGCCGCCCCAAACCAGGTCCAACCCGGTCAAGTCAGTTGCAAGAGCTGGAGCAAGATCCGAGCTTGCCGCAAGTGCGATCGAACCAAGGTTATCACTGCCGGGATTGATCGTCACAGGGTAGCCAAAAATGCGTCCGTGTTGGGTGTTACCGGTCACCAGTGCCCACGGTGGAAGTTTGTACACTGTGGAGTCATTAGGTCCGGAATTACCAGCAGATGTCGCGGTTGAGATACCAACTTTGAAAGCTTCCAGGAACGCCAACTCAGTGCTGTCGGTCCAAGGGCTTCGCGCTGGTCCGCTTTGGGGACCAATCGAGAAGTTCAAGGAATCAACACCATCCGCAATTGCCTGGTTGACAGCAGCAGTAGAGGCGCTGGTAGCGCAGCCCCCATCGTCACAGACCTTGTAAGAAATGACCTGTGCATTGGGTGCCATGCCGGAGATGACAACCTGTGCGCCGCCGTAATTGATGCTGATGCGGTTGCCGGCAGAGGTACTGGCGGTGTGGGAACCATGGTCTAATGTGTCGTGACCGTCGCCACCTCCGACGTAGTCGTAGACCCCGAGCAGCTTATCATTACAGACATGACCAACAGGATCTGAAGCACAAAGACCCTTGTAGACGTTATTTCCATAAGGATTGACATAAACGTATGGGTCCAGGGGAGTAGTTTCCGCAAAGCTTGGGTGGCTCATGTTAATGCCGGTATCGATGATACCAACGATAGTGCCCGCGCCTTTGGAGCCTGTTCCGCTTGGAACCGCGCTGCCATCCCAGACATGGTCAATTCCAATAAATGCCGGGCTGACATCAGTGTCGAGGTAGTAAACATCATCCACAAAGACTTCGCGAACCCCAGGTTGCTTGCGCAGTAAGGCGGCTTCATCCAGGCTCATTCGCGCCGAAAAACCATTCAGCACGTAATCATAGCGGAAGAGCACTTCCATGTCCCGACCCAATAAGGTTTCGGTTTTCGCGATGAACAAGTCCATATTGGCATTCAGGTGCTGCAAATAAGCGATCGCTTCAGGAGAGTTCACAGCGAGCTTGCCCGATTCATCGCGTGGGACAGCCGCAAAAATCGCGTTGTCACCTTCATAGGTTGCCAGTGAAGGTTCCATAAGTTGAATCGTGAAGCTGTCTGCCTTGGCAGCAGCATCCAACCATTCCTGTTCCAGAGCTGAAATGACGGGGGTATCGGTAGGAGGTAGCGCGCGTTCAGGAACGGCAGCAGCCACCGGGCTCACCACCAATGCGGCGAGCAGAAGGAAACTAACTATTCTGATTACGACTTTTAGCATGTTTGAATCTCCTTTTGATCGATGTGATTGAAGAGTATCAATAATTGCTTTGAGCGAACACGCTGTGTGTATTTATATATAAGAAAGGTGCGATAGTGAGACCTGGACTAAATATATCACAGGCCACTCATATTTAACGGCTTCGCAAGCAATTTTTATCTAAACTACCTACCTGCTAATAATCTTCAACGTGTTTCACTGACAAAAGAGAATTGGTTAACAGGCGACAAAAAAGAGGCTGACTCTTGACAAGCCAACCTCTTTTCTTGTTCTACCCGATCAAAAGGAGATCAGGAGAAGGTTTTTGGCTATCTTAATATTAGCGGCAGGTAGAGATAGAAGAAATCTGGTGCCACCAAATTGACAGTAACCGTGATCTCTTCCGAGTCGCAAAGCGGCTCAACTGCGTCATCATCACAGACCTGTACGGTGATTGTGAACTCACCAGGATCAGCTGGTGTCCAGGTGAACACGCCGCTCGCGAGATCGATCGCCGCGCCTTCGGGCACGGTGCCAGTCAGGCTAAAGGCTAGGGTTTGGGCGGGCAGATCAGCGTCCGACGCCATGGCGGTGAAGGACAACAAGGTGTCCTCATCGCCAGATTGTGCGCCGATTGGATCCAGAACAGGAGCAACATTAACCTCATTGACGGTAACAATGATCTCTTCTGTGTCGCACAATGGCTCCACAGCATCATCACAGACCTGTACGGTGAACGTGAACTCGGCTGGTCCTTGTGCTTCAGTGGGAGTCCAGGTGAACACGCCGCTTGCCGGATCGATCTCTGCGCCTTCGGGCACGACGCCAGTCAGGCTAAAGCTTAGGGTTTGAGGATCAGGATCGGTTGCCGTGGCTGTGAAATTGATTAATGTTTCCTCATCGCCAGATTGTGCGCCAATTGGATCCAGAACAGGTGCAGTATTGATGAAAATGTCAACCATCGCTTCTGCTTCTTCTTCAACAGTATACAATTCGTCGGTGGAATGGAGCGCGACATTGGTAAGTGGACCAGCAGGGGTCTCCTCATCCACGGTCACCTGGAAGGTGATCACATGAGTGGGTGGAACAAAAACGTAGTCGAAGCAGATAGCAGAGCCATTTTCGATTGCGAGGGTCGTATCATTGTAAACAAATGTGGTGCCGAGCGTGCCATCCACATTCTCCACGCCGATGGTGGAACTGCCTAAGTCGAAATCGGGATGGATGTTATCGTAGGCAAAAACGATCTCATAGGCGCCAGGGGCATCGTCAGGCTGCAAGAAGTAACCAATCTCGAAGTCCAGGGTCACCGCAGCATTGCCGCCATAGCGATAAACATCATCGTATTCAATCACGGCAAAGTTAGCGCCATCACCAACCATGGTGACGCCCTTATTGGTGGCAAGGTCGTACTGGGTAAAAAGGTCATCCCAGAACATTGCCATCACATTGTTGGGGTTGGTTGGATTGGGCAGATTTTGGTTTGTGAAACTGGTTGAAACCATATCAAATCCAGCATAACCATCGGCTGTGAAATCCATTCCCACATAATCGATGCCGTAGAAGTTGAATGGGGTATAGGTAGAGAATGTACCGTACCAGAAGCTGTCACCATAAGCAAGCCCAGGATTAGCTGCAAAACCATTGGCGGTGGTAAACAAATCCAGGTAGGCATCAGGATTGCCATCAGGTATGATCTCCAGTGTACAGGCAGGATCTTCCGCGCTGGTGTTGGCATCATAGGTGTAATAACCGGGTTCGATTGTGCCAGTCCAGGTGATGGCATTGGTCACGTCATCGTAAACCGCGCCACCTGTGACCGAATCTGGTACATAAGTAACGCCCGCTGGCAGCACATCATTGATAGAGTACTCAACCGGGTTATTCTTGTAATTTGTGACCGCAAGGGTGTAAGTGATCGTGTCGCCAGGTTCAGCGGTTTCAACATCAGCTGTCTTTACCACATCATCCACGCTGCGCACAATGTCCAGATCAGTGCCACCAATCCACTCATTTAACGTCGAATCTGCATAGGTCTCAAAGAAACCATACATGCGATCGCCATCGGATGTGTCTTCATTCCAGGCAATTTCCATACTGAAAGGTTCACCAGCAGGGTTCGTGGCAGGTAATATCACATCGTAATTGCCGACTTCAGGTTCCAATGGAACAATTGCACTTGCCAATGTGACAGTATCACCAACAGCGCCATTCCAGTTCTGAACAACGATGAAGTAGGTATCGGGTTGGTTATAGTAAATCCAATCCTTGGGCGCATTAAGATATTCCAACACTGCACTTGTCGCGCTGGCAGTAACCTGGTAGTCATCTGCCGTCAGGACGCCGTCGCCATCCATATCATAATACAGGAACATGTCCAGGTCGAGTGAGTGAATGGGTTCAATACATATGAGACGATGCTGGGGTTAGGTTAGGGTGATTAC
>DAOOPV010000089.1:0-7433 GCA_035388405.1 Anaerolineaceae bacterium
AAGTGTAACCCATGTCCTGTAACAAATTGTCACCTATGTGGTGTCATACAGCAAGACCGTTCCCTACAGCACTCGATTGACCAGTTACAGGCAGGCAAATTGCCGATTACCGGGTTTAGGCTAATTTAAGAGTGGTAAAATCAACTTTTATATAAACTTAGCTAACACGGTCACACGCCGAAATTTGACCGTGCAGGAGATAAAGATGAACATCGAAGAGCAAGTTGAATACCTAATGCAAGGGGCTGATTTTGGAGACGCGACCATAGCGGACAATATGGCTGATGAGTTGCGCCAACGGCTAATTGATTGCGAAAAGACCGGTAAACCGCTGCGGGTCTACTGCGGCTATGACCCCACCTCCACCGATCTTCATCTTGGACATACCGTGACCATGCGCAAATTGCGCCAATTCCAGGAGCTTGGACATGAAGTGTTGTTCGTAATCGGCACCTACACTTCC
The DNA here is from genome assembly GCA_035388405.1 of Anaerolineaceae bacterium. Taxonomy (GTDB): domain Bacteria; phylum Chloroflexota; class Anaerolineae; order Anaerolineales; family Anaerolineaceae; genus Mesolinea. The sequence goes on from DAOOPV010000089.1 coordinate 464, forward strand.
ATGATTGGCGATCCTTCGGACAAGGACAAGCTGCGTCCGCATCTGAGCGAAGAAAAGGTCGTGGAAAACGCCCGGACTTATGCTGAGCAGGCTTTCCGCATTCTCGATCCGGAACGCACAAAGGTGCTTCACAACGATCAATGGCTTCGCAAACTGTCGATGTCTGACTTTATTGGTCTGGCGTCCAATTTTACGGTTCAGCAATTCCTGACACGCGATAACTTCCACAATCGTTGGGACAAAAGTGAGCCTATATATCTGCACGAATTCTTCTACGCGATCATGCAAGGCTACGATGCTTACGAACTTGACGCGGACGTCCAGGTGGGTGGGTCGGATCAGCTTTTTAATATCATTACTGCTTCCCGTAAAGTGATGACCGCGCTTGGCAAGAAACCGAATATTGGGATCATCCTTGGTATTCTACCGGGTACGGATGGGGAAGTGCGCATGAGCAAATCCCTGGGCAACCACATCCCGCTTAATACCAACGCGGCTGACATGTACGGCAAGGTTATGAGCATTCCGGATAAGGCCATGCCGGTGTATGCTGAGCTAGCCACCGAGTGGTCACCCGAACAGCTCTCCCGTTTTAAAGCTGGTTTAGCCACTAGCAGCCTGCATCCACGTGATGCGAAAATGCAGCTTGCTTATGGTATTACGACCGTCTTTTATGGCGCTGAGGCAGCTGAGGCTGCTCAGAATCAGTTTGTGCAGACCTTCCAGAAAGGTGACACTCCGGAAGAAATGCCTGAGTATCATCCTGCAGCCGAAGAGACTCTGCTCGACATCATGGTGGGGCAGAAGATGGCTGGCACGCGCAGCGAAGCCCGGCGCTTGATTGATCAAATGGGTGTAAAAGTCAACGGTGTCACCGTGAGTGACCCAACGTGCAAACCGGATCCAGATAGTGTGCTGCAGGTTGGAAGGCGCAAGTTCCTGCGGATCCGCTAAACCTACTCAGTCGCGAATAAACTCAACAGACTGCTCCCGATCGTTTGTGCCAGGTCGGGAGCGTTTGATTCTATTGCCACCGCGATAGCCAGCGGCGTTGCGACCCAATCCTCGGTGGTTCCACCAATATACCAGGTGAGGATCTTACCCTCCCGGGTCAGGGCATGACCGTTCTGGAACCAAAACGCCGGATCATTTCCGATCAAGCTGGTGCGCAGGCGAGACACTGCACCCGACTCAATCACACGCACCGGCAGAACACCTTCCCTGAAGGGCGTCCACGTGCCATCTTCTGCCAGGTAGGTGTTGCGCAATCGCGGCGAAGGTAATAAGCCATCATTGGTGATGCTTGCTGCCACCAATGCCATCTGTAATGGAGTTGCCTGTATTTCAAGAGTGCTCATCGGTCTGGTTTGAATTACTACTGCGTCCGGACGTTCGGCTGGGGCAATGGTGCGCATGGAAAAACTGGGTGCGCTAAATAGTCCAAATGCTTCCAATTGATCCAGAAATACTTCTGGATCGAGATTCTGGATCAAGGCCATCGCTGCTGCCTCGCAGCCGCCCTGGTAACCGCTTAACTCCTCACCATACGCATTGCTGGCTGCCTTGCAAAACTCATCCTGTCCGCCAGCAGCTGCCGGCAGAACTCCCTGAGCCGATAGAGGTCGATTGTAATAGGTGGCAAGTCCAAGACTGTTTACCAACGTGCCCAGGGGATAGGCTGCCTGGGTTGTGCGGTTAACCATCGGTGCGTCAGGATCCTGGCTCAATTTCTCCCAGTTTTCAGTCAGAGTATTTGCGTCAAAATAGGGTTGCGAAGCCAGCGCGTAGATCTCACCCGTGTTGGCATTCAAAAGCACCACTGCTCCCTTTGCATCGCCAAGCAATGTGTCGGCGCTGGCCTGCAAAGAGGAATTGATGGTCAGCTTGATATCCACGCCTGGCGGCGGTTGGTTGTAGAGCAGTTGGTTCCGCCAGATTGTGTCGTAACTCCTGCCTGAATAGCCTCTCAACCATTGGTACTGGCTCAATTCCAACCCGTCCTGCCCGTACAAACCGCTTGTGAAACCAATCGTGTTGCTTAGGGATGGAACGAGCAGCTTCCGTTCAAAGTTGCCGATCTCACCGATCGTGACTGCCAGCTCCTCCCCCGATTGGCTCAGGATCTTCCCTCTTGGCGAATAGCGATCGTAGACCACCCAACGTGGGTTTTCCGGCTTTGCTAAAAGCTCCTCGCGTTGGAATACTGCCAGCCAACTATTTGCAAGGATAAGCAGGATGAACAGGGCGAGAAATACGGCTGCCACCCAGCGATAGGGTCGGCGGACGAGATCGGGCAGGGGTTCAGCTGCTGGCTCCGAACTGATCTTGAGCAGCAGCATTACTGCTATCAGGTTCGTTACAAGCGAGGAGCCGCCGTAGGAAAAGAAGGGGAGGGTCACGCCAGTCAGCGGCAGCAATCCCAGGTTGCCTGCGACAATGAAGAAGGTTTGCAGCCCAAAGTATGCTGCGATGCCAAAAGCCAGGTAACGTCCAAAAGTCGTCTTTGTGGCTTGAGCAATACTGATCCCACGCACAACCAGGATCAACATCAGAAGGATTAAAGCCGAACTTCCAAGCAAGCCAGTTTCTTCTGCAACGGCAGGAAAGATGAAATCAGAGACGGCCACCGGGATAAATCCGGGGCTGCCCAAACCCAGTCCAGTTCCTGCCAATCCGCCTGCCGCAACCGCAATCTGGGCTTGCACAAGTTGATAGGCGTTTCCTGAGGCTTGTGCCCAGGGGTTTAGCCAGATGTCAATCCGGGTTTTGACCACGTCAAAAATAAAATAGCCTGCCAAACCTGCAACGATGCCAGCCAGGGGGATCAGCAACAGGAGGCGGCGTTTTTGCGTCGTCACCGTTAGCATCAGGATGTATAAGCTAACGAACAAGCTGGCAGTTCCGAGATCCCGCTGAACGACCAGCAAGAATCCCGCAACAGCTGCTACGATCAGGGTCGGAAGGACCGATCCGAGCAGGGTGATATTGGGCTTGATCCGATCTGCAAAAAAGGCTGCAAGGTAAACGATGATCAGGAGTTTCAGCGGTTCGGATGGCTGCAGGTAAAAACCAAAAGCCTGCAACCACAACTGTGGTCCTCCACCGGTCGGGTTAACACCGATGAAAAAAGTTAATCCAATCAGCAGCAAGCCAATCAGGAGCCAAACATATTTGTAGCGCTTTAGGAAATGGCTCAGACGGTTGGTCTGGAGCCCCAGCCAAAACAAAAAGCAACCCACCAGGTACCATCCGAGTTGTTTCAATCCAAGGCTCGGTGAGAGGCGCCAGACGGTCAATAATCCCCAGCCGACCAAGGCGGCGAAAGTTGGAAAGATCCAGGGATCCCGGGTCGGCAACTTGCTCCGGATGGCTCTGTAGAGTACCAGTACGCCAATTAACCAGCCGGCGAATGGAACAAAGACCAGCCAGTCAGGTTGGAGTGTCTCAGAGTGGAGGCGTGTGCCAGTAGCGAGCGAAAGCGCGGCTGTCTGAAACAAAAGGAAAAAAACCGCCAGCGCGAGCAGCCTGGACTGTTTGGAATGAAATCGGGTGGCGGTTTTAGAAGGCAAGATTATCCAAGATATTTATCCACCAGGAGATGCAGCTTGGATTTGGCTTCCTGGTTGATCTTCGCAGGGTTGGTCATTATGGCGTTTTTTAAGGCCTGATCGCATTCACATGCCACTGAGGCATCTTCTTCTGATACCAAATCGACAAGCCGGATCAGGGCGTTTTGTGCGACTGCAGTATTGTGGGAGAGGGTATTAATTACCATTTCCACCGTTACAGGTTCTTCAGAGATGTGCCAGCAGTCATAATCGGTAACATGTGCCATGGTGGCATAGCAGATTTCTGCTTCGCGTGCCAAAAAGACCTCAGGAGAGGCGGTCATCCCCACCAGCGACATGCCCCAACTGCGGAAGGTGTTTGACTCGCCGCGGGTAGAGAAACGCGGACCTTCGATGGTGATGTAAGTGCCGCCCTCGTGAACCACCACGTCCTGTTCCCGCAAAGCTTTTAGGAGCTGCCCGCTCAATTTGGGGCAAAAAGGTTCAGCAGTACTGATGTGGGCAACGATCCCGTCACCAAAGAAACTGCGTTTTCGGTCCTTGGTGAAGTCAAAGAGTTGGTCTGGCACAACGATGTGCCCCGGGGCGTAGTCTGCCCTTAGGGACCCCACAGCGCTTACGCTGATGATCTTCCCGATGCCCAATTCTTTGAAGGCGTAGATATTCGCACGGTAGTTCACTTCGGAGGGTAAAAGGACATGCCCGACCCCGTGACGCGCCAGAAAAGCCAGCTTTTTCCCCTTCACTTCACCTGTTACGATTGGTGAGGAGGGCTTGCCAAAAGGCGTATCCACTTCTATGGATTCCACATTTTCAAGTCCATTGAAGTTATAAAGTCCCGAACCTCCGATGATCCCAAATGCAAACTCTTCTGCCATTTTTTCCTCTCTTATTGTTCAACTGGTTTGATGGATATGGTGAATATTGCGTCACCGCAATAAAATTCGTCTTTGTCTTTAACAACAATTGGTTCCTGAACCCGAATCCCATCCAGGTAAGACCCGTTTGTTGACTTGAGGTCCTCAAACCACCATTGATTCAGATGATAGCTCAGGCGGGCATGCCTGGATGAGACGGTTGAATCCTCCAGGATGAAGTCACATTCCAGGCTTCGACCAATCAGCACTTCGTTGTTGGCAAAAGTTTGCGTCATCAGTTCCGTGCCGATAACAGTGGACAGGGTCAGACTGGGAATTGGGATATTTCCATGGTTAACTTGCTTTGAAACCACGCTGCGCCACAACATCCAGATTGCGAGAACCAAAAAGGTATAAAGAAAAACCAGGAAAGCAATGCGGAGGATCAGACCGACAGTGGCTGACATTTCATTCCTCCGTAGCAATCATCGTGGTCGGAAATAATCCCGTCCCTGGCAGGTCCTGGTTATAGATGAGGAGGGTTTTACCGATTCGCACGACATCCCCAGGTTTGAGCATAGCGGTTTTGACCGGCTGGTTGTTGAGGAAAGTCCCACCAGTAGAACTCAGATCGAAAAGCAGGTAGTGCCGATTTTTTGCCCTGAGCTGCAGATGATCCCGTGAGACCATTGGGTCATCAATCTGGATGTCACTTGTACTTCGCCGACCGATCTTGATGATGGTTTTGTTCAGATAGCACTGGTCCTTTCCGTTGATGATGAAGTAAGCGTGCTCAGGAACAAGCGGTTCGGTGGAATCTTCGGGAACCAAGGTTTGCAGTTCGGTCTTTGAGGTATCAGAGGTAGGGAGTGTCAGCGCAGTCGAAATTTCGATTGCATCAACAGCCAGGCTGGCATTTTGCGCTAATTGGACACGGAGCGGCACTCTGAACTGATAACCCTGCTCAAGCCAACCAGATTCGACTTCGCTCGCAACCTTGTTCAAGGTGGGTATGGTTTCCTGCCAGGCATCCCATTTTTCTGGTGAAACATGCAATGTGATCAAATCGGGCACGAACTTTTCCCGTGTGTCAGTCTGAGCCAGGATCTTCTCATCAATCATCCTAATCAGCTGGCTGCTGAGAGATGACGCTGCCCCAGGGTAGAGCAGCCTGTCCACAGTGCCTTCAAGCAAGCCTTGAATTTTGCTTTCGATCAACGCTAAAAAATTCTGCATGGCAGCCACGCTGGAATTATACCAACGAAACAACAGGGGTAGGTTAGGGGGTGTCTTACTGAGTTAACCCGATAAGTGGCTGCCTCAACCTGCATAGATCGGATTGCTGAATATCCACCCACGATGTCGTCCGCGGTAATCAATGTACACCTCTGTGCGGTAGATCCCAGGTTCTTTGGTAAGGTATGTCAGTACCTCCCGATCGTGAACTTCATGAGCTAATCGCCCGTCTTTAAGAAGCCGGATGTGTGATTGGATCGGGGCACGCACCTGGAAAGTCAAGCCTGCCTCCGCGCTGACCCTATCGCCCATCCAGAAAGTTCCGTCGTTGTTATTGCAGGTAAAACGAAAGCCCCGGGTTGGGTGCGGCAGGTCATTGGCGCAGAAACAATGCCCGGCAGCAAGCGCTTCGTAGACCATGCGGCGGTCCGAGTTGATCTCGCCGCTAAGAGCTTTGGGCGTGATGATATGGGTTGTGATCGAGCGGAACAGCAACTCGTAGGGGTATACCTGGATCCTAAAAGGCCCGGCGGGATAGGTGTGCGCGTGCGCGTCCACCCCTGCCACCGCCACCACAGGCTGCTTGCGCGTCAGCAGCAGCTCATCCCAAAGCTTGAGCGTCTGCTCCAGCGGGCTGAGCATCATGAAACCCGGAAAAAGCGCGTGCAGGGCGGCTTTTGGCAGCGTTCGGGAGCGGGTCTTAAACTCGCTCATCATGTTCCACAGTTCAATGCCCGAAAAACCTTTCACATCCCAATCGGTCCAGTTAAAGGATTTTTCATGGAAAAGCGGCAGGGGATCATCGATCGGGTGTGCCAGGAAGGCGAGCGCCCCAGCCGAACGTGCCTGGTCGATCAATTGCTGCCGATTGGGGGCGAATCGCGAGAGCTCAAGGTTATGCCCAAAAATCAGCATGTGGTTGCCGCCCACAGAAACCGTGCGGTCGTGCACTTCTTCGCCCACAAGCATCAGGAGCCGGCGTTTGCCTTCCTGCGCGTAGCCTTCGACGTCGTTTACCAGCAGGTTATGATCCGTCACGATCAAAACGTCCACCCCCGCCTTCAACCCCGCCGCAGCCAGCTCGGCATGCTTGCCGGTTCCGTCCGAATAGACGGTGTGCATGTGCAGGGCAACGATCAGTTCTTCCATAATTACTCGATTATACCGCTGCTCAGATGTTCATCGATCCGGTTTGCTTATAGATGTCGATAAGAATGTGCACAACATTTGTTCGATTTTGGTATTACAGGGGGAGAAAGTGCAAAAGTGCAAGGTTTTTTGCTGTGTCATTTTTGCACTTTCTCAAAA
>DAOOPV010000090.1:0-7247 GCA_035388405.1 Anaerolineaceae bacterium
GGTAAGAGCATGCTCGTTCAACGTGGCGTAATTTGTGGGGGCGTTCTGAAAACCCTTTTCGGTCAGGCGATAGATGAATCGGGGTCTGCCAACACCATGACGTTCTTCTGATGAGGAAACAATTCCTTCTTCTAACAGACTTATCAGATGATGGCGAACAGAAATTTCGCTGATTTCGAGCGCGTCTGAAAGTTGGGAGATCGTTGCTTTTTGGAGCAGCAGGACCTGATCTAAAATTCGGTCTTTTGTCTTTTTCATAATAATGGCTATTATATGGCAAGTTGGCTGGAGTGTCTCCCGTGGGTTGCAATGCCAAAGGAAGATTTTCATTGGTCCTTAGCTATGCTATAATAATCAAAATTCTATTTAGTAATTTTAAGGAGATGAACATGCCGAAAATTGAGGATATTGAGGGAGTTGGACCTGTATACGCTAAGAAGTTAACTGAAGCTGGTATTACGAGCGTGGCTCAATTACTGAAAGTTGGCGCTGGTCCCAAGGGTCGTGAAGAACTGGCTGAAAAAGCTGGTATCGATCGCAAACTGATCCTGGAATGGGTTAACCATGCTGATCTTTATCGGATCAAGGGAGTCGGTCAGGAATATTCTGATCTGCTTGAGGAAGCGGGCGTTGATACCGTGGTGGAACTTGCCACCCGCAAGCCTGAAAATCTGCATGCCAAAATCATGGAAGTGAATGCAGCTAAGAAGCTCGTTCGCCGCCCACCAAGCGCTAAGATGGTTGCTGACTGGGTTTTGCAGGCAAAGGATTTGCCAAGGGTCGTCACTCACTAAGCCCTGGTTTCGTTGAATGTTAACCTTTTAAAAGGTTTATTAGAAATGCCTCTCATGCTTTGCAAGGGAGGCATTTTTTGAACATAATTGCGAAATACACACAAAGGCTGGTTTGTCTTGAGCTCGGTGGTAAGATAGTTAAAAGCGGAAGAGAGCAACAAGGAGTAGATAGCGATGTCATTACTACATGATTTTGTGGAAAAGAAACACTGTATCTTTATAGAAGAAGCAGCAGACTGGCGCGATGCGATCAGAATTGGATGCAAGCCTTTGCTTGCTGACGGCACGATTGACGAGCGTTACCAGGAAAAAGTTATTCAGAATGTTGAAGAGTACGGATTTTACATCGTTTTGCTTCCTGGTGTGGCAATGCCGCATTCGCAACAGGGCGCAGAAGGTGTCTTTAAAACGGCCATTGGTTTCATGAAGGTTGAAAAACCCGTAGTTTTTACCGAGGATGACCCCGATAAGTACGCGACTCTCTTTTTTACGCTGGCGTCTGTTAACCCAACTGAACATCTGGCAAACATGAGCCAGTTGGCTGAAATGCTTGGAGATGACGATCTGCTCCAAGATTTGATGGACAACGTACATAGCGAAGAGGATTTGCTCCGCATGGCGGAAAAGTACCCGCTTGGTTAATTTTTCGAATTATTGAAATCAAAAAGCCCCTAAACAGGGGCTTTTTGATTCGAATGACTGATAGATGCTGGTGCTAATTGGATCCAAGCAGGTTGAGGATGGTATTGACCACTACCGCGCCAGATTGCGCGCGGTCTTTGCTGCCGCCAAACCGACTTGCAGCTGAGATTGCTTGCATGACAGCTTGCATACTTGACTGACCACTTTGTTTGGCAGAGAAGTAAGCCAACGCGGCGCTCAAAAGATCCTTGGCATCCAAACCGCTTGAGCCACCCTGGCTGGAACCCTGACCACCAAGTAGAGTGGAGAGCAGCCCGCCCATGCCCCCGCCAGAACTTTGTGAGGAGGAACTGCTGCCGCCGAGCCCACCGAGAAGTGTGCTCAGAAGGTCACCGCCACCTGATTGGTTTTGCTGAGGCTGCTGCTGTTGGGTTTGAGCTCCCCCCATGCCACCAAGCAACGTACTAAGCAGATCGCCGCCAGCATCCTGTTGGGGCTGCTGTTGCTGTGTTTGTGAGCCGCCCATTCCGCCGAGGAGGGTGCTGAGCAGGTCGCCGCCAGCATCCTGTTGGGGCTGCTGTTGCTGAGTTTGCGAACCGCCCATTCCGCCGAGGAGGGTGCTGAGCAGATCGCCGCCAGCATCCTGTTGGGGCTGCTGTTGCTGGGCTTGAGAGCCACCCATACCGCCGAGGAGGGTGCTGAGCAGGTCGCCGCCAGCACCGGCTTGGGGCTGATTGCTGGTTTGCTGCGGGATGTTACCGAGCAGAGAACCTACCAGGTCATCTGGCTGCTCGGGAGCAGGCTGTTGAGCCTGGGGTTGCGGTTTCGGTTGGGGGGTTCCAGTTAGCCCGCCAAGCAGAGTTGACAGGAAGTCGCCTGAACCGCCTTCGGCTGAAGGCTTGCTGCCCATGAGGGCGTTGATCAACGTGCCGGCGGATTTCTGGTTGAATTCCTTACCCTTAAATTGCTCGGCAGCATCCTCCAAACCATCAGCATAAAGTTTTGCTGAACCGCTGGTAGTGTTAGAGCGCAACTGTTGGCTGGCATATGCCAATTGATCTGCAGCAGATTCATCGGATTTAGATGCCACTGCTTTTTGGATCAGGTTGAAAGTTTCCACCATGTGAGTGCCATGGTTGCCGTTGTATTCATCCGCAGCGTCGAGGTTGAACTGATTCTCAGCCAGGGCTTCAGTAACGGCCTTAAAAACAGTGCTTAAATCAAAATTGTCTGCCATGGTGTCCAGTTTTGTGGTTACTTCAGTTCTTCGGGCAGGGCGGGGATGCGAAGCACCTGACCTGGCACAATGATGTTCATGTTGTCGCCAATGATGTCTTTGTTGGCTTCGTAGATCAGCTTGTAGTAGGGAGGTAATGCTTTCCCGTAGAATTTCAATGCGATGTGGCTTAGGGTGTCATCAGCAGTGACGGTGTGCTCACCGATCCATGCTGCGGCTTCAGCTTCTGCACGGCGTGCTTCGAACTCAGCCTTGCGGGCTTCTGCTTCAGCTTTATAGCGTTCGGCTTGTTCTACGCGTTTGGCATTCTCTTCGGCAACTTCTTTGGCTTTGGCTTCCGCTTCAGCGGCAAGGCGGCGGGCTTCACCTTCGGCTTTGTATCGTTCGGCGTCGGCCACACGTTTTGCATTTTCTGCGGCAACTTCAGCTTCGTGCTTTGCTTTTGCAGCAACAGCTTCGGCTTTATTTTTTGCTTCCTCAGCGGCTTTGCGAGCAGCTTCTTCTAACTCTTTCTTGGATTCTTTCTTTCCAAAGAGCTTTCCAAATAAACCTTTTTCATCTGCCATTTCTTATCTCCTTATAATTATGTTAATGAACCCAAACTGGGTTAGATGTTTTAGCGCTTGTCCAAAAGAATAAAAATAGCTGCGCCATTGATGGATATTATATCCTATTGAGTATTAACACACAGGAACTTGTCGAAGGTGAATGTTAATAAGTTAAGGTATATTATAAAAAATTGACTTTCAGCTACCCGCATGCTATAATCCAGCGACAAATTCAATAGGAAAATTCGGAAATAATGGCGAGATTACAAATTGAAAACCTCTTCGTTGAAGTCGAGGGGAAGGCAATCCTTAAAGGCTTCAATTTGACCATGCAGCAGGGAGAAATTCACGCCCTGATGGGACCAAACGGGACGGGAAAGTCGACCTTATCCTACGCGATCATGGGTCATCCTCGATACAAAGTTACCGGGGGAGATATATTGCTTGATGGCGAAAGTATTCTTGGACTTTCAACTGATCAAAGGGCAAACAGGGGGCTTTTTTTGGCGTTTCAGTATCCTGTTTCGATCAGTGGTGTCACTCTGGCCAATTTTTTGCGCGTAGCTGTTAATTCCAAACTCAAGTTTTATGATCCAGATTCCAAAGGCATGTCCCTGGTCGCGTTTCGCAAAGCGATGAAAACCAAGATGGACTTCCTGGGGATGGATTATTCCTTCGCCGGGCGTTATTTGAACGAAGGTTTCTCCGGAGGGGAGAAGAAACGTGCTGAAATCCTGCAGCTGGCACTGCTTGAACCGAAGTTCGGAATTCTTGATGAGACCGACAGCGGTCTGGATATCGACGCAGTGCGAATCGTTTCGGAGGGCGTCAACTCTCTCGTGGGTGAGAACCTGGGCGTGCTGGTGATCACGCACTATCAGCGCATGCTCAACTTCCTGAAGCCAGACTTCGTGCACATCATGTACCAGGGCAGGATCGTTGAAACCGGCCAGGCAGAACTTGCCTTGAGACTTGAAGAAAGCGGCTATGACTGGATCAGGGAGGTCTACGGGGAGTCGGGAAACGGCAATGACTGACGCGCGTGGAAGCGACTTCCTGAACGAACTGGGCAGCGATTACCAATACGGCTTTCATGACCCTGAGACCTCTTCCTTCAAGAGCCAGAAAGGCTTATCTGAAGAGGTAGTTCGGCAGATCTCAGCCTACAAAGAAGAGCCTGAGTGGATGCTTGAATTTCGGTTAAAAGCTTACAACCACTATATCCAGCGCCCGATGCCCAACTGGGGTCCGGACCTGAGCGGTCTGGATCTGGACAGTATTTACTATTATGTTCGTCCAGCGGAAATCGATCAAAAATCCTGGGAAGACGTTCCAGATACAATCAAGACGACTTTTGACAAGCTTGGCATCCCGGAAGCGGAACAGAAATACCTGTCAGGTGTCGGCGCGCAGTATGACTCGGAGATGGTTTACCACAACATCCAGGAAGCGCTTGAGAAGCAGGGTGTGATCTTCCTCAGCATCGAAAACGGGCTGAAACAGTACCCTGATCTTTTCCGCGAATACTTCTCGACCGTGGTGCCGATCCAGGATAACAAATTCGCGGCCCTCAACAGCGCGGTTTGGTCGGGCGGTTCTTTTGTTTATGTGCCCAAAGGGGTGAAGGTAGACTTGCCTTTGCAGGCTTACTTCCGCCTGAACAACGCCAGTATGGGGCAGTTTGAGCGCTCACTGATCATTGCGGATGAAGGCGCGCAGGTCCATTACGTGGAGGGCTGCACCGCTCCGTTGTACTCCACAGAATCGTTCCACAGCGGCGTGATTGAAATCATTGTCAAGAAGAATGCCAGGGTGCGCTACACTACTATTCAAAACTGGTCTTCCAATGTTTACAACCTGGTAACTCAGCGTGCGTCTGTTTGGGAAAACGGGACGATGGAGTGGGTAGATGCCAACCTGGGCTCCAAAGTGACCATGAAATATCCAGCTTGCTTCCTGCGTGGGGAAGGCGCCCACGGCGAAATGCTCTCGGTCGCTTTTGCCGGTTCCGGGCAGATCCAGGATGCCGGCGCGAAGATGGTCCACTTTGCCAATAACACCAGCAGCAAGATCACGTCCAAATCCATCTCCAGGGGTAATGGTCAGTCTTCATACCGGGGCTTGGTAAAGGTGGCTCGTGGGCTCAAGAATGTCAAGTCAAACGTGGTTTGTGACGCACTTTTGCTCGATCCTACATCACGTTCGGATACTTACCCAACGATTGAGAGCGGTTCGAAGGATGTGACGATCGGTCATGAAGCCACCGTCAGCAAAATCGGTGAGGAACAACTTTTCTACCTCAACAGCCGTGGACTCAGCAATGAAGAAGCCACAACCATGGTGGTTTCAGGGTTTATCGAGCCGTTGGTGAAGGAACTGCCAATGGAATACGCCGTCGAAATGAATCGCCTGGTTCAATTGCAGATGGTCGGATCGGTAGGGTAAATAAATGCACGATCCTAAAGTAACCTACCGTTCTGTTTTTGGCATTGAGCAAAACCCTGCTCAGTGGCAAACTGCTCTGGATCAGGCAAATGCTGGTCTTTCTAGCGAACTGGCTTCTCTTTTCGATGCGGCGTGGCAGACTGCATCTGGCTTACCATTCCCGCACATCAAGCTTGAAAAATGGCGTTGGCTGGACTTATCGCAAACTGGACTAACAAATGCTCCAGTATGGACCAGGCCACAGTTTGAACTTGAAGTTGAACTCCATCCGGTCGAAGGTGAATTTGCTGGGATAAAGCGAGATCTACCAAAGGGCGTCGTAATCAGTACTTTTGGGGAGGCTTTGCAGAGCCATCCTGACCTGATTACTCGCATGTTGAAACACATCAATAAGCCTTCAATGGAGAAGTTTCAAGCCCTGGCTGAAGCGCTGGCGAGGGAAGGTCTGTTTGTTTACGTTCCGCGAGGGGTGAAGGTCGATCGCGTTGTAGTTGCAAAACTACATGGCAAGATTGATCCGGGTATGAGCGTGTTGCGCTCTATCATATGGCTCGAACCGGGTGCAGAACTCAAAGTGGTGTTGGATATGCAAAGCGAATCACTTCCAGGAAACAACTTATTGCACCTGGCCAAGACAGATTTGGTCCTCGAGGAAGACGCGCGGCTGCATTTTACTGATGTCTCGATCTTCAAGCAGGATGTGACCAACCTTCGCTACAACCAGGCAAGGCTCGGGCGGGGAGCAAAACTGGACTGGATCTATTCGGCAGTCGCGACCGCGCAGGGCAAACAGAGCCTGGAAGTGAACCTTGAAGGTGAAGGCGCGGAAGCTGAAGTAAACGGAATTTACTTTCCTGCTGAAGGGCAGAAGATCAGTGTGGATACTGTTCAGAATCACCTCGCGCCGCACACCCGGAGTAATCTTTTATTTAGGGGGGCTGCTATTGGTGATGGCGAAGCGATTTGGCGCGGAATGATCTACGTGGATCCAATTGCACAAAAAACAGACGGTTATCAATCCAACCAAAATCTGATGTTAGGGGAACGCTCCGAGATCAAATCCATTCCGGGGCTTGAGATCTGCGCGGATGACGTGAGCTGCTCGCATGGGGCTACGGTTGGCAGGATCGATGAGACAGAGTTGTTTTACCTGCAAGCCAGGGGGGTGCCTCTTGGTGCGGCAGAAAGATTGATTGTGGAGGGTTTCTTTGCCGAGATAATCGAGCAAATCCCTGACGAGAAGACAAGAAACAGGTTGGGGGACCGCCTGTTAAAGAAGTTTGAAGCAAGTTAAAGAGTAAAGGAACAGAAGGAGCTAATTATGATGAAGAGCGGGAATTACATGCGACCTCCAGAAGAGGAAAAGGTGTATGAAGTTGGTGATCGTGTTGAAGTCAATTGCGATCACGAGGATAAAGCTTGTCAGCGCATCCGGGGCTGGCTGAAAGGTACTGTCGTGCAGGTGGATAACAAGCTCGTTGCAGTGCAATTCAAGGAAAACATCTATCTGACGGATGGCTGGATGGTGCCAGACAAGATCCTCTGGTTCCCGTATGATTCTGCCAACGTGCGCCCATATAA
>DAOOPV010000091.1:0-7077 GCA_035388405.1 Anaerolineaceae bacterium
TAATCGCTGAAGAATTATGACCCTTTAAGGGTGACATTTTCGCCGGTTATTAACATGAACCCATTCAACCACTTGACGACCAGACCGATTAGGGTAAAATTATTTGGTTACATTATTGACTAAATCTACTGCTAAAACGTCTGTTACAGATTGCTGAGGCAACTCTAACGTATTTCTGAAAGGAATTGTAATGTCTACAAAACGAACTTATCAACCAAAAATTCGCCGCCGCGTGCGTGTGCATGGTTTCCGTGCACGCATGTCGACGAGTGACGGTCAGGAAGTGCTGAAGCGCCGTCGCCTGCGTGGGCGCCATCAGCTTGCAACCAAGGCTAACAATCACGTCAAGCGCGTTCGCTGGTAATCCGTAACTGGATGGAAGTCAGGTCATTCACCGGGCTTTCGATCACACACCTCAAGGACCCCCGGACTATCCAGCAGGTCAAACAAGAGGGAGAATCAGCAGTAAATTCGCTGGCGATTCTTGTGACGAGAACCAATGATTTCCAGACCATACGGTATGCAGTGATTGCCAGTCGGTCGGTGGGAGGGGCAGTTCAGCGCAATCGATGCAGACGTCGATTACGCGCCAGAGCAGTTGAAAACTTGAAACGACTTGAAGTAGGCATGGACTGTCTTTTGATTGCCAGAAAAAAGCTTCTTTATGCTGAACCGCGGGAAGTTGATGCCGCGGTTCTAGATTTGTTTAACCGAATCTGTAAGCGAATGAGCAAGAATGAATGAGCAAGGCAAGCCTAACGAAACTGGTTGCCAGACCTGCGATCCGGAATTATCGGATTTGCCGAAGACGCTGAGCAATCTGCCAAGATTTCTTATCTTAATACCAATAAAGGCATATCAGAAGACTCTGTCAAAAGCTTTGCCACCGAATACCTGTAGATTCTATCCAACCTGTTCTCATTACACTTACCAGGCTGTTTACAAGTATGGGGCACTAAAAGGTGGATGGATGGGTGTGAAACGCATCGCGAGATGCAATCCCTTCAATCAAGGCGGTTTTGATCCGGTACCTTAGGAGATTTATGAACAAAAAATACCTTCGTTCTCTGTTGATTGTCCTCCTGGCGGGATTGCTTCTCGCTGGGTGTGCCATGGGCCCCCGGGCTGAAAGCACTCCGGGCATCAGCGCCGATAAGAACCAAATAATTGTGTCTTACATGAATTACGTCTACAAGGTAGATCCCATAACTGGTAAAGCCGACTGGCGGTATCCAGAAAAATCCAACATCAAGCAGGTTTTCTACGCTCCAGCCTTGATTGATGGGGAGTCGATCTATGTTGGTGACTTTGCGAATGATTTTCTGAAAATCAACGTGACCGGAACACCCACAGTAGACTGGACCTTCTCCGAAGCCAAAGGTTGGTACCAAGGGAAAGCTGCGAAAGATGGTGACCTGATCATTGCTCCCAATTCAGACCGCAACGTTTATGCGATTGATGGGAACAACAATCTTGTATGGACCCATCGTGATCAGTTTGCCTATATTTCTGAGCCTCTGGTAGTGGATGACATGGTTATTGTCAGTTCACAGGATCACAAAGTAGTTTTCTTAAAGAAAGCTGATGGTACGACCATACGCGAAGTGGCTCTTAATGGAGCTGTGATTGCTTCACCGGTCTACGACCCAGCGACGGATTCTATCTTTGTCGGTACACTCGGAAGCGAGTTTATGAGGATTGATCGAAAAAGTGGTGAGATTCTCTGGCGATACGACGATGATGGAACCCTGGGGAGTGTGTGGGCAAAACCAATCCTGGTGGACGGTCAGATTATTTTTAACGATAAAACTGGCAAAATTGTGTCCCTTTCTCCTGAAACCGGTATGGAAAACTGGCAACTGAATGCCGGAGGTTCCATGCCTGCAGGGCTTGCTTTTATCGAAGGTCAAGGCTTTGTGGCTGCACTGGAAGATGGAACCATCACTCTTTATGGCATGAACCAGCAAGCAGTGTGGTCTCATATTATCAGTGGTAATGTTTACAATACGCCTGTCGTAACAGAGACTATGATTTTGATCGGCGCCATAAAGGGCGACAATCTGGTCTACGCATACAATTTCCAAGGTCAGCCTGTCTGGACCTTCAAACCTGAGAAATAGAGAGGTCGACTATGTGGGATACCCTGATTGTTCAACCCTTTACGAATGTACTATTGATGATCACGATGCTGGTCAAGAATTTTGGCGTCGCAATCATTCTGTTTACCATTCTGATCAAACTAATCACTTACCCCCTGACTGCCAAGCAGATCAAGTCCTCACAAGCTATGCAGGACATGCAGAAAAGCCCTCGCTATCTAAAGATGCAAGAGAAATACAAGGATAACAAGGAAAAACTGGCGGAAGAACAGATGAAGCTTTACAAGGAGCTCGGAGTTAGTCCGTTTGCCTCTTGTCTCCCTATGCTGTTCCAATTGCCGATCATTATTGGCTTGTATCAAAGCATTATGCGGGCTATGGCCAGTACACCTCTGGAATTGATCAAGCTTGAACGGATAATTTATCCCTTCATTGATCCCACCAAGATATTACCGATCCAAAACCGCTTTCTCTGGATGGATCTTGGTCAACCGGAGCGTTTGATGATTGCGGGCATAGGGATACCAGTGCTTGCGATTCTGGTGATTTTGTCTACTGTCGTTCAAACGAGGGTGATGCAGCCACCGACAGATGCAGGTAACACTCAGACCGCTGCCATGACTAATAGCATGAACATGACCATGCCGATCCTGATGGGCGTTATGGCTTACCAATTTTCTGCTGGTTTGGCTCTATACTTTGTTGTCAGTAACCTGACAACCGTTGCCCAGTACGCCGCGATGGGAAAAACTGATTGGTCGAGGATTTTCCCTTGGGTAAAATCCAAGCCTAAGGAAAGTAAACCGAGCATAGTCATCCCTGATCTGCCCGATGAGGTTGAGGAAGAACCTGTAATTGTTGAAAAGACCAGCAAACCTTCAGCCCGTGCGTCTGCAAAACGCCAGCGCCCGAAGATGAAGAAATAAGGAAATTTGAAAGTTGAGCGTGTCTGATGACAAAAAACAATACCACTCTTGAGGTAATTGCCCCAACAGTCGAAGAAGCTATCGAGAAGGGGCTGGAGCAATTAGGGGTCGAGCGAGAAGATGTGGAAGTGGAAGTTTTGGATGAAGGAAAACGGAACCTGTTTCGCTTTGCCTCCAAACAAGCCCGCATCAAACTGACCGTTTTGGACAGCAGCAATGTTGAAAAAAATGCGTTTGAAACCGAAGATGAAGATAAGACACTTGAAAGTGAAGATGAACTCAGTTTTGGAGAATTGTTCGAGGCTGAAACAATCGCGAACAGTGCTGAACCGGTTAACCTGGAATTGACAGATATTGAAGAAGTGATCAAAGACACTGTGGCTGAACTGCTCGAAAAGATGGATGTGCAGGCTGGAATTACGATAACAAAGGTTTACCAGGAAGACGAGGACAGAGAAGTAGTTTACGTCAACCTGGAAGGCTCAGATTTGAGTTTTCTGATAGGGCGTCGGGCTGAAACCCTGAACGCTTTACAATACGTAACCAGTCTCATTGTCAACAAGAAACTTAATCAGTGGATTCCACTGCAGTTGGATATCCAAAATTTCCGGCATCGACGCGAACTGGAACTGCAAAAACTTGCTCGCAGAATGGCTGAGCAGGTTATTTCGACCGGTCGCAGGCAATGCCTTGAACCGATGCCTGCGAATGAACGCAGGATTGTACACATTGAATTACGCAAAAATGATTTGGTATACACTGAATCTATTGGCGAGGAACCAAATCGCAAGATTTGCATTTATCCAGCAGAATAGGCGAACGAACAATGCGTGCTTTGGATTTGATCATAAAAAAAAGGGATAATCTTTCTCTGACACAGTCAGAGATCGAGTTTCTGATTTCCGGCTATGCTCATGACGAAGTGCCTGATTATCAGATGTCTGCCTGGGCAATGGCTGTTCTGTTGAACGGCATGACTGACCAGGAAATCACTGATCTCACCATGGCAATGGCACATTCAGGCGAAGTTCTGGATCTAAGCGAGATCGGTGAACTTGTGGTCGACAAACATTCAACCGGAGGTGTCGGAGACAAGACCACCTTGAGTGTCGCCCCGATGGTTGCAGCTTGCGGGTTACCCGTTGGTAAGATGTCGGGCAGGGGATTGGGTTTTAGTGGTGGAACCATCGACAAACTCGAATCGATACCAGGTTATCGAAGCAATCTCTCCACCGAAGAGTTTATCAGCCAGTTAAAATCGATTGGAATTGTCCTGACTGGACAAAGCGCTGACCTAGCTCCTGCGGACGGAAAACTATATTCCTTGCGGGATGTGACGGGGACAGTCCAGTCCATTCCGCTAATTGCTTCTTCCGTGATGAGCAAGAAGATTGCTGGCGGTGCAGACGCGATCGTTTTGGATGTAAAGGTTGGCAAAGGCGCTTTTATGCAGACGCTTGAAGATGCGCGTAAACTTGCGAACGTAATGGTTTCAATTGGAGACTTGAGTGGTCGACGGGTGATTGCAGTACATTCTCCGATGGATCAACCCCTTGGAGAAGCCGTTGGTAATGCGCTCGAACTAAGAGAAGCGGTTGAACTGCTGCAGGGAAAATCTCCTGAAGATTACCGCTACCATTGTTTGCACCTTGCAGCTTATATGTTGATCCTTGGAAAGAAAGCCGGGTCCATGCAGGAAGCGTTGGTAATGGCCGAGAAGTCCATTATTGACGGCAGTGCCATGAAAAAATTGGAAGAATTAATTGCTGCTCAGGGCGGTGATGTCTCCTACATCCGTGAACTCGACCGTTTACCGAAAGCCAACATTCACAAAACAATCACAGCTGGCAAAAGCGGCTGGGTGAAAACCGTGGATGCTAAAGAAGTTGGCGAGAGTTCAGTGACACTCGGCGCTGGTCGTTCGAAAAAAGATGACAAAATCGATTTTGGAGTTGGCATCCTGGTCAAAGTGAAAGTTGGTGAGATTGTCGCTGAAAAACAGCCTCTTTTTGAGGTCCACGCCAACGACGAAGAGAAACTCAACCAGGTGTTGGAAAAACTGAGAAATGCGGTTGAAATAGTAGATGAACCGGTGGAAGCGCCCCCATTTTTTTGGGACGTTATAGGTCTGAATGAATAACAGAAACCCGGTTCGCCGGGTTTTTTATTGGGAATTGGAGAATAGTTAATGCTGGCAGAACGTACGAACCTAAGGAATTTAGCGATCATCGCGCATGTCGACCATGGTAAGACAACCCTGATTGATTCCATGTTAAAACAAGCCAAGGTCTTTCGAGAGAACCAGAAGGTCCAGGAACGCATCATGGACTCCAATGATCTCGAAAGAGAACGTGGAATTACCATTCTGGCAAAGAACACAGCCATCACCCTGCCTGATCTCGAAACGGGAGAATTGGTCAAGATCAACATCGTCGACACCCCAGGCCATGCTGACTTCGGTGGGGAAGTCGAACGGATCATGAACATGGTTGATGGTGTGCTGTTGCTTGTGGATGCGGTTGAAGGTCCCAAACCACAAACTAGATTTGTGCTTAAGCAAGCGATCGCAAAAAATCTGCCAACTATCGTGGTGATCAATAAACTGGATCGGCGCGATGCGGATGCAGACCAGGCGCTGAATGCGACCTTTGACCTTTTTGTTGAACTCGGTGCAACCAGTGAACTGCTTGAATTCCCGATTATCTACGCCGATGGTTTGACAGGTAAGGCTGGGACGACAGAAAATCTTGCGGATAATCTGGTCCCCTTGTTTGAATCCATTTTACATAACATCCCCGGACCAATAGCGGATGTTGACTCGCCATTTCAGCTGCTGGTCACGAACCTTGGATACGATGAATACAGTGGAGTAACGGCAACTGGCAGGATCCATGCTGGGAGTATCAAGGCAGGTCAGCAGGTGATGCGCCTAAAGCTGGATGGATCTTCGGAACGAATACAGGCAAAATACTTGTTTTCGTATCAAGGCCTGGCTAAAGTCGCAATTGACACCGCTGAAGCAGGAGAAATTGTGACCATCGGCGGGCTAAAGGATATCCAGATCGGTGAGACACTGGCAGATGTTGAAAACCCAATTGTTCTGCCTGCGATCAAGGTCCAGCAGCCTACGGTTCAGATGACATTTGGTGTCAATACTTCGCCCTTGAGCGGTCGTGAAGGAAAATGGGGAACAACCCGGAAGCTATGGGAGCGCCTGAGTGAGGAATTGCGGACGAATATTGCTCTGCGAGTCGCTCAAACGGATCAAAAAGATACTTTTCTAGTTTCTGGGCGGGGTGAGCTTCACCTCGGCATTCTGATTGAAACCATGCGGCGTGAAGGCTATGAATTCCAGGTCAGTAGACCTGAAGCGATTATCGTCGAGGATGAAAATGGTCGAAAACTGGAACCTTTCGAGGAAGTCCACATCGATGTCGATAACGACAGCGTCGGCATCGTTGTTGAGATGCTGGGGCAACGCAAGGGCAAGATGACCAATATGACTAATAACCCGGATGGAACGGTGCATCTGATCTATTCGATGCCGACCCGAGGCTTGTTGGGTTTTCGATATAAATTCTTGAACGCCACACGCGGCAAAGGTATCTTAAATAGCTTCTATGTGGGAGATCAGCCACTCGAGGGCGCCATCGACAGCAAAACCACCAGCTCAATTGTGGCACGGGAGGATGGAGTTTCTTCGACTTATGGTTTGAAAAATGCGGAACCCCGGGGAATTCTCTTTATTGGACCCGGAGTTGAAGTCTACGAAGGCATGATTGTGGGTGAAACTCCCAGGTCTCAGGATCTTTCGATCAACATTGCCAAGAAAAAGCATCTGACCAATATGCGCCAATCGATCAGGGATCTGGATGAAAGACTCAATACCCCAAGGCAAATGAGTCTGGATGAGATGATCGAATATTTGGGAGCAGACGAACTGCTGGAAGTTACCCCCGAGAGCTTGCGGCTTAGGAAACGCATTTTAAATACCCATGATCGTCTCAGGGAAGAGAAGAATGCGGAAGACGAAGAAGAATAGGGATTGCATT
>DAOOPV010000092.1:0-6808 GCA_035388405.1 Anaerolineaceae bacterium
TTTGTGTTGTGCATTCGTAGGTCAGGTTGCGCAGTTCAACCTGACACCACGAGCATCTTCCAATACAAACCTGTCTTCTTTCTCTCTTTTAATGCAATCCTCTGCGTAGGTCAGGTTCCGCTCCTGCCCCGTGTGTTTACATGCGGGGTTGAACCTGACATCACAAGCCTTTTCCAATACTATCCTCTCGTTTTATCTCGCCTACCGCCGTACGTCAAATTCCGCTCCATCCCCACACGTTTCCATGCGGGGTCAACCTGGCATTACAAGTTGTATTCGTAGGTCAGGTTGCGCAGTTCAACCTGACATCACAAGCCTTATCCAACCCGAACCTGTCTTCTTTCTCTCTGTAAATGCAATCCTCTGCGTAGGTCAGGTCGTGTGCCTGCCCCGCGTGTTTACATGCGGGGTTGAACCTGACATCACAAGCCTTTTCCAATACTAACCTCTCGTTTTAACTCGCCTACCGCCGTACGTCAAATTCCGCCCATCCCCTCACGTTTCCAGCGGGGATGAACCTACCCTACTTCACGTCATCCACCAAGCCCTGCAGCTGATCTTTCAAGGTTGAAAAAGTTACGCCCTGGGAAGTCGCCCAATCCTTGATGAGCAAATTCGCTGCCGGCAAAGGCTGACCGATGGTCTTCTCGATGTCTTCCTGCTTAACACCCCAATCCAACAAATTTTGGAACGTGGTCTTCCCGCCTACTTTGTCAGCTTCCGGCGTGTGTTCCGGGTCAGGTGTGCCAGATCCTCCTCCGGGGGTGCCATCGCCGCCTGTCGGCGTAAACGCAGGTTTACTCTCCACAATGACCTCAGACGTCTGAGTCACCTCCAGTATTGCGGGTGTCGAAAGTGCGGTCGCTTCTTTGGCAGTATGGCTCTCAAGATAAGCCAGTTGCTCCGGGCTCAGAGTCGCCATCTGCTTAAGCAGCGCGACAGCTTCCGGGAGCAAGTAAGTGTCTTCCCCAGTCAAGTCAAAAGGTAAGCCCCTATACAGTGCCACAAATAACCTGACCGAACTGGTACCCAGGTCCACGCCCAGGTCCACAAATTTCTCTTCAAGCGTCTTGACCGAGACCGCCGCAACATCCAGTTCCGAAACCCGGAAGGCAACCGCCAGATCCTCAAGTGGAATGTCGAAAAGCTCGGAAATATCGCCAAAAGTATAGGATCCGCGGATATCTGCAGGATTATATTCCCCGGCGAATTCGCCTTCGGAAAACGTCAGCGGTTCTTTAGTACTTTTTGTCGTCCACTCTCCCAAGGCATTCGAGAGCAATATTCCGCCAAAAACGATCGTAACAACAAGGACAGCCATCCAGCGCGGTGTGATCCTCATTTTTTACCTCCAATAACGAAGTCCACTGTCTGGGGTACCGGACAGTGAGCCGACGAAGTGCATTCCATGCATGAGATACATTGGTGGTTGCGTACCACCGACACAGTGCTGACTTCAATGTTCATCGGGCAGGCTTTATCGCAAGCCTTACAATCGATGCAGGTTTCCGTATTGCGGCGCAGCGAGGCGACCCGGAACGCGTTAAAAATCCCTTGGAACGCGCCATACGGGCAGGCATATTTACACCAGGGACGTTCCACGAACAGCGATGCCACGATCGTCAGCCCCAAAACCACCAAACCACCAACGGCTACTTCGCTGGTCCAAAAATTGAAAAGGGCGAAGTAGGGATCGATATTGGCAAACACCAGCGTCATCGACCTGGCGGTCATAAAAACCACCCAGATCAGCACAACATAGCGAAAATATCGCAACACATTGTCGACCTTGGCTGGAATGAAGTGGTTGTAGCGTTTCTTGAAAACTTTCTTGCCAATTTTCGCGATCCATTCCTGGAAAGTCCCCAACGGGCAGACCCAGCCGCAAAAAATTGGGCCGGCAAATAATGCCAACACGATGCCAATGATCATCAGGATCAGCGAGGACTGGTGCACCTTCTGAACAAAAGTGCCCGTGGTAATGAACTGATAGAGGCTGACCACGCCCCCAAACGGGCAAAGCGCGTGCAGTGAGGCCGAAGAGAGAAAGGCGATGCCTTTGCCGCTTTCCGCCAAAGTATGATTGATCGAGATAAAAGCGATCAAAACAAAAAAGAATAATTGCACCCAACCGCGTATCCAGTTGTTTTTCCGGCGTTTGGTTGGTTTCTTTACGGGCTGAGATAATACCATTTTTCTCCTTACTCAAAAAAATCCCTGGGAACCTTAAGTGTACCCCAGGGTGATCAGTTACGTTGGTTACGGAATGCAGGCCTCGAAAGCCGGCAGATGTTTTTCGAGAGAAGCCCGCTGAAGGTTGGTGTAAACCCGGGTTAGCATTGGATTAGTGGTGTTGGGCAGCAACTCATCGTATAAAGCCGCATCCATTTGTTCAAAGGTCACACCCATCTGGCAGGCTTCTTCAAGAGTGCTCCACTCGATCTCAGCTACCTCGCCGGCGTTCTCGCGTACTTCAATTCCAAAACGCTGCGCCACCCGGATCAACGCGTTCACGTGCTGCTGCTCGGACCGCGCAATGCGGGAAAATGGCTGGACATCCCCCAATTCATCCACGACAGCCTGGTAGGTATTCATGGCGGTGTATTCCTCTTGAATGGCCACTGCCAGATCCGCCGCTTCCTGTTCGGACAAGCTGGTAACAATAGTCTGTCCCTCGGCGTTTGCTTGCATACCGCGCCGGTTCGGAGGTCCGCCCCGCCCGGCGTCAGAGGCAGCCAGAGAAGGGCTGTAGACAGAGGCTGTGATTACCAGGGTCAATATTGCTAAAGCAATGATAGTGATTGTTTTTTTGATTTTCATTGTTTTCTCCTGTTAGATAGAGATTGATTTTATTGCCAACTTATTTAGATGGGCTTAAGCGAGTATTTGGTTTTGATATATTCCTTGGGTTAACGGCTGCTTTGGGCGCGTACAAGCCATTTCCAGCTTGCATTCGGCAGAAAGAGGGGAAAAATCCTGAGTTAACCCGAACACAGCCCAACCAGGCACATCGAAACGGCCAGAAAATGAGCTAAAGAGCTCACATTTTCGCCCCCCACCCCAAACCCGTTCTCTCTCTTTTAGGTTTATTGTGGCTACGCGCAATGTCTGATCCATAGGAGAAATGGTTCCACCGGGAAAGCGTGAACGGTGAACTCACCTGTAGGCCGGGTTCCGTTCTTGAACCCGGCTAATAAACGACCTGCAGCCTGCCATGTCGTCTTGCTCCTCGCATCATGATCCCTACGCTAGGGATGGGCTCGTGTGCCCGCGCAGCAGGGCATTTGTCCATCCGGTCAGTCGTTTCCCTCATTATTGGCTACGCGCATTGAATTTGAATGGTTTTACCTTTGAAATAAACGAATCAGGCTGACTCAAAGTCAGCCTGATTGTTCATATCTATTTTCCCACGGACCGGATCTAACTCAGTCCGTGGGTTCGATTTACTTTCCTACCGCCAGATGATGGGCAAGAACAAGCCCATGTATGGCTTGACCACAATGGTCACCATCGCGTCGTCGCTCCACTCAGCATTGATCGTCCGCACCGAGAGCAATAGGTAACGGAAGGTATCCGTTCCCATGAACCCCGCGTCGGGTGTGTAAGTGAAGGAGCCGTCATCATTCATGCTCAAAGTTCCGTGTAGGGGTTCGTCCAGAATCTGGATCGAAACCTCCTCATCGGGATCAAGCAGAACGTCGTTCGCCAGAACACCTTCCAACACGTCCTTGACCAACTCATTGCCAGTCACAACCTCGTAGAAGTCATCATTGGCAATCGGCCAATCATTCACCGGGGTGACCGTGATGGTCACAACAGCGAGATCGCTTTCCAGCACAGCATCCTTCGCCTTGTAGGTGAAGCTGTCCGTGCCGTTGAAGGTTTCATTCGGCATGTAGACGAAAGATCCGTCAGCGTTCAGGGTCAACGTGCCGTTGGAAACGGTGTCAACTAAAATCGCACTCAGGGTGTCCTCATCCACGTCGATGTCATTAGCCAGCACACCAGGAGCGGCAATGGTCAGGGTCTCTTTTTCTGCCATCGTGTATTCGTCATCTGCTGCCACAGGGGCGTCATTGACGGGGGTCACGGTGATGCTAACGGTAGCGACATTGCTATCCACCAAACCATCGTTTGCCTTGAAGGTGAAGCTGTCCGGTCCAGTGTAATCCAGATCGGGAGTGTAAGTGGCCGTTGTACCAGCCAGGGTAACCATACCGTGAGCGGGCTGATCAACAATGGCATAAGAGAGCGCATCATTTTCAGCATCCGTTGCCACCAGGGTGACATCCACGAAGGTTTCTTCCGGAGTGGTAACGGTTTGATTCTGCGCGACCGGAGCCGTGTTGACTTCCGTGACGGTCAGGGTAATTTCCTGCTCGGCACAAAGTGGTGTCGGGTCGGTATCATCGCAAACCACAACGGTGAAGGTGTAAGTGCCCTCACCCTGCTCTTCGCTGGGTGTCCAGGTGAAGACGCCGTCTGCAGTGATCGCCGCACCTTCAGGCGCACCAACCAAGCTAAAGGTCAGCACCTGGGCGGGCAGATCCACATCAGTCGCTGTGGCGGTAAAGCTAAATTCCACCAGTTCAGGAATGGTCGCATCCTCAATCAGACCCAAAACGGGTACGTCTGCAATCGGATTGACAGTAATCGTCACAGTGGCATCGTCGGTCCACAGACTCTGTGGAGCGGGATAGGTCACCAGCTGGTAAACGAAGGTGTCGGTGCCAAAGAAGTCAGGATCCGGAACGTAAGTGAAGGAGCCATCGCCAAGGAGCGAGAGGTTACCATGCAATACGTCAGTCACCAATACGATTTCCATGCCATCAAGATCCACATCGCTGTCGTTCTCCAACACGCCGGGCACCGCCACAGTCAGTGTCGTATCTTCATCCGTCGTGTAGAAGTCATCAACCGCGACTGGAGTGTCGTTTACCGAATTGACCGTAATAGTCACGGTGGCTTCGTCGGTCCAGGCTGCGTTCAACCCAGGGGTCGCAACCAATTGATAGGTGAATGTGTCTGTTCCGAACCAGTCTGGCTCAGGAACATAAGTGAAGGAGCCATCGCTCGCAAGCTCCAGGGTACCGTGCGCGGGTTGGGTCAGAACATACGATGCCAGATTATCCTGATCGACATCTCCGTCATTTGCCAACACACCAGGCGCCGCAACAACCAGCGTCGTATCCTCATCGGTTTCGTACGCGTCATCCATTGCCATCGGGTCGTCGTTCACCGGGCTAACCGTGATGGTCACAGTCGCAATGTTGCTGTCAACTGTGCCGTCGTTGGCTGTAAAGGTGAATATATCCGTGCCGTTGAAGTTCAGGGCAGGAGTATAAGTGGCTACGTTGCCAACCAGGGCAACAGTACCGTTTGCAGGCTGAGCAACGATCGCGTAAGTCAGCGTGTCGCCGTCCACATCGGTCGCAACCAGGGTGATTGGAAGCGCGGTGTCCTCAGGGGTCTCAACAGACTGATCCTGGGCAACCGGCGCGTCGTTCACCGGGCTAATCGTGATGGTCACAGTCGCAACGTTGCTGTCGGCCAAGCCGTCATTGGCTTTATAAGTGAATGTATCCGTGCCATTGAAGTTCAGGGCAGGAGTATAAGTGGCTACGTTTCCAACCAGGGCAACAGTACCGTTAGCAGGCTGAGCAACAATCGCGTAAGTCAGCGTGTCGCCGTCCACATCGGTCGCAACCAGGGTAATTGGAAGCGCGGTGTCCTCAGGGGTCTCAACAGACTGATCCTGGGCAACCGGCGCGTCGTTCACCGGGGTAACCGTGATGGTCACAGTTGCAACGTTGCTGTCAGCCAGGCCGTCATTGGCCATGTAAGTGAATGTATCCGTGCCGTGGAAATCGGCAGCGGGTGTGTAGGTGAGGGAACCGTCCGCATTCAGCACCAGCGTGCCGTTAGCGGGATCAGTTACCTTGATCGCGGTCAGGATGGCCGGGTCAAAGTCGGTGTCGTTGATGAGCACACCGCGAGCAGGAACGGTCAGAGCAACATCTTCATTGGTTGTGTAAGTGTCATCCAACGCAACCGGAGCTACGTTCAAAACGTTCAATATGATGCTTCCAACAAACGCGTTTCCTCTCAGGTCTGTAATGGACCCGTCAGGAACGGTAAAGGTGAATGAGCCTATCAAGGCCGCTGTTTCATAGCCCGGATAAGGTGTAATAGTGATCACACCGTCGACGTTAGCTGTAATCGTACCGTAGGGGCCGAAGCTTGCCATGGTAACGATTGTGCCAAGGTCAACCAGCACAGGCTCATCCATGGTGATTTCAATCGCATCTACCACGTACCCTTGATCAACAGTGAATGCTCCGTCAACCAGCAAGACATCACCGTCTGAGGCAGATTTTGCCACACCAGACTCAATAGTAGGTGCGACTGCATCATCAATATGTACACCCAGCGTAATGTCGTCCAACACGGTCTCGGTCACAAAGCCGTCCTTAGAGATGACGGATTCAATAAACACGGTCGTGTCAAAGTCCAGCGGATTGCCGCCAGGTCCAGTGACCACGATGCTGTAGTTCTCGACCTTACCGCCGTAGTTGGCATTGAAGCCAGCTCTTGGAGCGTCAGGGTCAAATAATTCGGTGAACCAGAAGGGTCCAGTGCCACTCAGAGTGATGTCGGTCAGTACGGCCACACCATCCTTGTAGACGGTCACAGTCGATCCAGCAGGTAATGAGGCGGCCAGGGTCATGCGGGAGTCGATCACGTAATCTGCTTCCACAATCACCGGAGGAATGCTCGCCGGGAAGGTCGCCGTCAGGTCGTCCACCAT
>DAOOPV010000093.1:0-6643 GCA_035388405.1 Anaerolineaceae bacterium
AAGTGTAACCCATGTCCTGTAACAAATTGTCACCTATGTGGTGTCATACAGCAAGCCCGTTCCCTACGGCTCCTTCGCTTCGTCCCTATGCAAATTCGTCAACACATGCCGGATAAACATCTCGGTGTTGTTGATCTTCCCTTGCACGGCAGGTATGGCAATCTTGTTGTGCATCAAAAACGCGCGCGTGGTCACATCCCGAATATCGCCAGCAATCGCTGAAAACCCGGGCGTGTCCAGCACAACCCAGTTGATTGTCCGGAGGCGTTCATCCTGATTTTCCTTGAGCGGCACCATGTACAGAATGGTTGTCTGATCGAGCTTGTCGAGCAAATTTCGCTCACCCTTCTTCACCAGGTGCTTGCGCCACTCGCTGATCAAGCTATTCGCCCCCTCATCCAACACGCAGCCCGCAAGCTCGAGCCGTTGGGTGGCATAGTAGGCATTGATGATCGGTCTGCCGGCAAAGCAGCGGTCCTCAATGAAGAATTCTCCCACCGAGATGGCTCCCCGCAGCGGGAAGCCCGCGGAGAAGCAGCGGTTCATCAACGACGCGCATACGATCGAGAACGCCAGGTAGTTCTGCACCAAATCGCGTTCGGGCAATGCTGCATCAAAAGGCAGACTGATCAGGATTGAGTCGGAAAAGATGATCCAACTCACCCTGTCCAAAATCTGGCTCCAGTCATCCCGCTCGGAAGACTCCGGCGCCACTTCCAGCGGTCGGACCGACTGGTAAGGTGAACGCAGCGAGTCAATCATATCCCGCGGGATATTCATCAACGTATCAGACACGAATTGAGCGGTCTTGTGGATGTTGTTGTTGAGCATAATCTGGGTGTAGCCCAGAATGTCAAAATAACCCACAAAACCGGTAGCAGGTTGGATCTCGCTCATTGTTCCCCTTCCGATTGATAGGTGACGGTCTGCCAAATCCGCAAATGCTCCCTGAGCTCAGCCGAGTCATCCAGGTAAAACGAGGTCTGCAGGCAGCCGTAAGGCGCGGTGGTAAAGGCGTGCAGTGCCAGGCGCGTATGCCCGGGCTGGATGTCTTCGGCTTTGAAGTAGCCGAAGCGCTCGATATCCCCATCCAGGTCCATGATCACTTCCAGTTTCTCCGCTTCAGCGCGCGCCTTGAGGTTTGCCAGCAGGATCTGGCGGTTCTTCTCGCCGCTGTAGGCAAAGATCGTGGTCAGAATAGTGGCGCCTTTGCGCCAGAAAATTACATGGTCGCCTTCCTTGCGGCGTTGGTACTCCTCCGGCACATCGATGCTCCACTCGGTTGAAAGTTGGTATCTCATGTCCTCGATTATAACCTTCTCCAGCTACTTTTTTGGCAATTTTGATGCAACAGATGCATGCTGAAACCGTCATACTATGAACCGTTAATGTTAATTATTAGTCAACCTCCCACCTCAATTTCTAAAAAGGCGCGACTTAGTGCAAAAGAACCCAAAATTACAGGATTAAATGAACATTTTTGCGATAGTCACTTCCCTGAGAAATAACTATAATTATTGACAATTCCATTACACAACATTTTAGCGAGCAAACTGGAGGGTCCATGCTCAAAAAACGTTTCTTTTCCTTGGTTCTTGCTTCAATTCTGATTCTTTCATTCGTATTCAGTAGTGTTGTCGTCTCTGCTGACGGAGGTGGCACAACCATCTTCCTGCCAGTCATCCTGAAATCTTCCACCTTAGCAGTTGCAACCCAGTTGAACCAAATCCAAAATTTAAATCCGTTTTTCAGAAACACTACCTCTGAGGAAGACATTGTCAACCTCACCCAGCTGAATCTGGTCACCATGGATCGACAGGGCATGGTAGTCGAAAATGCCATCACTGGTGAGACACGTTCTTTCAATGGCACGCCTTACACCTACACAGGACCAGCCGATGTCGACATCGAGATCAACACCACGACAGGGAACACGCTCTATACGTTTACCCTGCGAACCGATCTGAAATTCGGCGATGGGATGCCTGTCAGCGTGGACGATCTGATCTTCACCCTTTATACCTTCCTCGATCCTTCGTATGATGGATCGAATGGGATTACCACCCTACCAATTCTGGGCTTGCAGAATTATCAAACTCAGACTACTCCTGAAATTTTCGAAAAATACGCGGATTTCTATGCTTCTATCTACGAGTCCGGAAAGGATCATGTCTGGGATCCCTCCGATCCCTGGACGCAAGACCAGCAGACAGATGTTTGGAATAGGCTGGAGGAAGCTCTGGCAATTGAAGTTGAAAAGATTGTAAACTTCATCGTCACCAACTACACCGATGCTTTCGCCGAGGAGATGATTGGCTTTTCTCCTGAGGAAGTATATGCCAATGAGGGTTTGCAGGTTGCTTTTGCAATGAGATATTGGGGGTTTGCGCAGGTAAACACAACCACTAAGTTGATGACCGCCAATTTTTCAGGCAAAACCTGGGATCTGAATTATGAATATCCCACCCAACCTGACATTGCCGAAGAAATTTTGCTCTGTTACAACGATGATTATCGCGCAGCTTTTCCCAACGAATCACCAGATGGTAACGATTTGTACGAGCAAGTAAAAGTGGATTTCATTGGCTATTGGGGACCGCTTGATCCGGATATGATTGGAGGAATACCAAACATCAGCGGCATTCAAAGGGTCAGTGATACTACCGTCACTGTTGAGATTGACGGTTTCGAAACGAATTGGATCTACTCTCTGGCCATCCCAATCACTCCGTTGCATTATTATGGCAGCACCGATAAATATAACTACGCCCTGAACATGTTTGGTTTTGATATTGGCAACCTGTCACTCCAGCGAAGTAAAGATAACGCCCCCATGGGTGCCGGACCTTATCAGTTCGCTTACAAACTTGACGGTGTGAATTATCTTGGTGCTAATAGTTATTACTATAAAGGTGAACCCAAGATCACTCGAATTAGGTTTGTCGAGGACGCCAGCCATTCGTTACCGGGTGCAATCAATGCAGGCAGTTTTGATCTGGCAAGTACCCCATATGATGCAAATAATTTAGCGGAGATTTACGCGCTTAATTCTAATGGGGAACTCACAGGCGACATCATTACCACCTCCAAATTTGACAATCTCGGTTATGGTTATATTGGCATCAACGCCAGATTGGTGAAAGTCGGAGACGACCCTGCCTCAACTGCTTCCCGTGACTTGCGTAAAGCTTTCTCCACTATCCTCGCCGTTCATCGCAGACCAGCAAATAAGGCTTACTATGGTGTGGATGGTGCCTCAACTCTGGAATACCCGATCATTCTCTCATCCTGGGCTTCCCCTCAACCAGAAGATCCTGGCTATCATGAAGCATTTTCGGTGGATGTGAATGGTGCTCCACTTTATACCCCCGGGATGACGCAGTCTCAAAGGGTTGCGGCTGCGCAGCAAGCCGCGCTTGGTTTCTTTGAGGCAGCTGGCTTCACTATTTCTGGCGGAATGGTTGTGGATCCGCCGGCAGGCGCAAAATTGACTTACGAAGTTATTGTTCCTGGGGGAGGCATGGGGAATCATCCTGCTTATAGCCTTCTCATTGAAGCCCAGGAAACATTATCTGAAATTGGGATAACCTTGACCATAATCGACCCTCCAGATGTAAACGTCATGTGGGATGCATTACGCAATGGTACTCAAGAGCTATGGACAGCTGCCTGGGGCTTAGGTATAGATGTTAACTTGTTCGATGCGTATCACAGTTCCAACACCTTTGACCAACCCGATGGAACGCGCTCGAACCACTATTACATACAGGATCAGGCATTGGATATGCTTATCATGCAAGCACGTTCAAGCGACGACCAGGCATTGAGAAAACAACTCTACCAGCAAGCCTTTGACATTATTATGGACTGGGCTGCCGAAATTCCCAACTATGCTCGGAAAAGCCTCACTCTTTTCAGCACCCAGCGGATTAATGCAGCCACAATCACCCCGGACATCACCCCGTTCTGGAGCTGGCAGAACGACATTGAAGACATGTCGATGAAATAGTCATAACCTTACCTGAATAACCAGTGCGGGTTTACATCCCCGCACTGGTCCTTGTTGAAAAGCTAAACTTTCTGACTAAAAACTACGTCCGGGACGAGTTGCTTGACAGTCTCGCCGCTGGCGGTTAGAATCTCATTTCGTTGCCGAGTTAGCTCAGTTGGTAGAGCATTCGACTGAAAATTGAAGGGTCCACGGTCCGAGTCCGTGACTCGGCACACAAAACGACCGCTTGTGAGAACAGGCGGTTTTTTGTTTTTTCAACCGCTCTCTCGACTCGCGTCAATCTGCGTCTACCTCTTCGTTTTCTCCACCAAATTCAATATCATCCGCGTCCGAATCGAGCAACTCGAGATCTTCCATATCCTCATCGTCGTAATCGTCCTCCAGGAACATGATCTCGAGGGTGTCGTCGATATCCTCCAAAGAGGTGGCGATCCGCTCCAGGGTCTGGCGCAGTAAAACAATTTCGTTTAGCAGTGCTTCATTGAATTCCATGGCAATCTCCTTTGTTATTACTATAACAGGTAAGCTGGATACTGGAGCGTATTGCATCCAACTCACACCAACAATCAGCGCCGACCTCTTCTACTCAGGCTATAATTAGAGCAATAAAACGCAGGAGTGTGCGAGATGAGAGTTGGATTAATCACAGCAGGCAGTGACAGCCCTGGCGTCAACGCCGCCATTCGCGGCTTTGGCAAGGCAGTCGCAAATACCCACGATATGGAAGTGCTTGGATTTCGGGATGGATACCTCGGATTGATCGAGGATCGTAAAGTGAACCTGTTGGAAGGCAAGATGCTCTCGGGCATCCTCACCCAGGGCGGCACCATCCTGGGCACCAGCCGGCACCAGCCCGAACGTATGCCCAGCCCGCAAGGTCCAGTTGACCTCACGCAGGAAGCCATTGATAGCTACCACCGCAATAATCTTGACGCGCTGGTCATCATTGGCGACAACAAGAGCCAGTTGGCTGCTTATCACCTCAGCCAGGCTGGATTGAATATCATCACCATGCCAAAATCCTGCGAAAACGACGTGCCCCGTACGGATAAATCGATCGGTTTCGACACCGCCCGCGAGATTGCCACCCAGGCAATCGATCGCCTGCATACCAACGCCAACGCTACCCATCGCATCATGCTGGTGGAACTGCTCGGCAACTGCTCCGGCTGGCTGACGATGGGCGCGGGTTTGGCTGCGGGTGCGGACGTGATCCTGATCCCGGAGATTCCATACGATTTCGACGTGATCATTGAGGCCATTCACCGCCGCAAAGCTGCCGGGCGAAACTTCTCGCTGGTGGCTGTCGCCGAGAAAGCCAGGTCGAAGGAACTGGTCGACTTCATGGAGCTGGCTGCCAGCAAACAAGCCGCAAGCGCCGAAGAACAGGGAAAGGCCTTTGAACGCATCGAAAACAACTATTCCGCCCAGACTCTGCTGCTGGCGCGGCGCCTCGGCGAGGCCACGGAACTTGAAACGCACATCACCATTCTCGGCTCGCTGGTCCGCGGAGGCACGCCCACCGCGGCGGATCGCTTGCTTGCCAATCAACTGGCGGAATGGAGCGTGCGCCTGGCAGTGAAGGGTGAGTTTGGGCGCATGGCTTGCCGGATAGACGGTTCGGTCACCAGCGTGCCGTTGGACGAGGTGGCTGGCAAAACGAAGGCGATGCCTCTCGACCACGACTGGATCCGCGGTTCGTTCCAGGTTGGCGCCTGCCTGGGCGTCTCTGACCTCCCCCTCGCATAAGTTAGCAAACAGCTTCAGAGGACCTGCATACAAGCAGGTCCTTTTTATTTAGTTCAAGAAGCTTGTGGGGGAAAACGTCTATTTCAAATAATAGTCTTTCCGGATTTGAGGATCGCGTGCCAATCCCGCCTCGAGGATATCCATCAGGTTATCAAACAAGTCCTGTGTGGTGCGGTCATAAACCGACGAAAGCCTACCTGAGGCGATCGCGGGAGCTTTGTCGCCAATCCGCTCTACCAGGTAGGGAGCAATCCCACCTTCAATGAGCTCGAGCATAAAAGCCGCCATATCCACGTCCACCCAGGTGGCAATGTCGTCGTGCAGGATTCCTTGGGTCAGGAATGCATGGAAGCGCCCGTCCCCACTCACCCGCTCACCCGTTTCGGGGTCAACGCTGCTCAGGTGATTTGCGTTCAGGCGCTGAAAGCGCTCAATGCTGGCTAAATCGGGAAATCTGATTTGGAACTCAACCGCTGCCTGCGAGACGCGCCGCAGATAGCGAAAGGTGTCGAGGCTGGCCGAGTCCAGCGGCAGGCTGTTGATCACTTCAATTTTTTTCTTATAGATAATGCTTAAGATGTGTCTGTGCAGATCGTCGATATTTTCGAAGTACTGGTAGAAAGACCCCTTGGCGATGCCCGCCTCGCTGACGATGGCATTGATGGAGGCGCTTTGCAGCGGATTGGCAGCAAACTCAGCGATGGCCGCCTTTTCGATTTGCAGGCGCTTCTCTTCGGGGAGATTATGATAGGTTTCAGTGGGCATGGGGTTCCTTTGGTCGATGTGACCGGTCGGTCATATTGTACAGGTTGAGGGGATGGATGTCAATGAAGACAATTAACAACTTGGTCACCTTGGTAGGGGTAACACCCTGTGGTTACC
>DAOOPV010000094.1:0-4437 GCA_035388405.1 Anaerolineaceae bacterium
ACTTGTGCAAATTAGAAAGTTTCATAGTATAATAATGCACCGGCGTTAAGGAAGCCCCCGGCTTTCGAGGCGCGTTTTGTATTAACCCAACCCAATCTTATGGTTTGGGATTTAGAAAATGTTCAAGGATTATTGATATTATGCCAAGCTCATACTTAACCCGAGAGGGATTTGAAAAGTCGGAACAAGAACTGGAATTTCTACGCACCGTCAAACGCAAGGAAGTTGCTCAGCGTTTGCAGGATGCGATGGAAGACGGTGAGCTGATCGAAAACGCGGAATATGAAGCCGCCAAAAACGAACAGGCATTCACAGAAGGGCGCATTAAAGAGCTGGAACTGCTGCTTGCCAATGCACACATCATTGAAGATGGTGAAAACGAGCACGGACTTGTTACTGTCGGCTCACACGTGACGATCTGCGAAGAAGGCGGTGAGCCTGAAATGTATAAGATTGTTGGTCCTGTTGAAGCAAACCCTCGTGAAAGACGGATATCCAACGAATCTCCTATTGGCCGCGCTTTGATTAACCATCGTGTTGGTGATAAGGTTAAGATTGAAGCCCCAGGTGGTGCTTACACCGTGGAGATTCTAAAGAGCGAGTAGTCGCCTGAATTCTCAAAGCCCCACCCTTCATCACGGTGGGGCTTATTTTAATGTAAAGGACGAACCATGCTTACAGATAACTTTTCCGAACTTGAGAATCTCCGTTTGGCAAAAATGGAGCAATTGCGCCAGGATGGGATTGAGCCTTACCCAACCCGCTCATATAAAAACAGCAGCAATGCCGATGCCATCAAGGCTTTTGAAGCCCGCGAAGTTGCCGGTGATCCGGAAGAGCTCAAGCTGACCCTTGCCGGTCGCCTGCGCGCCATCCGCAACATGGGTAAGCTTTCGTTTGCCCACATCGAAGATCGCAGCGGCAGGATCCAGCTCTTCATGCGCATCAACGAACTCGGGCAGGAAAAACTGGATCAGTTCGTGCGATTTTTCGACCTGGGCGACTTCATTGAAGCCACAGGCACCATGGTGCGCACCAAACGCGGAGAAGTCACCCTGCAGGTTGAGGACTTTAGAATGCTCTCCAAAGCCCTCTATCAACTGCCGGCCGCCAAGGACGAGGTGGTTGACGGAGAAGTCATCCGCCATGCAGCCCTAACCGACCCCGAAACCCGTTACCGCCAGCGCTACGTCGACCTGGCAGTCAACCCCGAAGTCCGCGACATCTTCCGCATGCGCACTGAGACTCTCAAAGCTCTGCGCGAGTTTTTAGATGAACGCGGCTTTCAGGAGGTGGAAACTCCCATCCTGCAGCCTATTTATGGCGGAGCGGCAGCCAAACCCTTCACCACCTACCACAACCAGCTTCACCGGCAGCTCTTCCTGCGAGTCAGTTTTGAACTTTACCTGAAACGATTGCTCGTGGGTGGTTTGGATCGCGTTTATGAGATCGGGCGCGACTTCCGCAATGAGGGCATATCCTTCAAGCACAACCCCGAATTCACCCAGCTTGAGTTCTACATGGCTTATGCCGATTACAACACGATCATGGAAATGACCGAGCAGATGGTTGCGCAGGTTGCCCAGCGTGTTTTGGGTACGATGATCATCCAGTGGGGGGGGCACGAAATCAACCTCACCCCTCCCTGGAACCGCATGCAGATTCGGCAGGGTCTGATCGACCACGCTGGCATTGATATCAACGAGCACCCCACAGCTGAAAGTTTAGCGGAGCTAATGCAAGCCCGCCAGATACCCTTCAAACCGGGAACTCCACGCGGCAAGCTGATCAACACCCTGATGGAAACTTATCTTGAGCCGGTTATGATCCAGCCGACCTTCCTCTACGACTACCCGCGCGACATCTCACCCCTGGCGAAGGCGAAACCTGAAGATCCCAACACGGTGGAACGCTTCGAGGGCTACATAGGTGGGGTGGAGCTTTGCAACGCTTTTACTGAGCTTAATGACCCGCTTGATCAGGAAAAACGCTTTCTTGAACTCGGACGTGCTTACACCGAAGATGATGAAGAGCGCAACCCGATGGACGAGGACTACTTGCGCGCTCTGGCTTACGGCATGCCGCCGGCTGGTGGTTTTGGCCTCGGCGTGGATCGGTTTGTGATGATGCTCACTGGTCAGCATTCCCTGCGCGAAGTCATCCTCTTCCCTCCACTGCGAGAGGAAGATAGAGCCTCTACTGAAGCTTAAGCAGGTAATCGTAACAACCTGTCAAAAAAGAGTGCCTCAAGCACTCTTTTTTGTATGATATTGCCCATTTGTAAGACAATTTCCGAAAACTCGCATAATTATGTTTATATAAACGCATTTTTAATGTTGCAATTGCGTTAGAATCTATTTGAAGTGTTGTCTCGTTGGCTTGAGTCTTGCACAGAAAGCAATCATGGAAGAGACCGAACTGATAACGCGTGCTGTTGATGGCGACCTTGACGCCTTTAATCAACTCGTGCTCCAGCACCAGGAAGTCGCTTATAACGTAGCCTACCGAATTATGGCAGACGAAAACGCGGCCGCGGATGCCACCCAGGACGCTGTAATCTCCATGTACCGCAAACTCGATACCTATCGAGGCGGATCTTTTAAGAGCTGGTTCTTGCGAATTGTCACAAATGCCTGTTACGACGAACTGCGCCGTCAGCGCCGCAGACCGACTATTCCGATTGAGCCGGAGACGAACGAAGGCGAACTGGTTGAATCCCCGGAATGGTTGGAGGATAAATCTGCTGGTCCGGAAGACGTACTGGGGACTTCTGAGATTGAGAACGCCATACAGCACTGCCTGAGCGGGCTGGACCAAAAATTCCGGATTGTGATCACACTGGTGGATGTGTCGGGTGAGGATTACGAGGCGGTTGCCCGGATCATCGGTACCCCCATAGGTACGGTCAAGAGCCGTCTTGCACGGGCGCGTCTCAAAATGCAGCAGTGCCTGCAAGGTTTTAGGGAACTTTTACCAGACCAATTTCGTCATATTACCGAGGAACATGATGAACTGGCAAGCTGAGATCTCTGAAAAGGACATGACGCTGCTGTGCGAATACCTCGACGACACGCTGTCCATAAAGGACCGCGCGAAGTTTGAGACACGCCTGCAGCAATCCCCCGAGCTAACACAAGCTCTGGAGGATATGACTGCGTTAAAGCGCAGCATGCGCAGCCTGCCCTGCAAACCTGTGCCTCATCATTTCACCCTTACTCGCAGTGAAGCAGAAAAAGCCCGGCGTGGCTTATTCATGCTGCCAACTTTCGGTTGGGCAAGCGTGGTTTCAATGATTCTGTTGGCTGTCATTTTTGGCAGTGAGTTTATTTTCACAAATTTTTCAGTTCCCCAGACACCAGCTGAACCGGTCGCCATGATGCTTCCAGATGCTGCTCCTGAAAGCGCTCTGAGACAAGCTGAGGAAGAAAGTAGTCAGCCAGTGTACCTGCTCAACTGGGCCTCGGTCGGTGGGAAAGGCGGCGGTGGTGCCGGCGGAAGTGGCCTGCCCGTGGGAGGTATGGCTTATGGAATGGGCGGCGGGCTAACCGAAATCGCTCCAGAAGATGCTGTGGTTGCTGAACCAGAGCAGCCAGCTGAACTCACATTGACCGAGCCGATGCAGACAGGGGGGGTCGTCGAGCCGACCGAAGTTGCGAGCATGCTTTCTGAGGACAAAATTACTGTTGAACCATTGATCTTTGGGGTTCGTGAGGACCAACTGGGGCAGGTTATTACGATCGAGCCTGTTCAGTCCGAGATATCAGCGGTAGTTGCTGCTCAGGAGGTTGTTGAGTCGGAAAAAGAGCCAATTATCCCAACGAATGTAAAATGGATCCTGGCTGGTCTTGCTGCCGCGTTCGGTCTGATCTGGCTGCTGCTGAAACTCAAGCGATAAACTCGAACTCATAAAACAATAAGAAGTCCAGGACCATGGTCCCGGACTTCTTTTCTTTAAAGATTTGGGTTGTTACTTGCGTTTGGTCACGTAGGGCTTTCGCAGTAGTTTGGTTAGAGCAAGCCCCAACCCCACCGTGAACGACCCTGCCAGGATAAAGCCTGAACCTGCAAAGCTATCTTCCGGTCCGGTATTCGGCACTGAGAAGGTTGCTGTCGCAACTGGGGTCGTGGTTGGCAATGTTGCTGTGGGGTCAGACCGCGTTGCCGTAGGGCTTGGCTCAGGAGTAGTCGTGACCACTGTCGGCTCTGGTGTATTTGTCGGTGGATTTGTGGGTGTTGCTGTCGTAGCGGTTGGGGTAAACGTCGGCGTGTTGGTTGGGGTCACCGGTGTGGAGGTCGGAGTCTCGGTGGGTGTCTCGGTGACCGTAGGAGTCTGTTTTGGCGGATCTGTGGGTGTAATTGCCGTGGTGGTTGGGGTAAACGTTGGCGTGTTGGTTGGGGTCACCGGTGTGGAGGTCGGAGTCTCGGTGGGTGTCTCGG
>DAOOPV010000094.1:4537-5943 GCA_035388405.1 Anaerolineaceae bacterium
TGACCACGGGAGTCTGTTTTGGCGGATCTGTGGGTGTAATCGTCGTGGCAGTAGGGGTAAACGTTGGCGTGTTGGTTGGCGTCACAGGGGTGGGAGTGGGCGTGAACGTTGGTGTGTTGGTGGGTGTTTCGGTGACCGTGGGGGTCTGTTTTGGTGGATCGGTGGGTGTAATTGTCGTGGCAGTAGGAGTAAACGTCGGCGTACTGGTAGGCGTCACAGGGGTGGAAGTGGGCGTGAACGTTGGTGTGTTGGTGGGCTGTTGTTGGCAGCCATAATCGCCAGCGTACGCACCGGGATTGTGGAGCGTGACCAGGGTGCTGTTGACCCACACTGAGGCACTGGTGATGTTGTAGTAACCTGGTGCAACATTATCTGTGAAATGGACTACATTCCCGGTGTGAGCATCGGGCGGAATGGTGCCGTAGGTGTAAGTAAGATCTGAGATGACATCCCCCTCGACAGTATTAAGTAGGACAAAGTGGATTTCAACGTACGTTCCGAGACATTCGATGTGCGACAAGTTCAGTTGGTATTCTTCACTTGCTTGAACAGGTTGGTCCACCTGGCTGAGAGTAAATAGCAATATGATTGCTAGTAGAAGTGTGGATAGTGTCCTCATATTTAAACCTTTCTATTAAGTTGCAAAAGCTTAAGAGGTTGAAATATTAATACACAATACGTAATATTATCCAAAAAATGTATAAGGTATGTAGAAACTATTGAGGAGGACACGGTTTATTTAGCGGTTATAGCGCTTCTGGAGAAAGAAGGGAAAGAGGCTCTTGCAGCAGAGATTTTCTGGTTGTTGAGCTTTTAGGGCTGAGAAATTACTGAGCTGAAAAAGAGCCCAGTGGGGTGATCTTCCCGATGACTACAAAGCGCTGGCCTTGCCAGTCGTTCGTGCAGGTATAGAGTGTAACCAGGTGATCACTCGGTGTAAGTTCGACTTCAGTTTCGATTACGGAATTCTCTTCGATCGTTTGGATCAAGCTTTGGAACTCCATCTCAGAGCTGAAATTGACCACCAAGTAAGTAGTGTCGGTTTCGCTGACCACGATTCCCGCTGTAATATCCACCCGGTAAACTTGCTCTGGTGTGTAAATGGTGTAAAAGGGGTTCTGTTCGTAGAACTGCTGGCTCTTGTACCAAACCAAGTTGCTGAACATGAGTCCATTGTCAAAGTTGTGCCCATAAATGATGGTGTTCGGATCGGAGAAGTCGGTGTTATTGCGAAAGTCGAAAAAGATCGACCCCATCGCCTTATAGGAAAGATCAAGGTCGCGCGTCAGGTAATATTCGTTATCTGGTGACTTCAGGATCGGATGATCTACGCGAATCGCTTCATTATGGATCCATGCCCGTATGTCCGCGTTCAGGCATTGCCAGGCAAGGAAATCAATCTCAAC
>DAOOPV010000095.1:0-5903 GCA_035388405.1 Anaerolineaceae bacterium
CTTGCGCCTCTTTGATCACTCTTTCCTGCCCTGCTAACGCTAAGGGTCCAGCCGTGGCGCTGATACGGCCGTCATACTTTTCGTTCAAGCGGGTTAAGGTGTTCATCACCTCCCGCCTTTGGTCCACACTGAGCATGATACCTTCTTCAAAGCGATTGGTGGCACCGCAGGGATAGGCTTCGTTGGTTGAAAAACCAGGCAGTCCCACCTCATTCAGAAGTAAATAGGCGACATTCTCCAGGTCGTTGTAATTAAAGCGGTTAATCGTCACCCGGACGGTCAGGGGGAAGCCACCAGCTTTCAGTAATGTTAACCCACGCAGGGCACGGTTGAAGCTGTTGGGGCGGCTGTGATCATGCACTTCAGGGCAAGAGCCGTCAATAGAGATCTGGATCGAATCCAACCGTAGACGGCGTTTGCCCTTTTCAAACTCTTTCAGGGTCTTTTCAGTAATTAAGGTGCCATTGGAGAGAATATCATAGCGCATGTGGTTGGCAATCACGCCGTCCACCAGGTCGAAAAAATCCGGTCGGGTGAAGGCTTCGCCACCCGTGAGGGTGACACCCATTACGCCCAATTCCCCAAGGCGTTTGAATAAATCCAACCAAACCTGGGTGGGCAGATCATGAAGGGCAACCATTTCATCCGCATAAAAACAATAAGCACAATTGAGATTGCAACGACCAGTTATGGCTATATCCACGTGCCTTGGCTTGGGCATGAATTTAAAATCAGTCATGATTCATAAACCTTTTCTTTTTTAAGAGATGCCACTCAGAGAGCCTCCACTTCACCAAGGAAACCAGAGTTTAAAAGGTGCTCAACGAATTCTTCCAGATCGCATTTTGCCTGTTCAGCATCCGCTTCTTCAAATTCCTTCAAAACGGCATCGAGGACCTTTTCACAGCGGTTCATAGTAGCAAATTGCTTCCAAATGAATAAGCCGCTGGTATTAACCACCTTTACCTGATTAGTGTCGGGATTAAATAATAAACCGCCCACTTCATCTTCTTCCCTTAACACAACATCAGGATTACAGCAGTAATTGGTGTCAAAGTTAAATTTTTCTGGCATTTTGGGCTCCTTCATGGTTCTTGACTTAATAACCGGACGATTTTTTTGTCTGACAATTGCTCATAAAACGTTCTTACATCTTGAAAAGCTGAGGACTCATCAATGCCATATTCAATAGCAATATCCCTGGCGATTTTAGTTACGCTGGATAGACCGTCAGTTTTCTTGAGGATAATTAATGCAATGGAACTAAGCTCAACTAACCTAAAATCATCCGTGTCTAACAACAGCGCACCTCCTTGTAATTCCTCAAAAATTACATTCGGGTTTATTTGATAAATCTGTTCTTCCAATTTCCTCTTTTCGGTTAGCAGCCTGTTTAATTTTAAACTAAATTATAACCCTCGAATCCATGTACCATAAATTATAAAAAAATCAACTTTTCAAATTAAAAATTCTTGTCAAAGATCAATTCGCAAAAATTCATTTTCCGCCAGTTCAATCAGCAATTCGGTCCCAAGTGTGTTGATAATTATTGACCAAAAAATTGCCGGGATTCAATGAAATTTTTAGAGCGCATCTCTGATGGCGTCGACCACCCATTCCACCTGCTCTTCACGCATGGTTGGATAGAGCGGTAGAGTGATTTCGCGCTTTGCAGCCAGATCGGTGATTGCCAGGCGCCCCTCCTCACTGGCTGCTCCACTGCCGTAGATGCTGAAGGTGTGTGCGGGGGGATAGTGCCAACTGGTCTGGATGCCCTGCACTTTCATGCTTGCCCTGACGGCTTCTTTTTGGCTGCTCTCAGGCAAGAGTACGGGCATGATGTGGTAGCTGCTCAGCCCGCGTTCGGCTTCAAAGGGAATCTGAATTTGCGGAGTGCGTTCGGCTAACAACTCGCGATAGAGTGCCACCAGTTCGCCCCGCCTGGCATTGCCGGCTGGCAGCTTTTTGAGCTGTTCGCGCCCAATCGCTGATCGGATCTCATCGATGCGGTAGTTATAGCCCAGGTCTATGACGTCATAGGTGCTGGCGTGCCCCTGGTGACGGTCCCAGGTGAGGGTGGTCATGCCGTGAGAGCGTAAAATCCGCACTTTTTCCGCCAAGTGATCGTCATTGGTGACCAACATCCCCCCCTCGGCGGTGGTCATGTTTTTGTTGCCAAAGAAACTGTAACAGCCCACACCCCCCCACGTGCCCAGCGCTTTCCCATCCAGGCTCGCCCCAATTGCATGGGCAGCATCCTCGATAACCGCCAATTGATGCTTTTCGGCTATGCGCAGGATTGCAGGCATGTCGCAGGAGAAGCCAGCGTAGTGCATCACCACGATCGCCTTGGTTCGCTCAGTGATCTTCTCTTCAATCGCTTTGGGGCAGATGCACAGCCAGTCTTCGCTTTCGATATCCGCGAAAACAACTTTCGCGCCGGTGTACCGAACGGCATTGGCTGTCGCTACGAAGGTCAGCGAGGGCACGATAACCTCATCCCCC
Organism: Anaerolineaceae bacterium; assembly: GCA_035388405.1. Lineage (GTDB taxonomy): Bacteria > Chloroflexota > Anaerolineae > Anaerolineales > Anaerolineaceae > Mesolinea. The sequence goes on from DAOOPV010000095.1 coordinate 2,506, forward strand.
TCGCCCAAGCCCACAGCCATGCATGCCAAATGCAGCGCGGCGGTGGCGTTGTTGACAGCAAAGGCGTGTTTCGCGCCCACAAAAGCAGCCAGCTCCTGCTCGAACGCCTGCGTGACCGCCCCCATCGTCAGCCAGCCTGAGCGCAAAACCTCAAGCACGGCATTTTCCTCTTCAATTCCAAGCTTCACATCTGCCAGTGGCACACGCCATTCCATAGTTACTCCGCTAAAAACTGTGATCGCATACTTTCAAAATCTTCATTCGCGGCGAGATAATCGTCCTGATTACCCAGATCGCGCCAATAGCCGTCATACGGGAAGCAAGCGACCGGCTCGTTTGCGCCCAGAAGCACATTCACCAAGTCCGGGAAGTCAAAATACTCACCCTTGGGAATGTAGTCCAGCACTCCTGGCTCGAAAACGTAAATTCCCATGCTGACCAGGAAATTCATCGAAGGTTTTTCGATGTACCCGCTAACCCGGTAAGACCCCTCCGCATGCTCAATCACCCCCAGGTTGATCTTGTGAGTTCGCTGGTGGCTGGCGATCGTGCAAACGGTTTTTTGTTCCTTGTGAAAGGCGATCAGTTGATTGAGATCGAGCAGGGTCATGATGTCGCCGTTGGCAACCAAAAAGGTCTCAGTCAAACCCTCCACTAACGCCAGTGGTCCTGCCGTGCCAAGCGGCTTTTCTTCATAAGCATAGGTAATTTTCAGGTTGTAACGGGAACCATCCCCAAAATAAGCTTGCATCAGGCTTGCCAGGTGACCAACAGCCAGCGTCACTTCGCTGATCCCCGCCCGGCTGAACTGACCCAGGATAATTTCAAGGATAGCCCGATCGCCAACTGGCATCATTGGTTTAGGTAGGATATGCGTATAAGGCGCAAGCCTGGTTCCCCTGCCGCCCGCCAGAATAACTGCTTTCATAATTTTCACCTTTTTTTTAGTTTAAGGGGAATTATACAATCGAATCAAGAACGCTGCGTGTTCAGTTTGCGAAGATATCCGGTTTCCAGGTCTTACAAACCGTATTCTTCAGGTTTATAGAGGTCCAAATGCGCGCTGATCCAATCGATCGTTCGCCTCAACCCCTCTTCCATCCCGACTTTGGGTTGCCATCCCAGAGCCTCTTTTGCCTTACGGTTGTCAGAAATTAACCGTAACACTTCAGATTTTTCCGGGCGCAGCCGACCTTGCTCCACCTGGATTTCGGCTTGCTTTCCCATGATCCTGAAAATGAGCTCCGCAACCGCTGCGATGCTGATCTCCTCACCTGTGCCGAGGTTGAAGGTTTCGCCGTTCCATAAATCCGCCATCCCGGCAAGCAAAAAGCCGTCGACGGTATCGTCCAGGTAGGTAAAATCGCGGATGGCATCCAAATTGCCTAATCGAACCACGTCCCCGGAGAGTGCCTGGGTGATAATGGTTGGAATGACAGCCCGGTTGCTCTGCCCCGGTCCATAAGTGTTGAAGGGTCTGATAGTGATCGCCGGAACGTCAAAACTTCGGTAGTAGCTTTCCACCAGTTTGTCCGCTCCGATCTTGCTGGCAGAATAAGGTGACTGCCCCTGCAGGGGATGATCTTCACCAATCGGCACTCGCAAAGCCGTCCCATAAACCTCGCTGGTGGAAGTATGCACCAGCTTCGCCCCTGTCTTGCGGCATGCCTCCAGGATGTTCATCGTCCCGATCACATTCGTTTGCACCGTCTCAACCGGATGGACGTAGGAATAGGGGATGGAAATGAGCGCTCCGAGGTGAAAAATCGTGTCTACACCCTTTGCAGCTTGTTCGACAGCGCTGAAGTCGCGTAAGTCGCCGCGGATAATTTCGACGTTCCCAAGAATTTCAGGGGGAAGCTGCTTGAGTAGGCCGATTTCGGCGCGGGAGTTATAGCGCACGAATGCACGTACACGGACTCCTTGAGAAAAGAGTTTTTCCACCAGACGGCTCCCGATAAAACCGCCCGCGCCAGTGACGAGAACTATTCGATCTATCCATTTGTCTGTCATGAAGCTTCCTGTGTCGTGATCTTATTAATTGAGCGCTCCAGCACTTTTACGAGGTCCGGAACCACCACAATTTTAGCATTAGTCGCTTCACAAAGTTTGGTGATGCGCTCGCGATCCCGTTCAGAGCCGTTGGCGATGGCGAAGAAGATCAAACCGATTTGGTATTTTTCAACGAGGGCGGGGATATCCTTCGTAGTGCCGAGGACGCGCACACCATAAGATTCCATGTTGCGCTTGCGGGCATCGTCATCCACCATGCCGATAATGCCAAAGATGCCTGAATACGCGCTGCGTTGAAGCAGCCAGATGGTCATCTCAGCCAGGTTGCCTGCGCCAACAATGAGAATGCGCTCGGCAAAGGAAGATTTTGGGCCGCGAAAGAGCAGCCAGCGGTTTGCCAGGCCGGTAAGTAGGCGATCGCGATAACGGACAAGCACGAGACCGAACATCATGGTAATGCCAATGAGCCAGATCAGGCTGAAGGGCAGCCAGGGCTCGGTGAGCCAGAGGCGGGTGACCCCGTAGAGTACCACCATGGTAATTCCTACAGAAACAGCGAGATCGAGCACGTAGATGGGGCTGGCATTGCGCCAGTTGACGTGATTGAGACCCAGGAGGAGGTTAATCAGGCTCACAAATACAGCAATGGCAATCGACATAAGCAGGTAATTTTGCCATCCGAGGTTGATAACAGCGCTTAGGCGCCATACCGCACCCGAGAGGCCAACAGCGAAGGCAGAAACAAACATGTCTGCGAGAAACCAGGAGAAGATGCGCCTAAAAAAGAGATAAAAGGGACCGCCGAATAACCAGCGCTGATCGAGAGAAGTTTTGCGCAGGGCGGGCAGGAGGATGACAATGGTCATGGCAATCACATCCAGATCCGTGAAAATGTTGTTATTGCGGACGTAGAGCTGATCGAGGCGGATTTTGTTGGGGAGAATAGTTTTTAGGTAATCATCCATAAAACCGGAGCCTTGAAGGAGATTTTCTTCATCGCGGTAGATAACCGAAGCAGGGCTGGTGATGCCTGGGCGAATGGAGAGAACCTCTGCTTTGACCTCTTCTGGCCAGGCCTGGGCAATCTTGAGATCTTCTGGACGGGGTCCCACGAGGCTCATCTCGCCTCTGAGCACATTCCAGAACTGGGGTAACTCGTTGAGCTTGGTCTCGCGCAGGACCTTACCGAAGGGGGTGACGCGGTCGTCGTCTTTGGCGGTGACAGGCGCGCCATTGTGACTGCGTGCGTCCTCATACATGGTGCGGAACTTGAGGATTTTGAAAGGCTTACCGAAACGACCCATGCGATCACCCTTGAAGAATACCGGGCCAGGCGAGTCACGCTTGATTCTGAGAGCAATGTAGAGAAAAACAGGCGAGAGCAG
>DAOOPV010000096.1:0-5652 GCA_035388405.1 Anaerolineaceae bacterium
GGCACCTCATCGGCGACTCGCTGGACGACCTCCCGCCAAAATTCCTCAGGCATGGCAGTGTCAAACGCTTCCCGGGTCATGGCATGATCTGCTCTTGAGGGAATGTCGCCACCACTGCCAGGTTGAGGGAACCAAAGGCGCTGGTAATGCTTCTTGGTCAGGGTCATGGCGGCATCAAAGCGGATGATCGGGAACTTGCGGGCGACTGAAAGTATGGTCTGGATGACTGATTCACGCACTTCGGGGTTCAGGTAGTTTAACTGTGCTGTGTCATTCCAGGGCATGCTGGTGCCATCGTTGCCGTGATAGATGTAACGGGTTCTGCCGTTGCCGTGGTCATAATGTTTAAAAACTACTGCTGCGTCGCTGCGGGAGTAGTAATGATCTTCAAGGTTGATGCTTGTGCCGGGTCGGGTAGAGAGGTCCGCGCCGTTAAAACTATAAGCGGGGAAAGGACTTTGATCAGATTGGATGAACCAATCCGGATGATCATAGACCCAGTCCGAATCAATCCCCATATGGTTTGGCACCATATCGCTGGCGAGTCGGATCCCACGAGCTCCACAGCGCTGACTGAGGTTGTGGTAAGACTGCTCCCCACCGAGGCGTTCTGCTATTTGGTAGCGTGCTAGAGAATACGCGGAAGAAACCGCGTCGGGGTTACCGCACATTTGTTTGATCTGGCGGGAGGCATCGCTGCGTTCCCAGAGCCCAATCAGCCATAAGCCCGTAAAACCCCAGCTTGCCAGTTGGTCGAGTGTCTCATCCGGGATCTGATCCAGGCGGTCTATCTGCCTGCCATATTGTTTGGAAAGCTGATTGAGCCAAACGAAGCTATTCTTTGCGATCATGACAACTTTTGGCATCCAGTCACTATCTGGGCTAAAGTTTTCTTCTTCACTGAGTCTCTCACCCCATGCGTCGAGTTTTCCATACTCTGGTACGACTGTGGGTCCTGGTCCGCCACCAGCGGCAATCAATAACGCTCGGGCTTCCTCAGAGAGCAGGTCGAGCCCCCCGAGTAATCGGTAAAGGAGGGAGCCCAGTAGTTCGGACCAATTGCTGCGAATGTACTCCAGCTGACCCGTCAGTGAGGTCGGTACAACCATGGCTGGCGATCGCAGCATGGAAACCAAGTCCTGGTTTTCGGGTCCAAAAACAGGTTGTTTCTTGAAGAAGATCTGGATGCCATCCACAACCTGCAAATACGCGCTGTTCTTTTGAAGCGCTGTGTCGTCGAAAAGTTCGTTGTAGGGATTAGCAGCAGGATTAACATTGGCTAACCATGTCATGAGCAATTCTTCGACGGTGTTCTCTGTGTTGGGAACGCCAAGAGTGCTTTCGGTCAGATATTCATCGACGCTCTTCTCGCCGGCGTAAACCGCGACAGGAGGGAACTGTTGATTAAAGGACCGCAAGGTGCTTAAAAGCCTTGCTGTTCCAAGCGATTGTTCCAGATGCGCATAAAGCGCTTGACGGAGGGTTGATCCGTTAGCCTTGTAGTATTCATCAAGAACAAGGTGGAAAATTTCATCTATCAAACCGAGGGCGTTTATTTGACCCGGAGCAATGTAGGTAGAGGTGTCAGAAGGATCCACACGCAGCTGATTCATCAGGTGGGCGAAGTTACGGGACGCCTGGAAATTAGCGAAGATTACATTTCCGTTGTAGGAAAACAGGAGCTCATCAAATTGGTACTTTTCTCGGGCTTTACGAGTAACGTGAAATTCCATATGGGGATCTCCTTGATTTCTGTATGGTTGGATTACCTGATAATTTTATCATTCACGCTGCAGGATGTGGGTGGTGATATTTGAACCAGAACCGCCAATATTTTGTGCCATTCCGAAACTGGTGCGTTTGACCTGCGTGGTGCCAGCAGTTTCACGAAGCTGCAGTGTCACCTCGAGAATTTGATAGACTCCGGTGGCTCCAACTGGGTGCCCGCGGGCTTTAAGTCCACCCTTGGTGGCAACTGGAATATCTGAATCGAATTTGATTTTACCATCCAAAGCCAGCCTGGGACCTTGTCCAGGCTCAGCGAAACCGCAAGCTTCCAGCGATAACGCTGCCATGATGGAAAATGCGTCGTGGTACTCAAAAACGCCAATATCCAGTGGACCGATGCCAGCCTGCGCATAAGCTTGCTTGGCAGAATTAGCGGCAGCAGTCAGGAAAGTGGGGGTCTTGCGGTTTTGGACGGAGATAGTGTCTGTGCAGGAGGCAGATCCTGCAACAAATACCTGAGGATTATTATGAGCCAATGGTTGACTTGTGAGGACAATTGCCGCTGCGCCGTCACCGATTGGGGATGCATCCATTAAGTTGATTGGGTCCGCCACCATCGGCGCTTCTAAAAAGGATTTTCTGGAGATCGCTTTTTGGAAACGGGCAAAGGGGTTATGGGCGGCATTCGCATGCGCGTTCAGTGAAAAGTCCGCAAAGTCTGCATGTCGCCAGCCATATTCAAACATATAGCGCTGCATGATGAGGGCATTGATTGCGACGAAAGAGAGTCCAAAATCACTCTCAAGTTCAGCATCAGCGGCTGTTGCCAGGCTGGCGGTGATTTCTGATCCGGGTGAATCGGTCATTTTTTCAACTCCAACAACAAGGGCAGAATCGATTTCGCCTGAAGCGATGGCAATCAATGCCGCCCGGAAGGCTGCAGCACCTGATCCACAAGCAGCTTCAACAGCCAGCCCAGGTTTATGGTGGAAACCCAGCCAATCAGACATCATCGTGCCAAGCTGAGCTTGCTTGTTGGCAGTAATCGCCATCATATTGCCCACGTAGAGGGCATCAGGATAGCCGATGCCGGAGTCTTCCATGGCGAGCAAGGCAGCGTCACCCGCGAGTTCCTTCAACGATTTTTCCCAGTTTTCAGTAACAGGCACTTGACCAAGACCAGAAATGTATACTTTTCTCATTGCATCCTCAGTTAATGCCTATTTTATCGCTTATGACTATCATTACCTATCAGAAAGGTATAATCTTGTCAGAAAGGCGTTCATATGCGAATACATGATATTACTCGGACCGTACACAGCGGTATGCCGGTCTGGCCGGGCGACCCAGAGGTGAGACTGGAATGGCTATCCCAGATTAGCGAAGGCGGATCTGTGAACCTGACGCAAATCCATATGTGCGCCCATTCTGGAACGCACATTGATATGCCCAGTCATTTTTTGGATGAAGGGGAAAATCTGGACGATCTCGATCTGAACATCTTGATTGGGATTGCACGGGTGGTTTTAGTGCCTGATGACATTGTGGCAATCAATGAAACTTTTTTAAGGACGATATCAATGGATGGTGTGGAGAGAGTTTTGTTCAAGACATCCAAAACGGCATTTGAAACGGCCCCTACGCTTTCTTTCAACCAGAACTTTGTTGCCCTGGATGCCAGCGGTGCGCGGTTTTTGGCTGAAACCAGCTGTAAATTAGTAGGGATTGATACCATGTCTGTGGCGCTTTTTGATGATCCCGAAGGCGGTCATTTACCTTTGCTGGAGGCTGGGATCGTGGCGCTGGAAGGGATCAACCTGGAAGGAGTAGAACCAGGAGAATATCAATTGATAGCGTTGCCTTTGAGATTAGGGGGGAGAGAAGGCGCCCCTGTTCGTGCAGTATTGTTAGAAGGCTGGAATTAACATAATATTGCGCGTAGCCAAATAGGGTGATGGAGTGTGATTATTAAAGCGTGTGTGAAGGGAGTAGGTAGGTGCCGAATCTAGATCAAGCTGAAGCTCCTCTGGAAATTTGTCTTGAGCGATATTCTTTCGGTCACAACATTTAGGAATTTATCAAACTCCAACTCTGAACAATTCTCGCAACGCTTTACAACGCCTTGTTAGCTGCTCTTAAATAAATTGCACGAATTTAATAGACTATACAAATTATTGCGCGTAGCCATTAAATCATAAAATTTACCAAATTTCAGGCAGAGTAAGAATGTGGAATGCCAGGGTTTCGAGGTCTCTGGCTTTTTTGCTGGTGCCTAACTCTGCGAGGATTTCATCTATGTGGATTTTCATGATTGGATCGTTTTCGAGGGAAGAAAATATTGCGTCCTTGTCGTCTGCCAGATCATTCAGTCCCAACTTTTCATAAAGCTCACTAACTACCCCGTAACTCCACTGGTCTGATATTTTCAGTTCATCTGCCAAGTCTCTTCTGCCAACTGAGAAAATGATTGCCAAACGAGCGATTTCTGATTGCCGGTCTGTCATTCCTGGATAGTTTCGGGATTTGACGACCCTGATGGGTTTTGTTGAGCTATAACCTTGTGCAAAGGCTGCTTGATGGGCACCCGGTGTGAAAATGAGCGACCCCTTGTACGCAAAACTGACTGCCCACCCTAATGAGGAGGATATTTCAGATTTCAATAAGTAACCGCCAATATTGTTGCTGGGTATTCGCTGAAAGAAGAGCGGTTCAATCCTGCTTCCTACACCGACAACAATGAGTGAAGGGTTTTCCGTTAGATACTTGTTGAGGTTTGTGAAGAGATTCGAATTCTGGACGAAGGAATCGATGTCAGCCACCACAACATCAACGTGTTGGATGGTTTCAACTTCGTTCACCTGTAGGGGATTGATTAACTCACCCTCAGTGAAGACCCGTGTGCGCCAATCTCTGACTATTAACAGGGACATCCAGTTTAATGAAAACAGATCATCACTCAAAATGGAAACTAAAATATCTTTTGCCATAATAACCTCTTCGTTTACGATTAGAGTGAATTATAATAGACCTTGAAATCAATCTTTTGCGAGGTGACCATGATTCAGAGAATTGCCGTTTTGACCAGTGGCGGGGATGCGCCTGGTATGAATGCAGCCATTCGTTCGGTTGTTCGTAGTGCTGTCAGTAAGGGCTGGTCCACTTTTGGCGTCAGAAATGGCTACCAAGGACTGATTGATGGTTTGTTTGAACCGATGGGCACGCGAGAGGTCGGCGGAATTCTGCAGCGTGGCGGAACAATGCTGGGCAGTGCTCGTTGCGAAGAGTTCACAACAGTCGAAGGGCGAGAACGTGCCATTCGCGCTCTGAATCGAAAGGGAGTGGATGCCTTAGTTGTAATTGGTGGAAATGGCTCCCAGACAGGCAGTCACGCGCTCTCTCAAATGGGTTTTCCTGTGGTAGGTATTGCATCGACGATTGACAATGATCTATTTGGGTCGGATATCACTCTGGGCGTCGATACTGCCTTAAATATCGCCCTCGAAGCAATCGATCGGCTGAAAGTGACCGCGTCTTCCCATCAACGTGCATTCATTGTTGAGGTGATGGGGCGAAAGTGCGGTTATATTGCGCTTTTGTCAGGTGTGGCAGGCGGTGCAGAAGCGATTACCCTGCCTGAGATCGATACCGATATAGAGGCATTGGCAGAAACCCTCCGCCTGGCCTACGAACACGGAAAATCACACGCCATTATTGTTGCCGCTGAAGGCGCAACCTACAACGCCGCAGCACTCACTGAATACTTTAAGACAAATCGTGAGCGGTTGGGATTTAGCGTTCGATCCACCATCCTGGGGCATGTTCAGAGGGGTGGTGAGCCGACTGCAGCTGATCGGGTTTTGGGCAGCCAGTTTGGTTTGGGGGCTGTCGAAGCGATCGAACGCGGTGAGTTTGGAGTTTTGGTTG
>DAOOPV010000097.1:0-5454 GCA_035388405.1 Anaerolineaceae bacterium
GTCTCAAAGCCCGCGCTCCTCGTAACTCCTTGATAATAAACGCCGAAGTCATCTCGCACAACCACTTCCCGACAACCCGACCAGAGAAACGATTTTCTCCCCTGATTTCCCAGCACCGGACGAGGGTGACGGGTTTGCAGTAAAACCGGATACCTGGCGCTGAACCGCAACAACTTCGAATCCGGTTTTCGGACGCCGGTTCGGTTCCCAAAACGGGAATCGAATTGGCCTGAGCATCAACCTTTTGGCGGATACGGATCGTTCCCGTGGCTGTCCTTGTTCTGGATCTTCCCGTCCTTGCCGTGGATGTAGAACTCGGTGCCTTGGTTCTGGCTGATCTTGCGCCCGGCATCGACGGCATCCTGCTTCTTGTCGAAGTGGCCGCTGCTACGGGTCGCGCCGTCTTTTTTGACATCCCAGCCGCCATCGGCGTTCGGGACTACATGATGTGATCCTGGTTTTTTTGGCATGGTTGCCTCCTGATTACTTGGTTTTCGTTGAAATGAGTAGCGTTGCCAGTTCCAAAGCATCCACCGGCCAGAAGCACTCTGGTCGCGGGCGGTTGACGCCGGGATGTCCGGCCTTGGGGCGGCAGTTCAGGCCCTGGTCGACCCATTGGGCGGGTATGGCGTCCAGGCCGAGCATTAGCTCTTCCCATCCATGAGCGAATCTAAATTTCTCAAAAGAGTCTCTTCAACTACCTGGGTTGATACTGACCAAATTTCACTTAGATCAGATGCAACATCCATAGCTTCCCAAGGCATAACAGGGTTCCCCTTGCGAGAGGCAAAAGGACCATCAGACTCTGGCAATATTAATCTTGACGGTATTCTTGAAATCAAGTCCTTTCCCTTTTTCGTTGAAGTCATCACGGGATTGACACTGAAAAAGCATTCCATTGTTACAGCATCTTTCAGCTCCGCGATAGATCCGGAAAACCAATGAAGAACAGGCTTTCCGCAGCCAGGGTATTTCTTCAAAATTGAAAGGACTTTTGAGGCCGCATTTCGAGAATGAATGCTGATAATTCGTCCACCAGCCTTTTCGCACTCTCGGATAGTGCTATCAAATATCAACTCCTGCTTGTCCAGAGTCTTTAAAAACCTTGTGGAACCATCGATTCCAACCTCCCCAACGAAATAGGATTTCGGAATTGAACTCAATAACAGATCAAGCTCATTGTACTTTTGAACAGCAATTTCAGGGTGTAAGCCAAGGGCAACCTTGATGTTTCCATATTCTTTGAAGACCTGTGATGTTGCTAACCATGCTCGGGGACTCGTGGTAACAGCCAATGTAAATCGGTTTGATTGGTTTACTCGTGCAAGGATATCGAGAGCGTTTGGGTATAAATCAAGGTGCGTATGCAGATCAATCATATAACCCCTTGCGCCTTCAATAGCTGTTCTACCTCTTTAAGTCCCCGCGAAAAGACGCCTTCAAAATTCTTTCGAGTTTGCTGGTCTGCAAAAGATAAATTTCCAGAGATAAGAGAGTGAGTACCTGATTGACTCATCCTGAGGCATGCATTGGCCATTGCGCCAACATCGTTAGGCCCATGATCCATACCTGCGAATCGAAGGTTGTCAAATTTGTATCCTTTTTTGGTGTTGTCAGGAATGCCCGATTTCAAAAAAGCTGCTCGTCTCACCATGCAGGGAACACAACGACCACAATGCTGTTGCCCATGCCGGGAGTATTTCCCGCAACTGGTTGAGTCCGCGATCAGTTCCTGCAACAGATTCTGATTCTTGCACTGAGCAAGTAATTCACCTTTAGTTTTGAACTGATAGGGAGTAATCAACCGGAGATTAAGATTGAGTTTGTCCCATATGTCCTGAATCCCCGCCAAATATACCGGGTGCGTAGTCTTGGTGCTAAAGCTGCCCATACGCCCAGAATTAAGCGGCACATTCAGGCTTATAAAGCCATTTTCAGGAACAAAGATTCCCACAGGAGAGCCGGGTTGCGTTTCAATAGCGGACGCAGCCAATGCGGCGAAGGCAAAAAAGATTATTGATCGCCCTCTTGTCGAACCTTCCGATTCCCCTTTGGGAGGGTGGATCTTGTGGCTCCATTGGAAATGCTCGCTTTGCGGTCTGATTTTTTTTGCAAAATCCCTTTGTGCTTTTGCATCTCCCCTCACAACCTGGGACACAAATATCGGTTTATGGTTATCGGCTGTCAGGTCAATTGCGCCGACCAAGCTGTCTATGCCACCAGACAACAAGGAGACACAATCACAGTCTAATTGCTTTTTCTTCTTTGCGAACGGAGGCATCATACCTCCATCATTAAATGTGAGACACCAGAAGTCTCCTGTAAGAAATCGCAATATCTTTTCGAGTTCTTTTTTTATAGGCTCCCAGGTCGCAGGATTACAAAGATGAACAGTCAGATCTATTTGTCGAGTCCAACCATCTGCACTACTTTTCCTTGTCAGCGTATTGTCAGCCGCAGCGACTGATAAAGCGATTGTGTTAAAGTCCCAAACCGTTTCAGAAGGACGGAGGCCCACTCGCTGAATGTCTTTTACTAGGGTAGATCCGAAGTAGCCGACATTTCCTCTTCGAGGGTTTGAGTATGTCGAGAAATACTTTGTGCCTTCTTCGAGCTGTTGTGGGATAAGGCGTTCCGGTGAGCAAATAATCTTCCTCATATTTCCTCCTCGAACACCTCGAAAGTTATCTTAATAGCAGCTTGAAGAAGCGCGTTCATTTCAGCTTTAGTCGGGTTTGATGTATCCTTCCTAAGTTCTTGCATTTGTGCTGAAATTTCGGATTTAAGATAATCCCGCATTTCATTCATTCTGGAAACGGCTTCTCTTGGACTATACTTGGCACTTTCGAAAAGTTGCCCTATGTCAAGATTGATCCGATTGAAAGCTTCGTTTGCCATGAACAATTCCAACACCGTCCAGATGCTGTCGTTGTCCATATTGACTAAATTGATATCCGGATTGATCGTCAAAAGTTCAGACATTGCTTGGGCCATGGAATCCCTGCATGACTCCTCTTCGATGCTGCCGCCTGTTGAAATCACCTGATCAATAATCTGATCGGCAACTTCATACGCTGAAAGATTTTTCGAAGTAAGCTGGTTTACCCAATCTCGAACTCCTGCGTCTGAGCTGTCGCGAACTCCCTGAAGAAAGTTAAAAAGACCTGCACCAGCAGACGTCGAAGTCTTCATGCGACTTGCAACGTTGGATGCTCCTCCCATGCCCTTACGGGAGTAACTTCCCAGCGACTTTTTTAGCGCAGCTCTGTCACCACCGCTTGCATATTCCCCCATATACCGTCTTGCATTTCCAAAACGACGTGGAGGAGCAATTCCAGAAGGCTGCACGACAGGCTCGGCCTGCTGCGGGGTTTGCTCTTGCTGCGCCCCATCACCAGAAATTTGTTCCAATGGTGATCCGATCTCCGAAGCCACAGAGCTTAACCAGGGAGGGTCAAATGGAACTCCGGCTCCGGGGCCGGAGCTGGACGAGGATGTTCCCATTATTTTTTCCTCCCAGTCGTATTGATCGCTTTTTTTACGGTCGCAGGTGAGTTTTCATCCTGCTCCCATCGAGACATTAACTCTTTTGCCCAGGATTCATTTCTTAATTGAGGAATCAGTGCTGGCGGTCTTTTGCTGGCTGGGATTTCGTCGAGCATGGCAATGAAAGAAGTAGCCAATTCTGGAAACGCTTTGGGCAAATGTAGTGTTTGGGCGATGGACGTCAATTCCCACTGCATATTTCGAGCCCTGCGCTTCATCCTAGTTAAAATCTTTTCAGCTTCTGCCAATCCTATGGATTTAATGTTGTTGATCAAAATCGGAATTATTCCAGAGGCTGCACACAAACCGGTTAGCAACTCTCTGCCTTCCGGAGAAAGCTCGTCAAAACTAGCAAGAGATATCGCTTTGTCTCGGCTTAAATAAAGCAACGGTCGCAGATCAACATCAGCAAGGGGGGGATTCAATTTCAGCCAGTCTGCGATAAATGGTGTCTTCCATGACTCATGCGGGAATACGAGGTCCTCTGCTTTGGCAACTTTCTCTTCCAGGTCCTGCAGAAATTTGGGCTTTCCATCCTCACTTTCTCCAACTTGTTTGGCAAAATATTCAAATGCCGAAGCCGGAGCACATCTTTCAAACAACTGAAGCTTTACCAACTCCTCAAATGAGACGCTCATTTCCTGAGCTTTGGCTACCGATTCACGAATAATCAGGTTGTTCAGAAACCTTTTTATAAGCCTTGGATTGCCTGCAATGTGCTCAGAGGTTGCCATTATATTGGCGAGCTGGTCTGCTAAATCGATTTGTGCGGCAAGCTTTGTGGCTGCAGTCCCATAAGCACTTTCAATTACCTTTTTGGTCAGGCCTCCCGCCCAGGATTTTCTGATAGCGCTGACAATCGCGTCATGTCCTTTTGTCTGCTCTTCCTGTGTAATGAGACCGCGACGTTGAGCTAGGTCTGCTAACAGCAAAATTAGGTATCCCTTGACCTCGTTGGTTCCAAGACGTGGGACCCTAAGGGGGATTTGAATTAGTTTATCGAAGTAACTGGTAACGAGTTCATCGCTGAGGTCTATATCGCCAAAATGGGACCTTACAGCATTGCGAATCATTTGCTCATCAGCGGCAATGATGAACGCTGTTTGTGGAATGAACAGCAACAACCGCATCGCCTCGAGCGTTGATATTGCTGTATTTGGAAGGCAGCGATCAAGGTCATCCACGAGAACTATCAAGGTTAGATTCAGCTCTTTCAACAACTCTTCAAAAAGAGATCTTAATGCTTCGATCTCTTTCGGGACTGATTTATCCTCTTTTTCATTTAAGAGCTTTTGTATGTCTGGGGCGACCAGATTATAGGAATCCCTTACCTTTATAATGTCATCCTGACTCGGCATCCCACTCTGGCTAAATAATCCACTGACAGCCCCAATAAAAGAACCAACAGGCCCGGCAACCGCGCCACCGGTAATGATTCCAGTAGCAACCGGAGCCATGAACTTTACAGCTCTTAACCAGTTGATGCGTTTGATAAATTCTTTGGCTTTATCAATGCAGGTTTCCCGCGATTTCGACTCTTCCAATATTTTGTCGGCGACCTTTTGGAGAAGAGCCATCCGTGCGTCATCATAACCCTGATATAACCAAGCGTTGAAATTGATAAAGATGTAGTTTTTCCCACCGTCCAAACTTTTGAGTGACTCACCGATCATTTGGACCAAGGATGACTTACCAGCTCCCCAACTGCCCGAAACACCAATGGAAACCGGCTCGCCATTCCCGTCCTTGATCATCCGTGCTGCTGTGTCGGCGACCACCTTGAAGTTCAAAAGGTCCTGAGTTGTTTCTACATCATTCCACATGGCTATTCCTTCATTGCATTCTGGGTGGTCGCAAACTCCTCATCGATCTCGAACAGATCCGGTGTGGAGCGATGGACGCCGATGC
>DAOOPV010000098.1:0-5193 GCA_035388405.1 Anaerolineaceae bacterium
GGTCAAGAATGGAACTCTTCTGCGCCGGCGGTGTAAGCTGACTCAGAATAATTTGGTTTCGATGAGTCATCTGGTCTATATTTTATCACCCACCGCAAAGTGCCAGTACGGAACTTACATGCAATATTCTTCGAGTAGAGGCGACGCCTCCCCTTACGGGATGCGCCACCTCTACCATGGGTAACCCTTAATATGTAGGTGTTTCCTACAACCCGCGTTCCCCTCGCTGGTACGGCGTGCCAAGGGCGGCGGGGGCGCCAATGCGCTTCTTGCGCGCTGCAGAACTGCCCCAAATCAGGGCGATAACCGTCAGGATATAAGGGGTCATCTGCAGGAAGAAAACCAGGTTGGTGTTATAGAAGAAGGGGTTCGCCACCCCCAGCAGCAACGCAGGGCCTTGAATGTCGAGCGCCAGGCGGCGCAAAATGCCAAACAGATAACCTCCCATAGCAGCCCGCCAGGGATTCCAATGGGCAAAAATAACCAGCGCCACCGCGATCCAGCCCTGCCCATTGACCGTCAGGTTGGAGTTCCAGCCTGGTGCAATGGCAACACTGATGGCAGCCCCCGCCAATCCGGCAAAGCATCCGCCGATAAAAGTATACAGGTAGCGGGTGCGGTAGATGTTGACGCCCAGGGTGTCAGCGGCGGCAGGGTTCTCCCCCACAGCCCTCAAATGGAGCCCCGGACGGGTTTTGTTGATGAAATACGCAACGACTGGCACGAGCAGATAACCAAAATAGACCAGCAGATTGTGATCAGCAAAGGCTACCGGTCCCAGGTAAGGGATTTGTGAAAGCAGGGGGATGCTGGCGCGGGGAATGACGGGTCCAGTCTGACCCGTGAGTCCTTCTCCCAGGACCAACGCCAGACCAGTGCCTAAAAATGTCAGTGACAGACCACTGACGGTTTGGTCAGCTTGGAAATGGATGGTCACGACTGCGTGGGCAAGGCTCAAAATCCCGCCGGCAGCGATGGCAGCCAGCAAGCCCAGCCAGACATTGCCGGTATTGAAGGCAACCCTAAAGCCAGCCATTGCGCCCAGGAGCATCATACCTTCAACGCCAAGGTTCTGAATGCCCGAGCGTTCAGTCAGAATCTCGCCGATGGCAGCGATCAGCAAAACAGTGCCAGTGGAAATTCCGGAGCGGAAGATTTCGGTCCAGTTCATTGGGCGGTCTCCTTTGCAGGGCGAACCCACTTGATTTCGTATTTGAGCAGGACATCACTGCTGATCACGAGGAAAAGGGTGATACCCTGGATGAGAAATGAGAGACCTGATGGTTGAATTTCCCTGCTGGCAACCAGCAGCGCGCCAAACAAGATCGATACAACGATGACCGCAAAGGGATGAAGCTTCGCGAGCCAGGCCACAATCACCCCCGAAAAGCCATACGAAGTCGAAATGCGCTCCTGCAAACGGTGTACGACACCAGAGACCTCGGTCATGCCAGCCAGTCCCGCCAGGGCACCGGAAACCATGAATACCAGGATGGTGTTGGCGGTTATGTTAATGCCAGCATAACGAGCAGCCCGGCGGTTATCACCGATGAGGGTGATTTTGTAGCCCCACTTGCTGCGGTATACGATCAGATAGACGATCACCGCGGCGATCAGACCGAAGAGGATGCCAACATGCAGGGTCATACCGGAGAAAGCAGGCACCTGCTTGGCATAATCCGCCAGGCGCGGCAGCCAGGCCACCTTGGGAAAGGTCTTGGTCATTTGGAAGCCAGCTTCACTCCATTTGCCAAAGATCCAATAGTTATTCCAAAGGACGGCAATGTAGTTGAGCATCAGGGTGATGATGATCTCGTTAATGTTGAGTTTTGCCTTGAGGAAGCCAGCAATAAAGGCATATAGCGACCCACCCAACATACCAAGAGCCGCCATAAGTGAAACAATCGCCCAGCGAGGAGTCGTATCAAGATTGACAAGGGGGACCATCACTACGGCGCTCGCAAAGAATGCTCCAACAAAGAACTGCCCTTCCGCGCCGATGTTCCAAAGGCGCATGCGAAACGCCAGGCTGCACCCCAGACCAATCAGCAGAAGGGGCGTGGCTTTGACGATCACGTCAGAAAACGCTCCCCAGGAGCCAAAAGAGGCTTTGTAAAGGTAGGAATAAACCTTAAACGGGTCTGCGCCGGTAGCAGCAAGAATGATGGCGGAAATGATGAAAGCGAGCAGGACTGCGCCAACAGAGGTTACAATCGGCAGCCATTTAGCTGTGTCTTCAGTGCGTTTAATCAAAACAGGATAGGGAATTTTCATTCTTCATCTCCCTGTTTGTATTTTTCTCCCAGGACTTTGCGTAAGACGCGCTCCTTCTCGGTAAGGTTAAGGGGCAGCTCTTCAGGTGGTGCGGGAGGTTCCGGCTGTGGAGGTACTTCTATCTGCTCCCCAATTTCAGAGGTTGGCTCCATCGCGGCTGGTGGTTCGGCTGGGGTAGCTTCTTCGTGCTGGCGAAGATTCTCCAGGACCTCATCAAAGCTCGACGGAGAGCCCTCTGGGGGCGTTTCTTCCGCGTTCGCTTTTCCAGGCAGATCTTGCGGGAGAGTGCCGGTCATCATCAGCCCGATGTGGTTTATGTTGAAGTCGCCGCTGCAAATGACCCCAACCACATGCCCTTCGTACATGACGGCAATGCGATCAGAGAGGGAGAGAAGCTCATCGAGATCTTCCGAGACAAGCAAGATGCCGCACCCTTGTGAACGCTGGTTGAGCAGCAACTGCTGAACGCTTTCAATCGCGCCAACGTCCAACCCACGCGTGGGCTGCATCGCGACGACCAGGCGCGGGGTGCTGGAGAGCTCGCGGGCGAGGATCAACTTTTGCAGGTTGCCGCCCGAGAGCTTGCGTGCCTGCGTGTGCACATCGGGAGCTTGGATATCATATTCGGTTTTCAGACCACCCGCCAGCTTATCTGCTGCCACATAATTCAACTGCCATTTTTGGCTGACTGGTTGCTGATCGTAGCGCTTCATGATAATGTTGCTTGTCAGCGAAAGGTTTGGAGCACTGCCAACCCCAATGCGGTCTTCGGGGATGTGGGCGAGACCCTGGCTGATGGAGAAGGAGGGCGGCTTGTTGGCAATATCCTTGCCTTCCAGCCAGATCCTGCCCGAGCAAGTACGCAGACCGGTGATAACTTCCACCAACTCGCTCTGCCCGTTACCAGCAACGCCGGCGATACCCAGTATCTCCCCTTCATGCAAAGCCAGATCCACATTGCGCAGGGCTGGCAAATTCTTATTGTTTAGTGCAGAAACATCCTCCAGGCGCAAGACCTCAGGACCGGCTGTTTGTTCACACTTATGTAGATTAAAAATCACTTCGCGACCGACCATTAACGAGGCAAGGCTCTCACGGGTGAAATCCTTCAGGTCCATACGCTCCGCGGTAACACGCCCGCGCCGCAAAACGGTTAGTTTATTGGCAACGTGCTGCACCTCAGTAAGCTTGTGGCTGATGAAGGCAATGGATTTGCCTTGCGCGGCCATCCCCTTGAGTGTCTCGATCAGCTCATCGGCTTCCTGGGGGGCGAGGACGGCGGTAGGCTCGTCCATGATGAGGATATTTGCGCCCCGATAAAGAATTTTCAGGATCTCAACACGCTGCTGCTCGCCTACCGAAAGTTGCCAGATCTTGGCAGTTGGGTCAATGTGGATGCCAAACTGCTCCGCCAGGTTACTGATTTCTTGGTCATACTTTTTAAGGTTGAGGGCAAAGCGGGGTGCGTCGAGACCGATAAGCACATTTTCGGTCACGGTTTGATTTTCGACCAGCATAAAATGTTGGTGGACCATGCCAATCCCAGCAGCTATCGCATCTTTAGGAGAATTGAAATTTACTTTCTCTCCATGGATGCGGATTTCACCAGACTGGGGTTTATAAAGTCCGGTAAGCACATTCATCAGGCTGCTTTTGCCGGCACCATTTTCCCCTAAAAGGGCGTGGATCTCGCCCGGGTAGATGGTGAAATTGACATGATCGTTAGCTAAAACGCCAGGAAAACGCAGGACAATATCCTGCATTTCAACAGCGGGAACTGTATTTGTTTCTTCAGGCAAGGTCATGTGGTTTTCTTTTAAATTTATAGGAGAGATGGCTCTGTTCGAGCCATCTCTCTGAACGGTTAAGCTAAGGCTAAGGCAGTTCGGCGATAACGTTCTCGTTCCACCAATACATGCCCACACCATCAGCGCAGGGAGCGCCTTCAGCATTGGCGAAGCAGTCCAGGTCAACCTGGCGCAGGCTTTCGCCTTCAGCGAGGACAACATTACCCTGGTTGTCAGTGATCGGTCCCTTGAAGACGTCAAAGCGGGTCATCTTGCCGGAGAGGAACATCGCAAGTTCGTCGCGGACGAGCTGCAGGTCTTCCGCGGGCAGGTCTTTGGCGCCGGGCATCAGTTCCTGACCTTCAATGAAGCCATAGAGACCAAGACCGCCGGAATCGCCATCGAAGTAGACAGCCTCACCAGCAAAGGTGCCGTCCATGGATTTTTGGACTTCAATAGCATACAGAGGACCCCAGTTCCAGTACATGGTGGTAAGGCAGGTGTCGAGTGTGCAGTTATTGATATAGTCATAGGTGATGCCCCATTTGCCAGCAGGAGCGGCAATAGCGGGAGCAGGCGTGTCAGCACCGGTCATCACGACCTGGGCGCCAGCATCAAAGAGCGATTTGGCTGCTTCCTGTTCGATCGTGGGATCGTGCCAGGTGTAGATGAAGCGCACATCCAGGGTGCAATCGGGGCAGGTTTTTGCCATACCAAGCGCGAAGGCGTTGCCAAGGCGCAATTCCTCAGGGATGGGGAAGGTCGCCATGTAGCCGACCTTGGTGTTGCCATCAACTTTGGCGCGGGAACCAGCCAGCATGCCGGCAAGGTATTTGATGTCTTCCATAGCGCCCATCAGGTTGCCAAAATTGGTGCCGTTGGACTTGAAACCAGAAACATGGACAAAATCTTTGTCCGGGAACTCGCCGGCAACAGTTTCTGTGGCATCCATGAAGCCGAAGGAGGTCGTGATAACCATATCAAAACCTTTACGCGCCAGGGAGCGGGTAACTTGTTCGGAATCGACACCTTCTGCGACATTCTCAACATAGGCAGTGTGGACGCCAGTCACATTGTCCTGGACATACATACGACCAACATCGTGTGATTGCGACCAGCCACCATCATCATG
>DAOOPV010000099.1:0-5148 GCA_035388405.1 Anaerolineaceae bacterium
CCCAATGTGCTTTTTTGTAAAGCCCTATCGTCTCATATGTGTTTGAACTCGCTCAGAGGTAAAAACATTTATTTACCTTTCAAGTTCGAAAACAGGCGTTCCCGTAATATAATCCTGTCGATGAAGAAAGCACACGCATGGAGCATAAACCTTCCCGGGGAGGTTTTGCTGTTACTGACCGCGATCGTTTGGGGCACCGGTTTTGTGGCGCAGCGCAAAGCAATGGAAGGCATGGCGCCTTTCGTGTTTATTGCTTTGCGTTTTTTCCTGGGCTGCCTGGTTCTGCTGCCGGCTTTGATTCTGAAAAAGACACGCGAAAAGACCGCAACTGAAAAGACGTTCGACTGGAAAACGTTTTTGAGGGGCATGATTTTGCCCAGCGTGTTACCGGGCTTTTTTCTATTTGCCGGCACGAGCTTGCAGCAACTCGGGATCATGACTACCAGCGCGTCCAAGGCGGGCTTTCTAACCGCTTTATACCTGGTGCTGGTGCCTGTACTCGGCTTATTCCTGGGGAAGAAGGTTAACCTCTGGGTTTGGATTGGAGTAGCTTTAGCTTTGGTGGGGGTTTGGTTTTTGTCGATAAACCTTGAGATGACAATCCAAAAAGGAGACATCCTGATTCTCATCGGCGCATTGTTTTGGGCTTTGCAAATCCTCGCGCTGGATCATTTCACCTCCAAACTGGATGGCCTGGAGCTGGCCTTTGGTCAGTTTCTGACTGCCGCCATCCTGGGATCGATCGTGAGCCTGATCGCCGAGAGTGGAGCATTGGTATCCGATCCATCAGCCTGGGGACCGCTTGCGTATTCCGGGGCTGTTGCAGTTGGGATCGGCTTTACCCTGCAGGTCTTTGGTCAAAGCAAGGTCGACCCGGCGCTGGCATCTTTGATCATGAGTCTTGAGGCGGTCTTTGCCCTGCTGGGCGGGATGATATTTTTGGGGGAAAGGTTGAACGGTAGAGAGTGGCTGGGTAGTGTGGTGATGTTGGCTGCGGTTATCCTGGTGCAGCTAAAGGGTCAACAGCAGAAATCTGAGACGGAAAGCAAATGATTCCCGCAAATTTTCGAGGCTATTCCCCAGGCGCAATCGCGATAACGTAGCGCGTCTGGGTCCAGTAATCGGCATCCGGATCCGTGATCTCGTCCAAGGCAGCCCTGCCGCAGAAGTAGATCAGAAGCGCATTCGGGTCTAATTCCGTAAAGCCGCTCTCAGGGTAGGCGCTGGCAAGATAGGGCGCCAGATCCATGGTATGGCGTGAAAGCTCTTCCACCTCCCCTGAAGGGATCCTCACTGCTGCCGTGACCTGCCCATGCCGCACTATGCCTTCACTACTTACTTCCACATCGCTGCCACGAAGGCACTCGTTCAGTCTCGCTTCGAGGGTCTCAAGCGGCTGCACTTCATTGAGATCGTCGGTCTCCAAAAAATACTGCAGGTCGGTAGCAGGAGAGCGTTCCAACCAGAAATCCCAGCCCGAGTGGATCCAGAGCCCTTCGTACCCCAGGTGCTCCCAGGCAACCGCGAGCTCCTTGCCAATACCAAATTCTCCGTCTTCAAATACTCCCGGATGCCAGGGAATAATTTCAACTGGAGGGATATTCACCTGTTTACTGCCCGGGCAGTGCATTGAAAAAGAAAAACCAGCCTTTCCTTCCAGCAGATCCATCCCGTCGAAGGTCATCCATTGCTCGCTTTCGTCCTCTTCTGGAGCCTCCCCTACCAACTGGATGTCATTAACAATCGGTGTCGCACTTTGATCGACAATATTAATGGTGGGCTGCTCAGGGATGGTCGAACTCAGGTTCTGGTCAAACTTCTCGAACCTGATCATTTTTACAAAGATAAAGATAGCCATAGCCGAGAAAACGATCCCGACGATTAAAAGGAGTGGATTTGACCGCTTTTTCATGTTCTATTGAGTGTTGCGCTTGGGGACAATCGCTCCGGAGAAATACAGCACGAAGGCTGCGATGGCTATCAACCCAAAGACGATACCTGCGGTGGAGTAATTTCGCGGATTGCCTCCCGGACCGACGGTTGGGGGGAGGGAAGGGGCAGGAGTAGGCGGGACTGCGGTTGCAGTTGGCGCAACTGTCGTCGTCTGCGTAACCTGAGCTGTCGCGGTGCATGGCGGGCAAGGCGGTTGTGTGGCGGTTGCGGTTGCGGTTTGAGTTGAAGTGGGTGTAGCGGTTGCGGTCGCTGTTTGGGTTGATGTAGGTGTAGCGGTTGCGGTTGCCGTTTGAGTTGAAGTGGGTGAAGCCGTCGAAGTCGCCGTGTGAGTTGGCGTTACTGGTGGTACGACGATCAGCGTAGGCGTTGGCGTACTCGTCTCGGTAGACTCAGGCGTTTCGGTTCCACCAGTTGGCACAACTGTGCGGGTTGTTGTAGTTTGTGTTGGGGTAATTGTCTCGGTTATTACCATCGTGGAAGTAATTTGAATTGTTTCGGAAACCTTAGGCGGATAGGTGGCTGTGCTCGTCGTAGTTGAAGTCGGAGATGACGGAAGTGTGGCTGTGCTAGTCATCGTTGCGGTTGGGGATGGCGGAAGTGTGGCTGTGCTCGTCAACGTTGCGGTTGGGGATGGCAGAAGCGTAGCTGTGAAGGTGGAGGTTGGAAGATTTGTGGGAGTGCTGCTGGGCACCCAACCCCCGTGCATCAGATCTCCGGAAATAGGATCCAATTCAGCTGTCGGAGTTACATCCATTGAGAATCCTGCTTGCATCAACGAGGCTTTTGCAGCCTTGAATGACCGCCAGGTAAATGGGATCAACAGACCGATCAAAAGCGCCAGCAAGGCAAGCAAGATGAGCGTTGTTCGCTTCCTTTTTTTATCTTCCACACCAACCTCTTTGAGACAATAACCAATAACTCCATAAATAGAGTTAATCTAGTTATTGGTACTGCAAGTACCATGCCGTGCGTGGAAGCAAATCATGTGAAATCTGCACGGAAAAGGGGAATTGCATGTTAAAATCCAAAGAACTGCTGAGAGGAGCTCCCTATGGCTAAACCAATGCCCCCCGAAAAGCGTGTGAGCAAAGCACGCGAACTGATCAAAAAAGCCCATGAGATCCCGGTGCCAAATTCGGTTGGTTGGGAGTTTTTCAGCTACACAGCCCAGGTGAAAGACACCCTCAAACAAGCATTTGAGCTCGTGAAACTTATCAACCACTCACCCTCCACACCTGACGAGGTAAAAGCGGATGCCCGCGCCGTGATCGAAGAAATCGCTGTTGCCGAGAAGGAAATCCTCAAATCCTCAAAAAAGGCCTGAAGCCGTTTTTGGTAACCTCTCTTAATTCTCCCAAAGGGAGATGCGCATTAGCCGGCAGTGGGCTCGAACTTATCCTTTGAAGTATGCCACGCTATCCTGGGGGAGCACGATCTTCCCGTCAACCGCGTGCTGATCGAAAAGCTCTCCAAGTTCTGCCAGATATGCCTCAAACTCCGGATCGGTCTCAATCAAAGAGTATGAAGACGATAAGGCCCGGTTCACAAAAGTCTGGCGATCATAGCTCAGCGGATTAGCAAAGCGCTGTTCTTGGATCTCTTCCCCGAAAAACGCATGCTTGGCAATATTCCTGCCTTCCCTCCCTCCACTGAAACCCTTGAAATTGGGGCAATACTTCTTGTAAATGCGTTCACGCCCAAGATTGATCTCTTCTGAGAGCCCGGCTTCGTTCCACACCAGTACCACCGGCGCTCCGGGCAGCAGGATGCGATCACATTCCTGCCTGAAACGTTCAGGGTCAAACCAGTGGAATGCTGATGCCGCAGTCACGAGGTGAAAACTGAGGTCGGGCAGGTTTGTTTGCTCAGCAGTGCCGACGACTGACACAAAATTCGGATGCTCACCAAGAAGTTCCTCAGCCTTGGCGCGCATATCCGCATTGGGCTCCACGGCGAAAACTTTCGCTCCCAAACCGAGCAATTGGCGCGTGAGGATGCCAGTGCCCGAGCCAATATCCGCCACTCGCGACCCATCACCAATCTGCCATTTTTGAGCAACAAAATCCAGTAACTCCTGCGCGTAACTTGGGCGGGCTTTTTGGTAAACGTCTGCTTTGCCGCTGAATTTTTGGGTGTTGTCCACGGATCTCCTTAGAAGTTGGCTGTATGATGCCAGGCATTGCTGGTCAGAAAGGTTAGCGCGTCCTGCTCAGACGCAAACAGGGCAAAGGTCGCAAAAGGCGTGGCGCAAAGAGGTTGCCCCGACGCTGTGGGTAAGGGGCGCGCCTTGGTACTTTCGGCGGGATTCTGAGCGAGTGAGATTTCGCCGCTGCTGGGGCCTGCTTTTTCCCATGCAAGCAAACAATATGTCCCTTGCTCTGTTTGCACCAGGCACATGCTGACACCAGTCTGAATCGGTTTGCAGTCAATATCCCGAACCCGGAGGTTGTAACGGTTGTTCGCCACTGAAGCAGACAATTCCAGCAGGGATTGTGGTTGGTACAAACCGCAACGATGGTATATGTCAAAAATGATGTCACTTTTGGCATCGATGTAGGCGCCGATGTCATCCGGGAATTTTTGTGCGGCCATCAACTTCGTGTTAGCGTAAAGCTCCCGGTCCTCAGGATGGCTGCGCAGCCAGTCGCGGAAGGTGAGGTGCCGCTTGAGCTCTTCCGAATCTTCCGAGAGGACGTAGAGGTGGTGGGACATGAACTGGGGTTTGTTTTCGTACTTAAAGACCTCTCGCCCACTGATGCCAAGGTCGCCAATATGGTAATAACCCCGTGATTCCAGAGCAACTTTGACTTGCCCAAAGTCCGTCCCGTTTTGAAGAACGATGTCGATGTCAAGGATCGGTTTGGCTGCCAGGCCAGGCACCGAAGTGCTGCCTACGTGCTCAACGCGCACGTTCTGCCCGGTGAGTGTGCCGAGCAGATACTGCTGCAATTTATCGAAATGAGCTTGCCAGGCGGGGTCGTAGGGCACAACCTCCACTTTTTTGGTAATGGCCGTTCCAGGTGTAATTTTGGAGTTTTCTTCATTTGTGATTGCCATGTACGTTCATTATACTGACACAAACGCAATCAGGTAGGAATCACACTCTCTGCCAGGTGAATTGGCTTTCGTGCTGGCTCCCTCTTGTATATTAAGACACAGAAAAGCATGATAATTGATTAGCATCGATCAGGAAGG
>DAOOPV010000100.1:0-5100 GCA_035388405.1 Anaerolineaceae bacterium
TCGCCCAGCCGTTGTTCCCGTTGTATCCTTCAGCCCACCAGCCGTCCAGCACGGAGAAGTTGAGCGTGCCGTTCATGGCGGCTTTCATGCCGCTGGTGCCGGAGGCTTCACGCGGGCGGCGGGGGGTGTTGAGCCAGATATCCACGCCCTGCACCAAATAGCGCGCCATGTCCATGTCGTAATCGTCCAAAAAGACCAGCCGTCCGCCGTTGCGGGCGTCTTTGACCTTGCGGTAGACCTCCTGGATCAGGAGTTTGCCGGGTTCATCGGCGGGATGCGCTTTGCCAGCAAAAACGATCTGAACCGGTTTGCGGGCATTGGTCACAATCCGCAGCAGGCGGTCATAATCGCGGAAGAGCAGGTTGGCGCGTTTGTATGTGGCAAACCGGCGCGCGAAACCGATCGTGAGCGCGGTTGGGTCCAGCAATACGCCGCTGGCGACCGTCTGAACCGGGTGAACATTGGTGTTTTCCCACTGGTAGCGAGCGCGACCGACCATATAGTTGATCAGCTTGCGCTTCAGGTGCAGACGCACGCGCCAGAGGTCATCATCCGGGATGTTTTCGATCTTGTCCCACACGGCAGGATCGTCCTGGAAATATTTCCAATCAGGCCCCAGGTAACGGGAGAAGAGGATGCCCAGCCGGCGGGCAAGCCAGGTGCCGGTGTGGACGCCGTTGGTGATGTAAGAGATCGGCACTTCCTCGGCAGGCGTTTCTGGCCAAAGGTACTTCCACATGCTGCGCGAGACTTCGCCATGCAGCTTCGAGACGCCATTGCGATAGTCCGAGAGCCGCAGCGCGAGCACTGGCATGCTGAAGACTTCGTCCGACCAGTCGGTTTTGACCTTGGCAAGGTCCATGAATTGGTCGCGGTTGAGTCCAAGGTCGCACCAAACACCTGAAAAATACTTGTCGATCAACCACGCAGGGAATTCATCATTCCCAGCAGGAACAGGCGTGTGGGTGGTGAAGATGCTGGTCTTGCGGACGGCATCCTTGGCTTCTTCAATGGTTTTGCCTTCGGCCATGAGCTGGCGGACGCGTTCGAGCGTCAGGAAGGCCGAGTGACCTTCGTTCATGTGGAAGATGGAAGGCTTGTAGCCCAGGCGCTGCAGAGCGCGCAAGCCGCCGATGCCCAGCAGCATCTCCTGCGAGATGCGCAATTCGGGATCGCTGATGTACAGGCGGTCCGTGAGCTGGCGGTCCTGGTGGTTATTCTCGGGGATGTTGGTGTGCATCAGGATCAGCTTGTTGCGCCCGATGTTGAGCTCGTAAAGCCGGGCGAAAAGGCTGCGCCCTGGCAGTTCGATCGAGATGGTGATCGGTTTTCGCTGTTCGTCGTAGAGGGCGATCAGCGGCAGATCGTTGAAATGCAGCTCGATGTTGCGGGCTTCCTGCCAGCCGTCCTCACTGATCTTTTGCGAGAAGTAGCCAAAGGTGTAAAGGAAACCGACAGCCACCAACGGCAAGCCGAGGTCGCTGGCTTCCTTGAGGTGGTCGCCCGAAAGCACGCCCAAACCGCCGGCATAGACCATCAGCGACTCGTGCAAACCGTATTCAAACGAGAAGTAAGCGATCTGCTCATCCGTCAGGGTGGGGTAGGTTTCGTTGAACCAGGTGTCATCCTTGTGCATGTAAGCGTCAAACTCGCGCATGATCCGGTCGTAGCGTTCGAGGAAGTAGCGGTCTTTGATCAGATCATCAAACACCTGGCGGTCAACCTTCCTGAGGAAAACGATCGGGTTATGGGTGGATTGCTCCCAGGTAAGTTGGTCAATTTCCTTGAACATGCGCGCGGCTTCGGGGTTGCCGACCCACCAAAGGTTGTGGGCAAGGTCAGCCAGCCGCTTGATGCGGTAGGGCAGGTCAAAACTATTCGGGGCTTCTCGAATGATTTTATTCATATTATGTACAGACAATCCTTTCAATGCCAGGGTTAGCCAGCAGACATCTTAACAGAAGCGGATAGGGTACGCTTCGGCGACGTTATATTATACCCATTAACGCGAGTTAAGTGGGATTACTATGCCCAGCCGAACACGATGTTGTGTAGATTTCGTGCCTGCTCCGCTTTTTCGTGCATTAGCCTTTACGAATTACCCATCACCTATCAGCTACCAGCTGTCACCTATTTCCACTTTTTACACTTTTTACACTATTTACACTGTTTTTTGATAGCGCAGAATGCCTGTTTGAGTGTAAAAACTCCTTTGTTAAGGTGCGAAGGTTTATTTTGCGCGTATAGTATAGCACAAATGTTCTAATATGCAAAATCGAATCTTTGGGGAAGCCCAAGACATAGCTTTCCCTCGATCGTAGATCCGTGTAGCGAAGCGAAAGGGAGCGAGTGTCCGTGCCCGTAGTGAAACGGAGGGTAAACGGGGGAGAGTGTCTTTGTTGATTCGCCTAAACGACCCTCTTCAGTCTCCTGTCCGCTCTGCGGCAGGAGCCAGCTTCCCCCTGAGGGAAGCCCAAGCTATAGCAGGGGCTTGGCCCGCCAAGCCCGTTTTTCCACCCAGGGAAGCCCAAGCTATAGTAGGGGTTTTTCATGCCAAAACCAAAATAGCTCCTTACCAAACAGATTGTGGCATAATTGCCTCAGTAAACTTTGCGCTGGGGAATTTGAACGAACATTTCCTCACAAAAATCGGGAGAGATATGCTGACCTGGACAGAAATCGAGACTCGTGCCATTGCCTTTCAAAAACACTGGAAAGATTGCACCGGAGATGAAAGGCAGGATGCCCAAACCTTTGAAAAAGACTTAATGTACGTCTTCGGTGTGGATTGGCACGATGGTCTTCATGAACACCCGATTATCAGCCTTGATGGCGTCCAAAACTACATCGATTACCTTCTGCCTGGCAAAATTCTGATTGAAATGAAATCCCGCGGCAAGTCCCTGGACGCAGCCTTTACTCAAGCCATGCAGTATCTTCGCGCTCTAAAACCCGAGGATCAACCGGCTTTGGTTGTCGTCTCGGATTTTGACACGATCAAGGTCTATAACACCTCCAAACAACACCACTACAAAGCCTTTAAAGTTTCCAATCTCAAATCCCGCGTGCGTATCTTCAGCCTCCTGACAGGTCACGGAGCAGAATCAGAGGAGCGCACTGAGATCGAAGTTAACACAGACGCGTCCTACAAGATGGCGAAACTTCACGATGCCCTTAAGGAAAACGGCTACACAGGGCATGAACTGGAAGTCTACCTGGTGCGTTTATTATTCTGTTTGTTTGCTGATGACACCGGCGTGTTTGAAAAAAGCACTTTCTATAACTACTTGCAAGCATCCAACCCTGACGGCTCAGACCTTTCCGGCAGGCTGACCATGCTTTTCTCGGTTCTCGATACGCCTGACGACAAACGCATGAAGAACCTGCCGGAGGAACTCAAGCGTTTCCGCTACATTAATGGCAACTTGTTCAGCGAACGCCTGGCTCCGCCGTTTTTCTCCGCAAAAATGCGCTCCACCTTGCTTGAATGCTGTGACTTTGACTGGACTCAGATCAGCCCGGCCATCTTCGGCGCTATGTTCCAGGGAGTGATGAACCCTCAGGAACGGCGGGAATTAGGCGCTCACTACACTTCACGAGAAAACATCCTGAAGGTTATCCAACCCCTCTTTCTGGATGCACTGTATGAAGAATTTGAACGCTCAAAGAACACCACCGCTGAACTGCAAGCTTTCCATAAGAAAATTTCCTCTCTGACTTTTCTGGACCCTGCATGCGGTTGCGGTAACTTTCTGATTGTCACTTACGAAAAATTACGGGAACTTGAGTTTGAAATCTTAAAGCTTCTCGCCGGGGATAACCAGATGGTCTTGTTTGATGCCCCCACCAAGGTCAGCATCAACCAGTTCTATGGGATTGAGATTGAAGATTTTCCCTGCGAGATTGCCAAAGTTTCCATGCTGCTGATGAAACACCTTATGGACCAGGAAATCAGCCACTACTTTGGCGGGAATTATCTTGACTATCCTATTCGGGATAACGTGAATATCGTCAATGCCAACGCCTTGCGAATTGACTGGAATGAGGTCATCCCGGCTCATCAGCTCGATTACATCATGGGAAATCCACCATTCAATGGCGCACGAACAATGAGCATGGATCAAAAAGCGGATTTGTCGCATGTTTTTGGTGACCTTAAGAATTCGGGTAATCTTGATTTTGTCACCCCGTGGTACAAAAAAGCGGCAGACATGATGGATTCAAACACTACCATACAGACTGCACTCGTTTCCACGAATTCAATCGTCCAGGGAGATCAGGCGGGCATTCTTTGGGAATACATGTTTGAACGCAGGTTTGAAATCAACTTCGCTTACCGGACTTTCAAATGGTCAAATGCGGCTAAGGGCAAAGCGGCGGTTCATTGTGTGATTGTTGGCTTCGTAAAAGTGGGGACCTGGCGAAAACCAAGAACGATCTTTGACGGACTCATTGCGAGAAGAACATCTCAAATAAATCAATACCTAATTGACGCGCCTAATATCATCATCAAGAGTCGATCTCAACCGTTATGTGATGTTCCAGAAATAGGCATTGGCAATAAGCCAATTGACGATGGTAACTACCTTTTTACCAAAGATGAAATGGACGAATTTATCAGTAAAGAACCTGGTGCAGCGCAATACTTCCGTCCGTGGTATGGCGCTCAAGAATTTATAAACAGAAAACCCAGATATTGTCTGTATGTTGCTGAAGTTACTCCCAGCGAATTGCGTAGGATGCCACTTATTATTGACCGAATAAACAAAGTGCGTTTGTTTCGTCTGAATAGCAGAAGTCAAGGAACTGTAGATTTAGCCCAGCAACCGACAAAATTTCATGTTACAAACGTATTACAGTCAACATATTTGCTAATTCCTCGCGTTTCTTCTGAAAGAAGAGAATGGGTACCGATTGGTTTCATGAAACCTCAAGACTTGTGCTCGGATGCAACAATCGTCATGCCCAACGCAACTTTATATCATTTTGGAGTTCTAACCTCATCAGCCCACATGTCTTGGATGCGTACAGTTGCTGGCAGACTTGAAATGCGTTATCGTTATTCAAAAGATATCGTCTATAACAATTTCCCCTGGCCAG
>DAOOPV010000101.1:0-4448 GCA_035388405.1 Anaerolineaceae bacterium
GCTACAACTGAGAGCTGTTCTGGCTGAAATCGGTTATCCCGCAGCCTGATCAAAGGCAGTAGCCATGGAAATGCCACCCATCATCATGCCAGTAGGCTGCAGAATTTCTTGGGCGATGGCGTTCCAATCTGAGACGACATTGCCCAGTAACGCGCTATTTGCGTAGTTCGGGTGGCTGAAGTCACGCGTCGTTTCGTCCATTTTCATGTCTGCCTTAGCCACGGACTCAAGAGTGAACCCTGATTCTGCAGCTCGAGCAGCATTGGCCTCACTATCAGCCTGGTTTATCTTTACGGGTTCGTCCGGCTTGGTGCCAATCAATGGCACGGCAGCGTCTGCCCTCACCTCACCGGTATTGCTTCCCATCATAGAAGACAGGATTACTATTAGCAATAAGATATTCAAAAACCTGCTCTGTTTCATGATTTTCTCCTTATAAGTCCAACATTTTTTAATAGACATGGGTTGGCAAAGGTGTCGATCCAGGTTTATGTGCACCTATTTCGCTACTTCTAGGCCGCCATTGCGATCACTGATGACGCTAATCATCGTCGGGTACGTGCTTTGGTGCAGCTTTTCATCTTTATTCACGGATTCTTGCCAATCAATCTTGGAAGCGGTGATCGTAGAAGCGTGGACTGCCTGGAAGCCGATCACAAGAAGAATCATTCCTAAAGCCAGGCAAAAGATTGAAAATCGTCCTCTTATTGTCACGTGAGTTTCCTTCCTTCTTCGACAACTAATCGGGATTACATCTTATGATGTACCGGTGGGTTTTACTTCGTTTCACAAAGCTTTCTCCTCTTCCTGAACTGCGAGTTACATTTTTGCTGTTTTTTTGATAAAGATGGTGGAAATTTCTCTAAATAAATTATAGGGGAGGCTAGATTCAGTGCAGTTTAAGAAAATTGGAAAACGTTAGCAAACCTTTGCGTTGGCAAGAGTTTGTCGGGACGATTCAATTATTCGGTTCGAATAGTAGTTGTGGAACTGTTTTAATGCCAATTCTTCCCAATTACTGCAAAGGAACAACAAGGTTTTCCGACATATTTTTGCCCCCTAATACGAGCAATGTGGGTATTGCCAAGATGCTGGACAACTCTGAAGTTTTAACACAAACCCCTGAGAATGGCGCGTCAACGTCAGCGGGCTCTCCAACGGCGGAAGGATGTCGCTGAGGCTAGCCTTCAGTTTTTCCGATCGCGCCGCTGCCATTGGCGGCATGGCGGAAGCTTACCTGGGCACCTTACCAAATGCCAGGGGTGTGTCCTGCATCATTTTCCACGTTCAAGCGGACAAGATCGCGCTAAATTCTTTCCAAAGAATAGATGTAAGTGTCTTTCCAAATCGGCTGACCCTGATCGTCTTTCCAAAAATAGACGTTCTTCTCCAGGTGAGCAGTCCGGCTGAAGCCCAACCTTTCCAACAATTTCCAGGAGCTCTGGTTTTCAGGATCGCATTCAGCATAGATCCTTGTTACGCCGTTTGAAAATGCTTCACAGATTAATGCTTTACAACTCTCCCCTGCAAATCCCTGGTTCCAATAGCCTTTATTGAAAACGAAGCCAATCTCAAGCGCGTTGTTCTCTCTCTTTCCAAGATAGACATTGCCGATCACCTTGCCACTGGATTTCAGCTCGACCGCAACCATCTCGTCTGATGCGATTCGCCGATCAAGTTCTTCTCGAACCTCTTCCCAAATCATCGGGCGGTAAGGCTCAAACTTGACAACCTCCGAGTCAGAAAGATACTCGAAAAGATCCATCAGATCGTTTTCAGAAAACCTGCGCAAGATCAATCGGTCAGTTTCCATCACATTATTGAAATCCAAATCACTACTCACTGACCTTGACCACCTGAGTCTAAGATGCTGCCTCGAATGATGCTGACTTTTGAGTTGCTAATCTGCCAAAAGTCTCTTCAGCTCGTTCAGCGCTTCGATCGGTGTTGGATCCTCACCATAAGCCAGCGCCAGGTAGTACGAAACAAAATCGCCGAACTGCAGCAGGCTGAACATCTGCGCCAGCTTGCCCTCGCCACGCGCTCGAACGCTATCCACCGCTACGCCCGCCTCCAGGAAAAACTGCTGGCTGAGCTCAATGCGCTTTTGGTTGCGTTCATGATCGAAATCAGAACGTAAAAAGATCGCTGAGGTGTGTTCATACAGGCTTTCGGGATGGCACAGCCCGGCCAGAGCGTTATGATTCATCTCCGGGATCGCCTCAAAGGCTGCCCAGGCTTTGGCGAGTTCATTGATCTCCGACTTCCAGCGCCTGGCAATCACATCCATTTCACCGGATCCATAAATGACGATATTCCTGCCCAGCAATTGCCCTGCCAGGCGTTTGGCGGGGTTGCTTGCAACAGGACTATCCTTCCCCAGCTTGGTATTGCCTTCCGCGAGGATTGACGCCGCATCCTCAACTGCCAAAGACTGGTCATCGATCAGACCCAAACGGAAAAAGAGCGCTAGCAGCAGCCCCACCGTCCAGCCGATGGCTGTGCGAGGTTGCCCGATATGATCGAACTTCCAGCACGTTTTTCCGCTTTCCTTTGAAAGCTCAGCCAGCTTGCCGCCGGTGCAGATGCTCATCAGAGTGCATCCGTGCTGAAGGGCTTCTTCGAAGGAACTCAACGTCTCTTCCGTATTGCCGGAGTGCGAGGAGCAGATCACCAGCGTTTCAGGACCGCGTGCCCATCCAGGCAGTCCGTAATTGCGGTGCGCTGTCGTTGGGATAGATAATTGGTCTGCCAGGTAAGCCGTGGTGAAATCCCCACCAATTGCCGACCCGCCCATACCGCAGATCACTATCTGCCGCAGAGTATCAACCTTAGGAACCTCCATCTGCAATCCAAGCTGCCAGCCTGATTTAAGGTTGGCGCCTAGCGCTTCGATTGCGGCATTCATATCCTGAGGGTCAAAAGGATTTGTTTCTGGCATCACTTACTCCGGTTAATTTGATGCCTAATCTTATCTTAAAAAGCAGCATTTGGCTGAGTTCTTGGGTTTCGGTCAGGGCGTCGGACTGGGCGAAGGAGTGGCAGTGGATGCTTCAACAACCACAATCGAGACGTAAAAAGGCGTATCCGCGTTCATCCCGAGCCCAAAGAGCGTTCCATCCGGAGCTTGCAGCATCCAATTACTGAGGTAGGTGCCAAGCTGAAGTGGAGCGGTGAACTCAATACTTAGGTCCACAGCATACCCTGGCAGGACCTCTCCGGGCAGGTAATGCTCGTATGTGGCACCAAGAGGGTTTTGGGAGTAGAACACCAGCTTATAAAGGCGGCTCCATTTGCAGGAGCCCGAATTAACCAGCCGCCAGGTTTTCGTAAAGGTCTCACCGGCAGGGATTTGCGTCCCATCCGGAACGGTGAGGTCGAAGGGCGTGCCCATCCCAGCCCGATTGCAGGCGGCTTCGGAAGTGGCGGTGGCAGCTTCGGTTGGTGTGCGGACGATCGTGGCGATCACGGTTGGGATCAGAGTGTTGGTGGCAGTTGGCAGCGGGGTAAAGGTCGCGCTGGGTTGGGCGGCTTGGGTAAGCACAGCGGCTCGCGTAACCTCAAAGACCGAGGTTTGCATCAATTGATCCAGGTTGGGGGTGGGAGGAAGCTCCGTCGGCGTCGGCGTCGGCGGCACACAGGCGGAAATCATCCCCATGACCATGAGTAACACAATACCAAAGCGTCGGCGCATGAATAAATTGTAATGCAAAGTAGGACAGGAAAAATCTTGATCTTTTCGTTGGCCGGACATCGTGCCCTATGGGTGTTGCGCTTCTCAATCCGGCACGAAAGAGATCAAAAACCCTCCATGCGAGCATCGGCGTAGGTCAGGTTGCGATTTTCAACCTGACATCACGAATCTCAGAATGGTTCTTTTTTGTTTTTGCAAGCACTTATCTCGTCAGGTTCAACCCTGGAGACGAGAACCCCAGGGCAGGTGCTACGGAACCTGACCTACACAAACATCTCATTTTTTCTCTAACCCCAAGCAAGCATCACCGTAGGTCAGGTTGCGATTTTCAACCTGACACCACGAACCTCAGCACGATTCTTTTTTGTTTTTGCAAGCACTTATCTCGTCAGGTTCAACCCTGGAGACGAGAACCCCAGGGCAGGTGCTACGGAACCTGACCTACACAAACATCTCATTTTTTCTCTAACCCCAAGCAAGCATTCGCGTAGGTCAGGTTGCGATTTTCAACCTGATATCACGAACCTTAGCATGGTTCTTTTTTGATTTTGCAAGCGCTCATCTCGTCAGGTTCAACTGCGGAACCTGACCTACACAAACATCTCATTTTTTCTCTAACCCCAAGCAAGCATCGGCGGTGTCCACAACTCAGGCGGTTTCAACCAAAACGGTCATCCCTTCCTCCCTGTACTTCCTCCGTGTAGGATTACCATACATCTTGGACAATGAGTAAGAAAA
The DNA here is from genome assembly GCA_035388405.1 of Anaerolineaceae bacterium. Classification (GTDB taxonomy): domain Bacteria; phylum Chloroflexota; class Anaerolineae; order Anaerolineales; family Anaerolineaceae; genus Mesolinea. Next base: position 4,433 of record DAOOPV010000101.1, read on the forward strand.
GGAAAGCAGGAAATGG
>DAOOPV010000102.1:0-4203 GCA_035388405.1 Anaerolineaceae bacterium
TAATTAGGACATTTCTATTTTGCTACTTTAGGACATTATCATGTTGCTCTTACATTGTCCACCCCCAGACCCTTGCGTTCATACGCGCTGGTGTTATACTTTTCAATTAGTCGCGATGACGCAGGACGAGTAAGCCGTTCTCGACCGTCAGTGAAGCAGGGAGAGTGTGAACCTGCCCGGTTGGAACCGCCAAAAACCCCCTGCCAGCTTGAGTCTGAACAGCACACGCCTACTAAGACGAACGGAAGCCCCGTTATCGGCATTTTGAGATGCTCCGCAAGGAGCAATCTGGGTGGAACCGCGTGAGAGACCTCTCGCCCCAGAGCGAGGGTCTTTTTGTTTTAAGTCCGGCTGTACCAAAGGACCCCGGCAAAATCTCATACAACAACCGGCAAGGAGGAAGAAATGTCACACAATAATGAGGATTACTTAAAGTCAGAACTTTATCGGATCCGCCACTCCACCGCCCACATCATGGCTGAAGCGGTCCTGGAGATGTTCCCCGATGCGCAGATCGCCATCGGTCCTGCCATTGAAGACGGTTTCTACTACGACTTTGATTTGCCCCGGACCCTCACCCCTGAGGACCTGGAAGTCATCGAAAACCGCATGAGAGACCTGATCAAGGCGAAGGAAAACTTTGTCTACCGGGAAGTCAACGCCGACGAAGCCCGCCAGATTTTCAAAGACCAACCCTACAAGCTGGAATTGATCGATGGTTTGGAAAACGGCGGTCTGGATGATGACGGTAACCCCACCGAAGAAAAACAGATCATCTCAACTTACCAATCCGGCAAGTTTGTGGACCTGTGCCGCGGACCCCACGTGGAATCAACCGCGCAGATCAATCCTTTCGGGATCAAATTGCTGAATGTCGCGGGCGCCTACTGGCGCGGCGACGAAAAACGCCCCATGCTCCAGCGCATCTACGGCACCGCCTGGGAGAGCAAAGATCAGCTCAAGGATTACCTCTGGAAGCTCGAAGAAGCCAAAAAACGCGACCATCGCAAGCTCGGCAAGGAACTTGACCTCTACAGCTCCAATGACGAGGTCGGTCAGGGTCTGATCCTCTGGCACCCCAACGGCGGCATGATCCGCCACCAGGTGGAGCGCTACTGGGACGACCAGCATATCTCCAACGGCTACGACCTGGTCTACACGCCCCACATCGGCAAAGCCAGCCTGTGGGAGACGAGCGGTCACTTGGGCTTCTACAAAGAAAACATGTATTCCCCGATCCAGATCGAGGAGCAGGAATACTACATCAAGCCGATGAACTGCCCCTTCCACCTGCACATCTACAAGAGCCAGTTGCGATCCTATCGCGATTTGCCTCTGCGATTTGCAGAAAAGGGCACGGTCTATCGCTACGAGCGCTCGGGCGTGCTGCACGGCCTGATGCGCGTGCGCGGCTTCACCCAGGATGACGCCCACCACTTCTGCCGCCCGGACCAGATGCCCGAAGAAATCGACTTCACGCTCAATTTCAGCATGAACATGCTGCGCGCGTTTGGTTTCAAGGATTTCCAGGCGTATCTGAGTACCAAGCCCGAAAAGAGCGTCGGCGACGACCAGATGTGGCACGACGCTGAAATTGCCCTGGAAGAAACGCTGAAGCGCATGGGTGTCCCCTACGAGGTGGATGCCGGCGGCGGCGCTTTCTATGGCCCCAAGATCGACCTCAAAGTCAAGGATGCCCTCGGGCGGGAATGGCAGCTCTCAACCATCCAGTTTGACTTCAACGAGCCCGAACGCTTCGACCTGAGCTACATCGGCGAAGACGGCAAGGAACACCGCCCCTACATGGTGCACCGCGCCCTGTTGGGTTCGATGGAACGCTTCTTTGGCGTGCTGATCGAGCACTACGCCGGCGCGTTCCCGGTATGGCTGTCGCCGAAACAGGTCACCCTGATCCCGATTGCCGACCGCCACAACGACTATGCGCACGAGGTGGCTGCCCGCTTGAAGAAAGCCGGCCTGCGCCTGAGCGTGGATGATGGCTCGGACCGCATGAACGCCAAGATCCGCAACGCGCAGAAGCTAAAAGTGCCTTACATGCTCGTGATCGGCGACCGCGAAATGGAAGAAGGTCAGGTGGCCTTGCGCCGGCGCAGTGGCGAAAGCCTGCCAGCCATGAGCGTGGAAGAATTCATCCAGCTTGCCTTGCGCGAGATTGACGAGAAGATTTAGTTGATTGGACTTGCCCGGTCTTAGGGGAGAAACCTGGCTATTAGAAACGCAAAAGCGGCTGATTTTCAGCCGCTTTTGTGTGGGTGGTATAGGACTCGAACCTACGACCTTTGCGATGTCAACGCAACGCTCTAACCAACTGAGCTAACCGCCCATAGAGGAAGCATTATACACGAGGCAGGTGGATTTCGCAAGCCAAACTTGACAGTTGGTTTTGCAGTACTTGCTATGACGGATTGAAGGCAGAGCGTCTCATATCGGTGACATTTTTTCGTAGGGCGAGGCAAAGTGCCCGCAAAGCAGGGTATTGAGGGCACCGCGCAAGATTTGGTGGACAAATTTATAGTGCCCTCAACCCGCCGACAAGAGCAGGTTAGGTGGTAAGTTTCCCTTGTACGGTCGATTCACGCGTCGACCTTGACGGTGGAGGTGGACCATGTCAAGGAATAGTCAGGCCAATTCCCCACCTCGACTGTAACAACATTTTCAAATCAAACATCGCGTTTTGCACCAACTTAAAGCATCAATCCATGATTCTGTTGCTAAGGTAGAATCAAGATGAATCGGATCGGAGAGTAGAACATGGAAGATCTTCAGCAGGTCAAATTTGAGAAAATGGTCTATGGCGGCGATTGTTTGGGACGCCTGGCGGATGGACGCGCGATTTTCGTGCCATTCGTGCTCCCCCTAGAAATAGCGGAAATCGCGATCACTGGTCAGAAAGAACGCTTTGCCCGCGGACGGATGGTTAGATTACTCGAGGTGTCCGCCGATCGGATCACTCCTCCCTGCCCTTACTTCTCTATCTGTGGCGGCTGTCACTACCAACACTTGGGATATACACAGCAAATTGAGCTAAAAAGAGACCTGGTCAGAGATCAACTGGAGCGGATTGGCAAGCTTACCAACCTTCCTGAAATTCAGATCACCCCCAGCCCCACCCCCCTTGGCTACCGCAACCAGGTCCAGTTCCATCCCACCCGCTCTGAGAACGCAGATGCCACTATCCACCTTGGATTTATATGTGCGTCGTCCGACGAAGTGCTGCCGATCGAAAAATGCCTCCTGATCCCCGATGAAATGAACGAGCTCCTCTCGCAAATCGAACTCGAATCAGAATCCGGCATAAATCGTCTTGCTATGCGCATGGATGGCGATGGCGAGATTATGCTGGTGTTTGAAGGTGAAAGCGATGAGCCGCCCGAACTCTCGATCGAGCTGCCAGTTTCTTCCACTTATCTCAGCCCGGACGGACGCAGCCTGAACTTGGGCGGCAATGACGCATTGGTTTATCGCGTTTTGGGGAAGGAATTCCTAGTCTCGCCCGAATCCTTCTTCCAGGTGAACCTGCCTGTGGCGGAGGAGATGGTTGGGCATGTTCTCTCGCTTGTTGAAGGTCAGGAGAAACTTGAAATCCTTGAACTTTACAGCGGAGTCGGCCTTTTCACGCGTTTTCTTGCCCCCCACGCCAGCCAACTGACCGCCATCGAAAGCGCTCCATCAGCCTGTTTTGATTTTACTGGCAACCTGGACGAGTTTGAACACATCAGCCTCTACGAAGGGGCGGTTGAAGTGATCCTGCCCGAGCTCGTGAAGCAGATCAAACCGATCGACCTCGTCGTACTCGATCCTCCCCGCGCAGGTCTTAACGCGCGTGCCCGCCAGGCTCTGGTCGACCTCGCCCCGCAGCAGATTATTTACATCAGCTGCGACCCCAGCACCCTCGCACGCGACCTGAAACATTTCAATGAGGCTGGCTACAGCCTGCAAAGCGTGCACGCCTTCGACATGTTCCCCCAAACCGCGCATGTCGAGACTATTGTAGTAATACGTCGGGCTCAACGAGTAACTTCGTAGAAATCCTGCGATTTAAGCACTATATTCAGAAGGTTTATTTCATCCCAGAAGGCAAAAACTACCGAAACAAGGTTATTAAAAACCATATTTTGGTTCGCGTGGTTTTGGATCTCGGTTGTGGGTACACGTTGTTTGGGGCAGATTCGATAGCGGTAG
>DAOOPV010000103.1:0-3805 GCA_035388405.1 Anaerolineaceae bacterium
GGTTTTGATCCAAACCGTCTGTCTGAATGCAATTATCGAATAGGAGAAGAAGAGATATGGCAAACTCACATGCGAGTAAGAATGAAATTGGACAAATTGTTTGGGCAGCTTGCGACACCTTCCGCGGCGCTGTGGATCCCTCAGAATATAAGAACTATATCCTGACCATGCTGTTTGTGAAATACCTGAGTGATTTACGAAAGGATATCCTCGCGGACTATACTCAGCGTTACAACGGCGATATGGTCCGTGTGGAGCGTGCTATGAAGCGGGAACGCTTTGTGATGCCCGACGAAGGCACATTTGATTATCTTTACGAACGGCGTGACGCGGCGAATGTCGGTGAAATTATCAACATCGCCCTGGAAAAAATTGAGGATGCCAACAAATCGAAACTGGAAGGGGTTTTTCGGAACATCGACTTTAACAGCGAAGGCGCACTTGGACAAACCAAAGACCGCAACCGTCGGCTAAAGAATTTGCTGGAAGATTTCGCCGATCCCCGTTTGGACTTACGTCCCTCTGTTATCGGCAATCGCGATGTCATCGGGGATGTTTATGAATACCTGATCGGTCAATTCGCAGCGGGTGCCGGCAAAAAGGCCGGTGAATTCTACACACCGCCAGAAGTATCCATTCTGCTGGCAAAGCTGGTGCAGCCTAAACCGGGCGACCGCATTTGCGACCCGGCTTGCGGATCGGGTTCTTTGTTGATTCGTGTTGCCAGGGAAACCGGCAGCCAGAATTATTTCCTCGGCGGCCAGGAATCCAACGGCTCGACCTGGGCGCTGTGCCGGATGAATATGTTTTTGCACGATATGGACGGCGCACAAATTGAGTGGTGCGACACGATTTCCAACCCGCGCTTGCTCGACCATGATGAGCTGATGCGCTTCAACGTTGTGGTTGCCAATCCACCTTTCTCCCTGAAAAAATGGGGGGCTGAGTTTGCCGCTAACGATCCTTACAACCGCTTCCATCGCGGACTGCCGCCGGCAAGCAAAGGCGACTATGCCTTCATCAGTCACATGGTGGAGATTGCACTGGAAAGCGAAGGCCGCATAGGGGTCATTGTTCCGCACGGCGTGCTCTTCCGTGGTGCGGCGGAAGGCATCATTCGCAAGCAGTTCATCGACGAAAATATCCTGGAAGCCGTCATCGGGCTGCCAGAGAAACTATTCTTTGGCACGCCTATCCCCGCCGCTATTCTGGTATTCAACAAGGCGCGCAAACCCTGGGCTGAAGCGCAAACTGAACGCGACCGGCACATCCTGTTTATTGACGCTTCGAGCGACTTTGAAAGTGGCACCAATCAAAACGTTCTGCGCGAGGAAGACATCAACCGCATCTTCCAGACTTACCTGGATTTTCAACCGATTGAGAAATACTCCGCACTGGCAACCCTGGCGGATATTCAAGCCGCGGATCACAACCTGAACATCCCGCGTTACGTGGATACGTTTGAAGAGGAAGAAGAAGTCGATATCCCCGCCGTGCAGAAGGAAATCGAAGAAATCGAAGCGGAACTGATTCAGGTGCAGGCTGAAATGAAGAAGCATTTGTTCGAACTAGGCTTAAAGGAGTAGCTTATGACAGTTTTCTTGTTTGTTGATGAAAGCGGCAATGATCACCAAGAATCGCCTTACGAGGTGCTCGCGGGAATTGCGGTTAAAGACCGCAATCTTTGGAATCTGATTCAAGAGGTCAAGGCAATAGAAAGACGCCTGTTTGGTGATTTTTATGCAACAAACAAGATTGAATTAAAAGCAAAAAAGCTGCTTAAGGCGAAAACTTTTCGTCTCGCAAGCCAAATGCCTCCGATAAATGCCGATGAATTGCCATCCTTAGCCCAACAATGCCTGGCAAATGGTGAACATGTGACTAGACTGCAACTAACAGCCTTGTCTCAAGCAAAAATATTATATGCAACCCAGGCTATTCAGGCATGTCTAGATGCCGGCGGACGAATCTTTGCCAGCATCATTGACTATGACGCAGTCGTTGCACAGCCAGAGTTAGGAGATGTGTCTGGATTGCCTTTTCTTCGCAAAGACTACAGCTACCTGTTTGAACGGTTTTTCTATTCTCTTGAGGACTCTGGGACAAATGAGATGGGGATGATCGTTTTTGATGAATTGGATAAGGTCAAAAGCCATCTATTGCTTGGGCAAATGACCGAATATTTCATCAATACCCGAAAAGGCCAGGAGCGATCGAGCTTGATTATTCCTGAGCCGTTCTTTGTTCATAGTGATTTGACCATGGGGGTCCAAATCGTTGATTTGGCTGCTTATATTCTCTCGTGGGGATTCAGAATCAAAGGCATGTCAAAACCAGCTCGCACTGAGTTACAACCTTTAGTATCTGCACTGTGTAATATGCGGGTACTCAGCAAGAGAGTCGTGCCAAGTATCCGTCGAGAACCTGTTGATATCTGGAGTATCGCTTTAATTGACCATTAAATAAAAAAGGCAATGCAACGCTGGGCGTTGAAAGCCTCCACTTGTTATTATAGCCATTTATAGAAATTTGTCAAGCTGCTTTACAGAACCGCAATCGAAAGAAGGATCACTCTGATGACATTAAGTATAACAGATATTATTCCGAACCTTCAACAAATCTCAACTTGTAAGCGATTCTTACAGGTTGGAAGAGATTATGAAACAATTCGCGATGCCGGCCGGGTATCGGCTGAGGTGGCCAAGACATTGGCGCTTACGGAATATGAAAAGTACAATACTGCCCGCCTGGAACGGGAAGCTGATCAACCGGATGAGGATTTTGAGCAGGTGGTAAGAAAACTAAAGGGTAAAAACAAGGGCAACGAGGGGGAAAATTCGAATGTCGAAATGTAGACAGCATTCAAATGATCTCATTGAAACAGAAATTGGAAGAATCCCTGGGGATTGGGATTTATCCAAGCTTTCCAATATTGCTCAAGTAATTGTAAGCAATGTAGATAAAAAGTTCGAAGGGAATGAGACTCCTGTATTTCTTTGTAACTACCTGGATGTTTATCAGAATGAGTACATTACAAGCAATTTGGAATTCATGCGTGGTTCAGCGTCTGAAGCGGAAATCAACAAGTTCTCACTTCGACGCGGTGATGTTCTTATAACTAAGGATTCTGAGACTGCTGCAGATATTGCCAGTGCGGCAGTTGTGGCCAATGAAATACAAAATCTGATCTGCGGTTATCATCTGGCAATATTGCGACCTGACAAAGAACGCATGGATAGTTTTTTTCTTGCGAAAACATTGCAGCATGATCGAGTTCACAATCAATTCGTTACAAAAGCGAATGGTGTTACACGTTATGGGTTGACATTATCAGTGATCAATAACGCCGCAATTCCGGTTCCCCCACTAGAAGAGCAATATAAAATCGCAAGAATCCTCTCCACCTGGGACCGCGCCATCGAGCGTGTTCAGCGGTTGATCGAGGCGAAGCAGAGGCAGAAAGCCAAATTAGTCTCACAACTATTATCCGGACAAATCCGTTTCTTCGGCTTCCAGGATGAATGGGAGCAGGTGAAGCTGGGCACCTTCCTCCACCCTAAATTCCGCAAGGTCGTGAAACCTGCCGGGGCTTATTTGCGGCTCGGGATCCGCAGCCACGGCAAGGGTACATTTACTTCAGTCGTGGATGACCCGGAAACCATTGCGTTGACCCATCTATTCCAGGCCCGCAAGGATGACCTGATCGTCAACATCACCTTCGCCTGGGAAGGCGCGATTGCTCTGGTGGGTCCGGACGGTGATGGAGCTCTGGTCTCGCACCGCTTCCCGACCTATGTTTTCGATA
>DAOOPV010000104.1:0-3642 GCA_035388405.1 Anaerolineaceae bacterium
AGGCAGCACTTTAGCCCGCCTGTATGCGCCTTACTCGGGTGAAGAATTAAAAGCAAAGATCTGCGACTACGTTCAGAATGTGCGCTACGAAGTGGAGCAAGCCGGTGTCGAGAAGAGAGCTGAACTTGAGACACAGCTCGAGGAGCTACGTTCAGGAAAAGCCTAACCCCTATTGTAATCAGGATTATGGATAAGGAGTGCCGGTTAGGGTTGGTCCGGTGGTAACAGTTGGTCCGGGATACGCGGTAGCTCCAGAAGTGGCGGTAGGGCTGAGTGTGGCGGTCGGTCCAGGAGTAGAGGTTGGTCCAGGAGTTGAGGTAGGCCCGGGCGTGGGGGTCAGGATGATCGGGCGCGGGGTCGGTGAAATTGTAGGGGTGGGCAAGTAAGTGCCTGGTTCGGGTGTGCTCAACAGTTCACCAATGCCACCCTCTTCTGGTAGTGGCATGCCTGAAACGTCATCAACGTACTCGATCCCAGGGCGGCAGGCTTCTTGTAAATTGAATGAGACATTTTCCCAGGTAAGTGTATTGCCATTGTTGATGGTACGCTGTAAGGCGTTGCCCAGGCAGCCCGGACCAGCGTTGTAATTCAGCAAAGTAAATTTCCAAAGGTCCTCATACTTTGCAACCTGACCGGGTTGGCGACCAGTTGTGTTAAAAATGATCTGGCGCACCTGCTCACAATTAGCCAGAATGCTGCGGGCAAAAATGCTGATGCTAAAATTCGCCTGGGTCAGGTCAATCCCCACCGGGCAATCCGGACAGGCGGCGTTGACCTTCTGGACGAGCGCTCCGCGCAGCATTTCCTGCTGAGCAGGATCGAGGTTACCAAACCCACGCTGGCAGGTCTCATCCGTTAGGATCAGCGGGCAGAATTGGCTGTAGAAAGCTGGATTCCAGAGCAACACTGCGTCCGCGCCAATATCACTCAAGTGACCAAGCCCTGCCTCGCGGACTTTTTCGTAGATTCCAGGCCAAAATTGGCTCTCGCGGCTGAAGATGTTTTTCATCAACTGTGCAGGAACGCCCGTATCGTCCGCAACACGAATAATTTCTGCGTCAAATTGATTTTGCCAGTCGTCCACCACTGGTTGGGCGATCTCCATGCCCCAAACGTTCGCGGCGCCATTTGCTTCAAGCCCGCCTGAGGGACTAGAACTGGCATCCACCAGCCCCTGCTGGATGAGCATCCCTGCCAGGAGGAAATACTCATTGGTCGACACCAATTCCTCCGCTAGTTCGGGCGTCCGGAGCCAGGATGGAGGACCATCCACCGGCAAGAAGGACTGCCAAATTTCGGAACAGGTGGACTGACCTTCGCCCAACCACTGGGAACTGAGCACGTCCACGTAATAACTGGGTTTGTCGGTGGCGGGTTGGTCGGGATTGGCAAAATCACCCCAGGGGATCACGCGTACCTGCGCTTTGTAGCGTTGGCTGGAGTCGCCATAGCTCGACTCTGCCCAGAATTCAACCTGCACACCTTCCATGCCCGTCGGACTCAGCGGCAAGTCGCAAGCGCTGCCGGGACAGCTAAAACCAGCACCGTTAACGGTGCCGAGGATCTGGATGATCTGTTCATTAGGGAGCGGCTCCACCGCTTGCAAGCGTAAATAGGGCAGCGTGGTACAGTTGGCTTGCCCAGGCTCCTGGTTGCAATTAGTAATGGAAACAAAAACTTCCGGTGAAGGCAGGCTGATCTCAACCATACGTTTGGAAGGCGTCTCACTTGCTCTGTAAAGATACAAGCCTTTGCAGTCCTGGGGGTTGGTCATGTTCTCGTCGCAGGCACTGGTACTCGTCCATTGTTTTTGAATAGTTGCCCCGCAGTAATAGAGCACTTCAGAGTTATCTGGCCAGGAATCGTGCTCGGTGTAAATCTGGCAAACAATTTCCGAGGTTTTCCAGGAAAGCAGCCACCACTCGTAGATGGTGTAATCGACTTCAATGGTCACAAAGCGGTGTACACCAGCAGAAGGTAATGAAATCGATTTTGCAGGAGCAGGTCCAAGCAGACCCAGCAGAAGACCACACACCATCAGGACTCTGAGGAGTGAGGCTATGTGCTGTTGTTTGATCTGTTTAAACATTTTCTCCCTAATACCTTATGGGTACGGTGTTGGTGTAAAGAAAACTGCCGTCGGTACCGGATAAGGTTCGGATTGCGTAGCAGTCGGTATCGGGTAAGGACCTGATTGCGTGGCGGTTGGCTGGGGCGTCGCAGCGCCGGTTGGCGTGATGGTCGCTGTTGATGTGCGCGTCGCTGTCGGCTGACCAGGTTGTGTCGGTGTGCGCGTCGCTGTGGGCTGACCAACCGGTGTCGGTGTGCCCGTCACGGTCGGTTGACCGCTCTGAGTCGGCTGCGGTGTGTTGGTCCATACTGGCGTATTCGTCGGCCATATTGTCGCATACGGCGTTGCCTGCGCGGTTTGCGTGAGCGCAACCGCAATGGTCACCTGGGCTTCGTAAGTCAGCACAATCTCCCCGAGGGGAGAGGGTGCGCTGATCGCAGCCACTGCCTGATCAAAAACCTTTGCCACTTCCTCTTCACGCGGAAGCAAGACTTGGGTTTTCGTGTTATCAGGCAACTCCCACTGCTGCAGCTGCTCCCATCCTAAGACGAAGTAGCTCACCCTGTCCGGATCCCCAAGGCGCAGTGCCAGGGGAACACGCAGCAGGAGATCCACCAGGGAGATGTCGGTCTCCAAGTGATCCTGGTAGGAAGCATACAAAACCGGCAACCGAGCTAATCTGCCATTTTGAACTAATTTATTAAAGAGCAACTGCAAAACCTGCTGCTGGCGGCGGGTACGATAGACCTCATCGCCGTCAAAATATGACACATAACAATAAACCTTGTCGCCATTCATACTGTGGGTGCCAGCCGGCACCCCTCCGCACGCGTCGCGGATCGGCAAGAGCACGCTCACATCCAGATTGCCCAGGTCATTCACCAACCATTTGAACTCGGTTGGATGGACCAGGACGAATTTATCTGGGCGGATGCCAAAGTTGTACGCAAGCGTATCGCGCACAAGTTCCATGCCGCCGAGGGCGTAAGCCGTGTTGAGCCGCTGCATCGTCTGCCCGGGTAGGTACAAAAACAAGTTGCCCGGGATGGATATGACGCTCGCCTTGGAAAGCCGCTCGTTGATCAGCAGCAGATGGATGGCATCCGTGCGACCTCTGAAAGGCTTTTCGGCTTCGGTGCCCAAAAGCAGCCAGATCTTCACATCCTCATCCAACTCCAGCCGGGGGGCAGCGGGAGGGATGGCGGTGGAAGCAGGTCTGCTGGGCGGCGCGAAGGTCGGCCAGATATCCGGGGTGGAGGTTGCGCTGGGCTTCGGGGTTGCGGTGGGTGTGGCGGATGACCAGGGAGTAACAGTCTGGTCACTTGACGCTTCTGGCGGTCTGCCCCCACCGGAGCCGCAGGCATTGATCATGAGCACCAGGACCACCAACACTCCGGCTGCAAGCAAAGCTCTGACACGGCGATGAATTGGTAAGGTTCCGGTCGTTTCCATAGCTTTATCGCAGGGCAAATAGACACCCCACCAGACTAAAGATTATAGCATAGGCAGCGAGAGTCTGAATGGGTTCAATACATATGAGACGATGCTGGGGTTAGGTTAGGGTGATTACG
>DAOOPV010000105.1:0-3485 GCA_035388405.1 Anaerolineaceae bacterium
AAAAAAATCACCACCATTTATTGGAAAAGATGTATGTCAGTTACATACTTCGAGCAGGTCCACATCTCCCGCTGACACGTTATAATTACACGTAAGGTAAAAGGGAGATGGAAGACCTCAGGACCAACGAATCAACCCCATCAGGTTCCAGTGATCACTGGTACGCTTTGCGCTGTAAGTCGAACATGGAATTCGTTGTCAACGATCAACTGAGAGCGAAACTAATCCCGAATTACCTGCCAGTCTACGCAGTCAAGCCGGTCAATCCGCGTTCTCACGCGATCAAACCTTATTTTCCGGGTTACCTCTTTGTCAACGAAGAACCGGAAAAGCTCTACGCTGACAAGGTCTTTTTGATGAGAGGCGTAATCGGCCTGGTTCATTTTGACGGCATCCCTGCCTCCATTCCTCCCAAGCTGATCGAAGCGGTGCGACGCCAGACCCACGAGCTCAATCTTGAGCAAAAGCAAAGGCGCTCAGGTTTCGTGGCGGGTGAGGCGGTGTTGGTCGAAGATGACGTTATCGGGCAGATGGAAGGCATTTTTGAAAAGTGCGTTAATGGCAAGGAACGTGTATCTGTGCTGTTAAGAATGATGCAAGGTGGTATGATGCGCATTGAACTTCCGATGGAAAAGGTGCGTCGGAAGCCTGTGAAAAAAGGCTAAAAAAGTAGAAAATGGGGGTACACGAATATCGCAACGCCCTGTCCGAGATGAAAACTATGTCGGAAGGGCGGAGGCGTGCATTAATCCAGGTAATAATTGAGCCACTTGACGAGTAAACCCGACCATACCCAACGAAAACGACGCATTATCCTTTGCCTTTGCCTGGCACTGGTATTGCTGCCGGGCGGTTGCATTCTGCAAAAAACAGTGCCATCCGAAAAATCAGAAACCTTGGTGTTAACACCGGGCATTCTGGCAGACCTACCGAGCGAGCTGGCTGAAGATGTGGGTGACGCGCCGATCCTTTTCACGCCTGCCGGTTTGCAGTCAGAGAGGATTTCTGGTCCAACGCAAGATACAACACCCTCCTCGCAATCCTCTTTGTGCGGCAGGTCAGATGCGCTCACACTGCTGATCCTTGGCATTGATGAGAACGCCCAGGCGGATGCCATCCGGCTGGCAAGGATCGACTTTTCGAAACCCGAGATCAACCTGGTTGCCATCCCGCGCGATTTTTTTGTATCCATCGTGGGCTTTGAGGATTACGGCATCGAAAAAGGACGCATAAACGCCACTTTTGGCTACGGAGAATACTTTTTTGGAGCTGGCAATGGCGCCGAATCGCTTGGTGAGAACCTGGCACACAATTTTGGTGTGGAAATCGATCACCAGTTTGTGCTGCATCTGGAGGAGATCGCCAGTTACATTGATGCCGTTGGCGGCGTGGAGGTGACGCTTGAAGTTCCCGCATCGGATGCACACAATTACTTCCGGGCTGGGGTCAACCAGTTTGACGGTGAGCGCGCAGTCGCATTCATGCGTATCAGGCAGTTTGACAGCGACTTCAGGCGCATCGACCGCCAAACCGTTGTGTTGAAAGCCTTGCTCGATAAAGTTCAGAGCAGCTTGAGCCCCTCAAAGATCCTGAGCCTGATCTTCGCCATGCTTAAGGACGACTCGACCCAAAGTGATCTGACCCTGCGCGATATGCAGAGCTTTTATTGCCTTTCACAGGAAATTGACAAGAAAGATATCCACGTTCGTGAGATCCCATCTGAGATGTTCCACACCTACATCACCCCTGGTGGTGGATGGGTGCTCGTCCCACATGCGGAGGTACCGGACTTCATCCGCGAGTCTCTAACCCCATAACCGGGTAAGACCGTATTAGAAAATCAAGGCCATATGGCCAATAACTTGAATAGGAAAATTATGAAAGACACACAACCAATTACTATTGACGGAGTAAACCAGCAACCACCAGTGAAGAAGAAACGCACCAGCGGTTGGAGGATCTTCCTTTATGTCATTCTTGGGCTGGCACTCTTGCTAGCTCTCCTCTATTTGGTCTGGATAAGACCAGCGATGCAAAAACCTATTTCCGATCCGTTGAGCCTGCCTACCATGGCAGTCGGTCCGGTGGAAGGGGAGGATGCAGCGGCAGGTCAGTTACCTTCCAACCTGGAAAAGCGACCTGACTTTGTTGAACCAACGCTGGAAGCAGGCCAGAAACCGGTCTGCGGGGATGCGGCAGCCTGGAACGTTTTGCTCGTTGGCATCGATTACAGTGACCCGGAGTATACCTACGGTCTGGCGGATGTGATCCGCATTGTGCGGGTGGACTTTGTGGATATGAAGGTCAACATGGTAGCATTACCGCGCGATCTCCTGGTGGAAGCGCCAGAGGGTCGCTTCACCGAGGAAAACCCGATGAAAATCAACCAGGCGTACCTGTTTGGCACTCCAGGTTGGGGTGGCTACCTGGGAGAGGGGATTGGCGCGAATTCGCTGGCAGAGGTCATTCGCTATAACTTCGGCGTCACTCCACAGCATTATGCCGTGGTCAATTTTGATACTGTCATCAACTTCATCGACGCCATTGGTGGGGTGGAAGTGAACCTGCCGCAGGCTGTCGAGGACCCCAATCCGGGGCTGGGTTCGTTCCCGGCGGGACTGCAGACCCTGAGCGGCGCACGTGCGCTGGCACTGATGCGCATCCGCACCAATTACTCTGACGCCTTCCGCGTCAGTAATCAGACCCTGGTGATGAAAGCCATCCTGAACAAACTGATGCAGCCTGCAACACTCGTCAGGGTGCCATCTTTGCTGAACCAATTCAGCGAAGCTTTTCTGACTGACCTCTCTGTCGACCAGATTGCCAGCCTTGGTATGTGCTTTTTGCGCAACTTTGAGCTCAGTAACCTCCATGCAGCCCAGATCCCCCTCGATTTGCTGACGGTAGACTACGCCTTCATTCCCTCTTTGAACAGTACTTCCTATACCTACCGCTGGGATCAACGCACTGTCGACTGGATCCATCAAAATTTGTTAATTGAATAAGAACCCCCCTATGAGCGAACAAGAGATCAAAACTGAAGAAGACTGGGACCTGATCATCACCCCTCGGAAGAAGTGGTGGGATCTGCAATTGCGCGACGTCTGGCATTACCGTGACCTGATCAGTTTGTTCGTGCGGCGCGACTTCGTCTCGCGCTACAAACAGACCATCCTCGGTCCCCTGTGGTTCATCATCCAGCCCCTGCTCACCTCGTTGGTCTTCACCGTCATCTTTGGCAACATCGCCCAGCTTCCCACCGATGGCCTTCCCCAAATGCTCTTCTACATGTCCGGTACAGTCCTGTGGCAATACTTCTCCACCTGCCTCACCAGCACCTCCACCACCTTCACCTCTAATGCCCATCTTTTCGGCAAGGTGTACTTCCCGCGCCTGGTCAGCCCGATCTCAATCGTGATTTCCAATCTGATCACCTTTAGCATCCAGCTGCTTTTCTTTTTGGCATTTCTGCTGTTCTTCTTTTT
>DAOOPV010000106.1:0-3240 GCA_035388405.1 Anaerolineaceae bacterium
GGTTGCTTGAGGGCGGAGCAGGAGTGCTATTAGGTGGACAGGATGCTGCTTCTACTGCAGCTGCTCTGAATGATTTGCTCTTCGATCCGGAAAGGATGGCTGCCATGGGAAAGCTTGCGAGGGAGAGAGCGCAAAGCTACACACTTGAACGCTGGCGGGATGAGATTGGTCAGCGCCTGTCGGAAGCGTGGGGCAGACCGCTCAAAGAGAAACCCGTTGCACCCAGTGAAGGAGCTGAGCTTGCCTGATCTACGCGGACAAATTGGACAGATTCTTTGGAAGCTTGGCATGACCCCTGCCCTGATCAAACGGGTTGCACGATCAGGACGCTTTGCGCTTGTGATGCATGGGGTCTCACCCGCATATGACCCGGCCTTGCCTGCTTCAGTTCAGCCGCATCACACCGCACAGGAGATGCGCCAGACGCTTTCCTGGCTCAAGCAGTACTTCGCGTTTCTGACAGCCGATCAGTTTCTTCAAACAAAGGATCCGGGTGTGTTGTTGACCTTCGATGATGGATTTGCCAACAATTTCGAAGTGTTGTTGCCAGTTCTTGAGGAGTTTGATGCCCCTGCCGTCTTTTTTGTGACTCTTCAACATGTGCTCAATCCGCGGGATTGGCTGCCTGCCACCAGGCGATTGGTCGGACAAGTTTGGAAAAACGAAAATGATGTACCAGTCACAACTGCCCACAACTTTTTTGACGGCATGACGGTCAAGCAGTTACAGGCTTGCGCGCAACATCCGCTCATTACAATTGCTTCCCACACCATCTCACATCCATTTCTTTCACAGTGTTCGGTTGAAGTACAGAATATCGAAATTTCAGGCAGCAAACGCCTGCTGGAAGAACTGACTGGGAAGCCGGTCGATTACTTTGCGTATCCAACCGGGGATTATGACAAGAATACCATCCATCAGGTTGAGCAGGCTGGTTACAAGGCGGCGTTTGCGGTGGACCCGCTAAAGTTAGGTGTCACACAGTTCGAGATCCCGCGTGTGGGTTTGTATGCTTCGGACCCCTCCTACCTGGGGCTCAAACTCAGCGGTCTACACCGCTCTCCGCTGCATGGCAAAATACTTTCAGATTGACGAGCACTTTTGATCGCAAATATTTCCCATGCCAAATTCAGATAGAAGTTTAAAAGTCATTTTCCTGATCAACGAGCTGGGCAAGGGCGGCAGTGAACGCCAGCTTTACCTGCTGCTCAAGCATATGGATCTGAACGCGGCTGAGCCTTTGGTGATTGTTTTCAATCCGAGCGCACTTACCGATTATGCCGATTCCATTCGGGCTCTGGGGATCCAAGTTTTGCCTCTGCCTTCTTTAAAGAATTCACCACTGAAAAGGCTTATCTGGCTAATGCGTTTCCTCAGGCAGGAAAAACCAGACGTGGTTCATTCCTGGAGCGCACCGGATAACCCCTATGCTGGTATCGCTGGTTTGTTTGCGGGGGTGAGGCTGCGGATGGGCTCGCTGCGAAATTCACTGCAAAACCGTTCCTTGTTGGCTTTGCCTTTGCTCCTCCAAAAACTCGCGATTCACACCTGCCCATATTTACTGGTAAACGCAAATAGCATTCGCGAAGAATTACTTGGTCAAGGCTATCCTGCCAACAAGCTTTTTCTGATCGAGAATTGTGTTGAGATCCCTACGGACACTGGAGTATCCGATCTTCCTCCAGTTTTATCCGAAAACTTGCGTTTTGTTGGCATGGTATCGAATATCAGGCGCAACAAGAATGTCCACATCTTCATCGAGGGTTTTTCCCTAATCGCGGATCGCTACCCAAACCTTCGCGGTGTGATCGTCGGCCAACCGATTCCTGATGAACTCGATTACTACCAATTGATCCAGCAACTGATCCATGACAAGGGACTTACTGACAAAATCATCCTGCTGGGTTTCAGGGATGATGCCCCGCTATTGGTACGTAAATTTGAGGTTTTCTGCCTGCTTTCTGACTTTGAGGGATCTCCGAATGCGGTGCTTGAAGCCATGGCAGCTGGAAGACCTGTGATAGCTTCCAACACCAGCGGTATTCCCGATCTGGTTCAGGATGGCGTGACAGGTTATCTTGTCCCGCCTGGAGATACGAAAGCCTTTGCCTATGCATTGGAAAAAATGCTGAATAACCCCAACCGGGAGGAGATGGGTGCCAATGGACGAAAACGGGTAGAATCCAACTGTGGCTGCGAGGACGCAGCCGCGCGATTGCTGGCGCTATACCAGCAGCTTCTCAAGAGGAAGAAATGACAGTTCAATTACTCACTGCCGCAGAGATCGACCCAACTCAACTGACAACCTTTCTGGAGCGATTTTTTGGCAGCTCCAAGGCTGAATTCCTGCGCGAGCATGGCGCCTGGTTGCACGGCGGCCAGGAGAACCGGTGGGTGTTGCTGGTGGATGGGGTGCTGGCTGGGTATTGCGCCGTGATCCCCGCGCAGGTTTGCGTTGGGGGCAAGGAGCTATCTGCCATCTGGTGGGTGGATATTATCGTCGCGCTGGAGTTCCGCGGGCAGGGTTTACAGTCTCACTTTGACCAGAAACTCCAGCAGGATAACCTTCTGAAGCTTGGCTTTCCCAACGAACTGGCTGCAAAGATTCATCGCAAGCATCAATGGGGCGTACGCGAGGATCTGCAGGTGCGGCTTTGCCCGCTGCGACCGCTGAATGTAAACCAGGTGCGTACTGCCCAGGGCAGGCGTGGTGTTTTGCTCAAGTTGGGGGCGATAGGGCTCAGCCCGATTGCAGCCGCATTCAGGCTTTGGCTGCGCGTTCGAAAGCCAAAGCGGGTTTTTTCCAAGGATCATCCCGCGGCAGAAATGTTGGAAGACATAGTTAAACGAACTCCTACACAACGTTTCCCAACCACATGCCGGGATGCGGCTTATTTTCAGCATCGATTCCTGGATGCTCCCTATGCAGAGCAGCTTGCCTGGTTTTTCTACGGTCCCGAGGATGCTCCTACACATTATCTGGTCACGAGGACGCTGCAGCATCATGGAGTGACGGTTACTCGTGTCCTCGATTATTTTGGCGATCTGGGCGCAGAAAGTCCCCTGCGGGAATTGTTACTGGCAGCAGCAGCTGATGCGGATCGGGAAAAATCCTCACAATTGACAGCCATGGTAACCTTGCCTTCCATGGAACCTCTTTTTAAGGCTGCAGGTTTTTTCTTCAAAGCAACTGCGCGGTTTTGTTGGTTAAGCAGCGCTCCTGCTATAATGGAATCCTTT
>DAOOPV010000107.1:0-3158 GCA_035388405.1 Anaerolineaceae bacterium
CACTAGCTGGCCAACCTCATCTTGACTGCGCGAATCCACCAAGCTTTAGTCGCCAGTGATGAAGCGTATGGCATGCCACGCATCCGCGCGGAACAGCAAGACGCAGGCATTTTGGCCACCCGAAAGCGTATTGCCAGACTGATGCGTCAGGCGCCGATGAGGGGCGTGAGAAGGCGGCGCAGTTTCTACGCTACCACAGAGCGTGATCTGAGCCACCGAGCGGCGCCGGATCTGGTGAGCCGGGAGTTTGCGGTCACTAACATCAACCAGCTGAGGGTGGCGGATATGACCTACATCCCGACCTAGACGGGATTCCTGTACCAGTCCATGGTCTTCAATATATACAGCCGCAAGGTGGTGGGCTAGGCGTTCGCTGAGCGCACGACGTCTGAGCTGGTGATTCTGGCGCTGAGCATGGCCTTGATGACCCACAAGCCTCAGTCGGTGATTCACCATTCGGACCTGGGCAACCCAATACACCAGCATTGCGTTTGGCAACCGTTGCAAGGAAATGGGTGTGCGCCCTTCTATGGGAACCGTGGGCGATGCCTATGTGGACTTGGGGTTTTGCCACAACGCGATGGCTGAAAGTTTCTTTGCCAGCCTGGAGTGTGAGTTGATTGCCCGGCGCACCTGGAAGACAAAGACCCCTTGCCGACTGGTGGTCTTCACCTGGATTGAGAGTTGGTACAACCCGCGACGCAGGCATTCAGGATTGAATTTTCAGCCACCCACTAACTTCGAAAGGATTCATCACGAATAGACTACCAACACCGAAACCCAGAAAATCCGCCAGCTTCATTGAAGAAGATCTAATCATCCGTGGAAACGGGTCAGTCCACGTTTGACTATTCGCTTTCGCGATTTCGGCTCCGCTGCACGGGTACTTCAAACTGGGTTTGCCGATGCCCTTTAAATCGGGAATGCGCTTGGTTGCCCTTGCCATAAAATGCTTGGCTTGGACTATCTGGGTTACTGTGACCCAATTCGTAGGCTGTTCTATCTGTTCCCCATAAAGCCCGCCCGTCGGTTAGCCGAAAATTGGCCACGGAAGGTGTACAAATGGAATTTCTTCCTGCCATTCCAAATCTTGAGGCATGCTCTGCGCAAAACACATCCACATTGCTCGTGGTAATGCTCAAAATCGAATTGCCTTTGCGCCACATGACCCAAAGCTTGCTTTAGGTACAAATTAATGGAGTCCAAATGTGCCTGAACAGACTCACTTTCACCGTCAATCAGCTGTACCAGACGAAAATCTTCAGAGGTTTCCTCGGCTGGCCATACTCGATCCTCAGGATCAAAATAATAAGAAGTCCTTTCCAAGTGTTGTTCTGCATCTGCCTGTGCCTGTGCCTTTGCAAGCGGGTCTCGCATAAACGCCGGTTCGGAAAGATGTACTTTGCTGTTGACGATGCGAACGTGGGTTTTTTTACTATTTTCCCAGTCAACCAACGGCCATTCTGACGGTCGAGCCCCACATGCCAAACCAGCTGGAATCCAAAGCAATAATCTTCGTGCCCAAACAGAAGTCGAAGCTTTATCTTTTAGCATTTCTAGCAGGAGACGCAGGTCAGACTCTGAAATCGTATTTCTCTGCCGCGTCCCCCCCTTCAAGGTCCTCCCATTCTTAGCTGATTCAAACTTCATCCCCTTCAACATCCCAATAGCCTCTTGTTGGTCGGCAAAGGCCACGGGTATTCCATGTAGATACCATAGGAACGCTGACCTGTAAGTCCGTTTTGTGCTGTTTTTGAGATCCGATCGTCTAATGAGGTCGTAGGCCATGTCACAGTAGCTGGGATATTCTTTTTCTATCCATGGCAGTGATTCAAGCTCATATGAATAAGTGAAAAGTGCGTCGACTTGCTTCTTGTAATTCTCTTCAGTCTTGCTTTTAACTGGGTAATTCCAAAGGCGTGGGTTCAAATTTGTATTCATTGAGTGGTCTTTTCGTATATGTTGAGCAAATCGAGCTGAAAAGTTCCTTTCACTTAGAGTTTATTGATTGCTGATCTCAAAGTCCAATCGCGACCTTTTCGCCTCCTGCCGTTGCCATTTCCCGCTTTCGATAGCAAAAGCTGCCTTAAGGACTGATCCCATCATTCTTCCCTTTCAGGGCGAAGCTTGATTCCGTGAATTAATTGGCATCGGCCTGCAAAAAATTTGGGGGTGTGAAGAACATCTCCTTTGCCCAGTAGGGCACAATAAAAATGCGGTTACGACCATTCTGGTCATATGTTGTTTGAGTGTTTGAGTGCTTGGGAGTTTTTTTGAGCCACAAATGGATGCGGTTACGCGGGATATTTACTGCAAGGGCCCACTTCGGGTGGTTTCATGCAGCTCTATCGCGCTTGCGTTATCTGAACCTGCCGGGTGTGCGGGCACTGTTTGCCCCGATCGATGTTGTGCTAAGACGGATGGAGCGTTACACCCACGACCAGAGTGCAAGATTCGATCTCATTCATGGGACTGAAACCTTTGCGCGGTTGGACGTGGCGGTGAGTGACGACTTATTGGATGAAACCCGATGGGGGTATGCCGCGATCAATCACGACTTTTTTCGTGAAATCATCCGGTCGATTCCAGTCGAGTTGAGTAAGTACACATTTGTGGATATCGGGTCGGGAAAAGGCGCAGCTGTTTTGATGGCAAGTGAATTTCCGTTTCAACGGCTGGTTGGCGTTGAACTAAGTGCTGATCTGGTCGAGATTTCAAAGAATAACGTCTTGAAGTTCAATGCCAGTACGGGAAAGACTCTGTCGCCAGATTGGATTCAGGGTGATTTTTTTAAATGGGTCATTCCAAAGCATCCTAAATTATTCTTCTTCAATAACCCATTTCCGTCCGATTTGACCCTGGACGCGATTCGCCGTTTGGAGAGTGCACTGATTGAACATCCCCGGCCAGCATTGTTGGTGTTTCGCAAAGCTCCCCAGTCCACCGGGGATTATCTGCACCGATCCAGGTACTGGAAACCGCTGAGGCTGACGCCGTATTGGCGTGTATATGAATCGGTTGCGGTTTGATAGCAATCCCAGGAACTATATATAAACATGTTTAATAAAGACGTACTTGTGCTGGATGCGGAGGCGGAAGTTGATCGAATAGCTTCTACGCTTCGTGGGCAAATTTTGGGGCAGCTCAAACGGAGGGGG
>DAOOPV010000108.1:0-2569 GCA_035388405.1 Anaerolineaceae bacterium
TATTATACTTTGCCTCGGCGTTGTCGTTATTCTTCGGATCTCTCCCCGTTCGTAAGAACCGTACAGATCCCCTTCCTCCAACCAGGCGATCAATTTCCCGTCTTCAGATATCTTCGGACTGATCTGGTCCTTTATCCCGCCAGCAATCAAAATCTCTTCGCCCGTCATAAAATCTTTGTAATATATATCATAATTCCCGCTCCTCTTGTCTTGATACACCACCCCGCCTTCCCACGTATCCGGATTTTCCTCGTTGGACACAGACGCTGCAACCGGATATTCATTCCCGCATTCTGAGCTCAGCGAATGCCAGATAACTTTCTTCGGCGTCACATTATTAATCTCTTCTTCGGTCTCCGGGACCGCATCGTCCACATCGGCTCTTATTTCCACCGAATGCACCCCGCATTCCATCACCCAGTCCAATTCCACATTCTGACTTTGATCTCCCGTCAGATTCGTCACGGTTTGGCGGTCCACTTCTTTCCCGTCAATATTCAGCGCAACCACAAAACTCCCTGTTCCCTCGGTCCCTTGATTCTTCACATTGACTCCAAAACGGACCGGTTGCCCGACATCAGCCACCGTCGGCCAAGTGCCTGCCGTGACCGCGATATCGATCGGCGGATTGACCACATTCACTTGATGCATACTTTGGCCTGGCCCATTATTGTCTTCTTCCAATGACTCTGCGACCTTATCTTCATAATCACTGATTATTCTGACTTCATACGTCCCTTTTGCCTCCGGCGTCCAGGTAAACAAGCCTTCTTTGCTTTCTCCAACGGCAAAACTTGAGATTTCGACCGTTTGGCCAGGAACTAACTGCCAGTCTTTTCCCTCGGCCTTTACAAATAACCCGACTTTCAATCCCGGATTCTTGTATATTGAAAGTTGAAATGAATTAGTTCAAAACATCCTTTGAATAGTCAGGATTATTTGTTAATCTGACAGGGCGAGGAGGATGGATTCTTAGGTCATAGAGCCTGGAACACAGTTACTCCCTCCTGTCAGGTTAAAGTCGAGGAATAACCTGGTGCTTGTCACCGCATCTCACAAGAACGATGTTGCCTGACTTTCTTTTTTGCAAAGGAGTTTTTGATGAAAAATTTTCTCGGTATCGATGTCAGTAAAGGATATGCTGACTTTGCTCTTATCGATGAGCAGAAGCAGCCCATTGTCCAGAATTTTCAACTGGATGATACTCCTGATGGCCATGCAAAATTGGGAGACTTCATCCGCACACTTTTCAAACAACACCAGGATCTGACTGTTGTGGCCGCGGCAGAAAGCACCGGGGGCTATGAAAATAATTGGCTTGATTGCTTGACAAAATTGCAGAGGTGTTACGCCATCCAGGTAACCAGATTGAATCCCAAAGGCGTCCACCATCATCATGAAGCCAAACTGAACCGGGCGATTACTGATGCCATTTCGGCACGTTTGATCGCTGAATATACCCTGAGTCATCAGGAGCTCATCCAATTCGATCAGCCCGATGAGACTTATTCGCTGAGAAAACAATGGACCTTGATCAAGTTACTGAACAAACAGAAAACGCAACTTCTCAACCAACTGGATAATTTGGTCTATCAATCCAACACGGAACTGATGGTCTATTGCCGTAGCTCCTGGCCGGTGTGGCTGCTTCAATTGCTCGGTGAATTTCCAACTGCTAAAGAACTGGCGCAGGCCAATATTGGCCAACTTGCTAAAATACCGTATCTTGGCACAGACAAGGCCCGTAAAATTCTAAATCAGGCCCGGCAGAGTGTTGCATCCGCTACAGATCCGGTCTCTGGCGAAATGATCAAGACCGTTATCGCAGAGATTATTCATAAAGAGAAACTTATCGCCATATGCAAAAAATCGTTGATCGAAAACTGCTCTCTGCCCGATGTCGAACTCTTGGCTTCCATCCCAGGTATCGGCAAGTTTTCTTCAGTTGGTTTGATCATCGAGATTGGCACCTGGCTTAGATTTGCATCAGCTGCAAAGATGGCCTCTTTTTTCGGACTGCACCCGATTCTAAGGCAGAGTGGCGATAAAACCTGGGTAGCGCGCATGAGTAAACAGGGCAGCAGTGAGGTCAGGGCCCTTTTATTCATGTGCGCCATGGTGGCCATAAGGCACAATCCGGTTATCAAAGATCTCTATGCGTACAGCCTGGCAAAGGGCAAAAGCAAAATGTCGGCTCTTGGTATCTGCATGCACAAGTTGATGCGAATCATTTATGGCGTGCTCAAATCCGGAAAGGCTTTCGATCCGGCTATCGATCAAGCCAACAGAACCAGGAAACCAGAACAGCGAAAATCCAAAAAGCAAGAAACCCGGCGATTTCAACCTGTCGATGAGAATGCGCCGGTATCAGCCCGGCAAAATAAAAAAAGGAAAGAGCAGAACCAGTCTCAAGGTGAACTTGTCACCATATGCGAGATCAAGGCTCCGGCTCTTTCCCATTGCGCTACTTGAATCTCGCAAAATTTTAGAACTTTTCAAAGAACTTTTTGGGGCACCTCCAGTGCCCCCAAAAAGTTTGACTTGACTTTCAAAGGAATAACTGTGTTAA
>DAOOPV010000109.1:0-2445 GCA_035388405.1 Anaerolineaceae bacterium
GGGTGCGCGAACACCAATTCGACATCATCTGCTTGCAGGAAACCAAAGCCAGCCCTGAGCAGGTCGATTTATCCCCCATTGCAGATTTGGGTTATCATGCCTATTGGCATTCTGCCCAAAAGAAGGGCTACAGTAGCGTGGCGACTTTCAGCAAGCGCGAGCCTGATCAGGTAATTGCGGGCTGTGGAATGGCCAAATACGACGATGAAGGCCGCATTTTGCGCAGTGATTTTGGTGACCTCACGATTCTCAATTGTTATTTTCCTTCCGGTACAACCGGAGATGTGCGCCAGGAATTCAAAATGGTCTTTTTGGAGGATTTTTTCAAGTGGGCGCATGAACTGCAAAAAGAACGCCCGAAGTTGATCGTCCTTGGTGATTATAACATTGCACATACCGAACGTGACATTCACGATCCCCGGGGAAATAAAAACTCTTCCGGGTTCTTGCCAGAGGAACGCGAGTGGTTGAGCAAATGGTTCAACAGCGGCTTCACCGATGCCTTCCGCTTCCTGAATCCCGATAAAGTGGAATACAGTTGGTGGAGTTTCCGTGCTGGTGCCCGCAAAAACAACAAGGGTTGGCGGATCGATTACCAATCGGTCAGCAACAATTTACGCGACAATCTGCGCTCGGCTCGCCAAATGAACGAAGCCGAGCATTCTGATCACTGTCCAGTACTGGTAGAATTGGATATTTGACGAACCTGAAATCCTCAACAAGTAATGGGCTTGAGATCTGGTTCTACCCATAGCGCTCGCGCTTCGGTAGAAAATAGGCGGGCTTTGGAATAAAAGCGAAACATGATCTCCTGTTCGGCATAACTACTTGCCAATAGTGCATTGCAGGCTTCTGCCAGGGTAAGCCCTGCGCATTTTTCATGCACAAATGTTTGTAACAAACGCGCCCACAGTTGAGTGACCGTTTCATGGTAACCCCGCTCATGGGTGTTTTCCCCCCCGGTAGCTACATTGTAGGTGATGATTCCTGCCCGCAGGTAATAAATGGCCTGATCCAAAGGATAATTGTAGGCAAAGTGGAGGCCGACAATCAAGTGGGCCTGGTGGGTCCAGCGCTCACTGGGTAGACTGTGGTCTTGAAAACCATTTACGATTTCGTCAATTTCGTTGGCAGATACAGCAATAGTGGCAATGGTGTTCATTTGTTTGAAACTTAATAAGGTGATAAAAGCGAATTACCCTAAGCGACATTTATTAACACAAGGGACACCAAGAGGGGCACAAAGGACACCAAGTTAGACGTTAACGACGCTCACTTTGGGTGTACTTTGTGCCCCTCTTGGTGTCCTTTGTGCTTAAAATGTCACTTGAGAGATGATCAATAGTGATTCACTTCAAAAAGTTCCATCCATGCAAATTAATTGCTTCCCGCTTTCAATTCCGTAGCTTTGCGTGGCAATTTTTCGTCGCGCATGGCCGTATGCAACACAAACGAAGCGATGATGGTAGAAGCTTGTTTGAGGTCATCCTCTACCAGGTGATCCCAGTTGTCCATGTTGGAGTGGTGGGTGCGGGTAGAGTAAGCAATTGGCTCCTGGATGAACTGGAATCCGGGGATTCCAGCGGCATCAAAGGCCAAGTGGTCGGTGCCTCCGGTGTTTTGCAGGGTCAGGGTAGCCGCACCTAGATCCTTGAAGGGATCCAACCAGGCACGGAAAATTGGAGATACTGCGGCATTGCCTTGCAGGTAGACCCCACGTACTTTTCCTGTACCGTTGTCGAGGTTGAAATAGCCCGATATTTTGCTTTGTTCGCCCTCTTTGATGCTTTGAATGGTGCCTTCGGGGCTGGCGTTGGCAAAATGATCTTTGACATAGCCACGTGAGCCCAGGAGGCCTTGTTCTTCACCCGTCCACAAGGCCAGACGAATGGTGCGGCGCGGCTTGACGCCGGTTTCTTTGATGGTTTCCAGGATGATGCGAGCGGCTTCCATCATGACGGACGAACCGGCACCGTTGTCAGTAGCTCCAGTTCCAGTGTGCCAGGAATCGAAGTGTGCGCCCAACATGACGACTTCATCCTTGAGGTCAGTCCCAGGGATCTCGGCGATGATGTTGTGTTCCATCCCATCCGGGTTGGTGTAGTTTGCTTTGAGTTCCATCGATAAGGTTACGGGGATACCCTTTTGCATCATGCGGAAAATGCGGTTGTAATGCTCTACGGAAAGGGTCACCTGAGGAATAACCTTGGCTTTGGGGTCCTGAACTCGGCCTTCTTCCGCCCGAGCGCCTGTAACAAAAACAGTGCCCAGGTCACCCTTAAACCCACGATCCAACACTGCCAAAGGCTCTTCTTCCATGATGAATTTGAAGAGTTTTTGGTTAAAAGACAAACCTCCCAGGCGATTGAAATCGCGATCAGGGCGGCGCGCTGGTGCAGCGGCATTGGCCATGTCCAACAAATCTTCGGAAGTATAACGTTTCGC
>DAOOPV010000110.1:0-2405 GCA_035388405.1 Anaerolineaceae bacterium
GCGCCCTGATGACCTTCCGCGGCTGGCTGCTGGACCTTTACCTCAACCAGGAAGAGGGCTTGACGCTGTGGTTCATCGGGGAAGATGATCGCCGCGTCTGTTTCAAGCAGGCGTTCCCGGTCAGTTTCTATGTTGCCGGCCCGAATGAACAGCTGCGCGCGGTCTGGAAGCGCGTAAGCGGTAAAACGGGCGTTTTGGGACTCAGCCGCAAGCAAAAGCAGGATGTATTTGTAGCGGATCCGGTGGATGTGATGCAGATTGACATGGACTCACCCGCCAGCCAGGTCAAACTTTTCCGCGACATCGAAGCTGTATTTCCCGACCTGACCTATTATGATGCCGATGTCACCATCGGCACGCGCTACATGGCTCGCCATGGCGCTTTCCCATTGGCACTGTGCGAGTTGGAGGCAGATGAGAACCAGGTCATCCAATCCATCCGTCCTCTCAACACCCGCTGGGACCTGATACCTGACCTGCCGCCGCTGCGCCTCTTTGAATTGAAGCCAGATTGCGATCCAAGCCGCGGCAAGGTACGCTCGCTGCTCATGCGCACGGATCGCTTTGCGCAGCAGGTTTCGCTTGACCCTGCCGGCGATTACCTGCACCTGATCGATGAGGCGCTGGCAGATTACGATCCGGATATCTTTGTCACCGATTGGGGAGATAGCTGGCTGATCCCTTTTTTGGGCGCGCAATCGGAAGAGAAAGGCATCCCCCTGCAGCTCAACCGCGATACCACCCGCCCAGTGCGATGGCAGAAAGAAACGACCTACTTTTCCTACGGGCACATCATCTACCGCCCGGAAGAAGCCCACCTCTTCGGTCGCTGCCACGTGGATCGCAAGTCCTCGATGATGTGGTCGGACTACAGCCTGGCTGGCACGCTGGAAATGGCACGCGTTACCACGCTGCCCATCGAGAAGGCGGCGCGCGTCTCGCCCGGTCAGGGCATTTCCGCCATGCAGGTGATCACCGCGTTGGAGAAAGACGTGTTGGTGCCCTATCAAAAACGCCAGGTGGAAGAGTTCAAGAGCGGCATGCAGTTGATCCAGTCCGATCGTGGTGGGATGGTCTACCAGCCCAAGGTGGGCTTGCACATGGACGTGGCGCAGGTGGATTTCGTCTCAATGTACCCGGCGGTGATCATCAAAGGGAATATTTCGCCGGAAGTACCCCTGCCGGATTTGCTCGAGCCCGCCAGGGAAGAACTGGGCGTGGTGCCGCTGACGCTTAAACCTCTCTATGAAAAACGTGTGTCAATTAAGAAGAAAATCCGCCAATACCCACCGGACCACCCGATGGTCGCAATCCTGAAAGAACGCGCCAACGCGCTAAAGTGGCTCTTGGTGGTTTGTTTTGGCTTTCTGGGTTACAAGAACGCGCGTTATGGGCGCATAGAAGCCCACGAAGCCGTCACCAAGGGCGGGCGTGAGGTGCTGCTACGTGCCAAAGAAGTGGCAGAATCGGAAGGCTTTGAGGTGCTCCACATGTATGTTGACGCGCTTTGGATCAAGAAAAAGGGCTGCAGTAAGCAAGAGCACTTCACCGATGTGATCAGCAAGATCAATCTGCACACCGGATTGACAATCAACCTGGATGGCATTTACCGCTGGGTAGCTTTTTTGCCCTCCAAGACCGACGCGCGCATCCCAATTGCCAACCGCTATTTCGGCGTTTTCCAGAGCGGCGAGATCAAAGTGCGAGGGATTGAGGCACGCCGGCGCGACACACCCATCTGGATTGCGGCTGTGCAGAAAGAGATGATCGCCTTGCTGGGGCAGGCACGCACTAAAGCCGAACTTTCCGACTACATTCAAGAGGCTTTTTGTTTCTACTACTCCTCACTGCGAAAGCTGGAGGAAAACCAGGTACCAGTAGATCAGCTGGTGATCAACGGCAAGGTCAGTTACGCGCTCGAAGCCTACAAAGCCAGCACAGCTTCGGTACGGGCTGCGCGGCAGATGGAAGCAGCTGGCATACCCATCAAACCCGGTATGCGCATCCGGTTTATTTATCGCAAGGGTGAGCCGGATGTATTTGCCTGGGACCTGGGCAAACCGATTGACCCATTCGAAGTGAACAAACCGAAGTATATCGAATTGCTGGCCAAGGCCGGCAGTGCAGTGCTAGCGCCGTTTGGGATTTCTGAAGCGCTGTTTCGCGAGTGGAGTGAGAATCGTTCGATCCAACTGAAGTTGAACCAGGGTATGTTTGATTAGATTTCTGACGTTAATCATTCGTCTCTCATGGATTAATCCCATTCACTACCTTCCCCAGAAAACCGGTAAGTGTATAATTGCCTGCAGAGGGTTGAATTTAATTTATGTGTGAAACGAAAGGGTGTGTCATTGAGCGAGTTCAAACACATGTGAGACGATAGGGCTTTACAAAAAAGCACATTG
>DAOOPV010000111.1:0-2347 GCA_035388405.1 Anaerolineaceae bacterium
TGACCACCGGACCCTATGCTGGGCAGCGCGTGACGGTGGACGGACCCGAATACGAGTGTGCCGCTGGATTGGGCGCCAACCTGGGCGTGTTTGATCCCCAGGCGATCCTGGAAGAAAACTTCTACTGCGATACCTACGGCATCGATCTGATCTCCTTTGGCACCTGCACCGCCTTCATCATGGAGTGTTACCAGCGCGGGCAGATCACCCAGGAGCAAATGGGTGGGCTGGATCTGCGCTTTGGCAACAGCCAGGCTGTGCTCGAGTTATTACACCAAATGTCCCGCGGGGAAGGCTTTGGCAGGATTGCCGGCTTGGGCATCCGCAATTTGAAGCGGATCTTCGTGGAAGAGTTCGGCGCCGATCCAAAGTTGCTGGATGACATCGGTATGGAGGTGAAAGGGCTGGAATATTCCGAGTACGCCCACAAGGAAAGCCTCGCCCAGCAGGGCGGCTTTGCCATGGCGACCAAAGGTCCCCAACACGATGAAGCCTGGTTGATCTTCATGGACATGGTCAACAAACAACTCCCAACCTTTGAGGATAAGGCGAACGCTTTGTATTACTTCCCCATGTTCCGCACCTGGTTTGGCCTGGTGGGGCTCTGCAAACTGCCCTGGAACGACATCGTGCCGGCAGATAACTACAAAACCGACTCCCCGGCAAAGGTTCCGGAGCATGTGCAAAATTATGTGGATCTTTTCAACGCCGTGACTGGCAAGAACATCGACAAAGAAGAGCTGATCATCCAATCCGAGCGGGTTTATCAGTTCCAGCGTGTTTTCAGCGTGCGTATGGGCAAGGGCGAGCGCAAAGATGATTACCCCCCGTATCGATCAATTGGTCCGGTTTCCCGCGAGGAGTACCTCTCCCGCCAGGAACTGTATGACAAGCAACTGCGCGAGATCCAGAATTTGGACCCTGCAACGATGAGTTTGGATGAGAAGATTGCCGCCACCCGCCGCTATCGCGAAGACCAGTACGAACAGCTCATGGATGCGGTCTACCGGCGCCGCGGCTGGACGAATAATGGTATTCCAACCCCTGAAAGGTTGAAGGCAATCGGTATGGACCTGCCTATGCTCCTGGAAGTCATCGAGCCAAAACAGTGATCAAGGTCAACACCGAAAATTACCCCTGGCATCCCGGCATGACCGTGAGAGCCCTGCTGGACGAAAAACTGTTCACCTTCAGGCACATTATCGTGCGTGTCAATGGCGAGTTTGTACCTGAAGAGGATTACGAAAAGCAGCTTATCCAGGATGGGGACGACGTTTTGGTGCTGCACCTTATGGCGGGAGGCTGAGCAAGTTGGAACGCAACCTGCGTAAGATAGAACGTTACCTGCGCAATCAGGATGCCATTAGCCTGGAAGAACAGGCGAATCTCGCGACTACACGCGTGATTGTGGTTGGCTGTGGCGGCTTGGGTGGAATGGTGATCGAATGCCTCGCCCGCGTCGGCGTGGGGCATTTAAGAGTGGTGGATGGGGATGTCTTTGAGGAAACCAACCTCAACCGCCAATTGCTGAGCTCGACGATGAACCTGGGCAGATCCAAAACCCTGGCAGCATACCAGCGAGTGTTGGCGGTCAACCCTCTGGTGGAAGTCGACACGGTGCAGGCCGATCTCACGG
The DNA here is from genome assembly GCA_035388405.1 of Anaerolineaceae bacterium. GTDB lineage: Bacteria > Chloroflexota > Anaerolineae > Anaerolineales > Anaerolineaceae > Mesolinea. Next base: position 1,637 of record DAOOPV010000111.1, read on the forward strand.
ATGAAAGCGCACTTGGGTTGCTAGCGGATTGTGACGCGGCGGTGGACTGCCTGGACAACATCCCGTCGCGGTTGGTTTTGCAGCAGGCCGCAAAAGTGGCAGGAATTCCTCTTGTGCATGGAGCTGTTGCGGGTTGGCTTGGGCGAGTATGCGTGATCCAGCCCGGTGAGGATCTGCTGGGCTTGCTCTATCCCGAGGCAGAAGAAGCACAAGGGGAGGAGCAGCAAATGGGCACGCTCTCGTTTACGGCCGCGCTGACCGCCTCCTGGCAAGCAGCAGAGACAGTCAAGTTGCTGCTGGGGAAGCCCGGCTTGCAAGGTGAAATTCTTGAAATCGACTTGCTGCGGGCGAACGTAGATAAGATCAAGATTTCCTAACAATTACCATTAGGCCGGGATAAAGTGCTCGTAGGGCGAGCTTGGAAGCACCGCACTCTTCATCATGCAGGCACTTTGGCGTGCTTCCAATCCGCCGTAACACCATCATTGATTTGAGCGTAAAAAACTTCAAAGTCAAACCGACGTTGTTGGCGGGTTGTGGGCACTCTAGGTTCGTTCTTTACGGCGCTGATTGTGCCCCCAACCTCGCCCTACTACCACCGCTTTTGATCGTGCCGGTCTCCTGACCGAGCACGGGATCTGACCGAGGGTCTCCAACAAAGGTGTGATGACTAACTCATAAGGCGAGACAAAGTGCCCGCGAAGCAGGGTA
>DAOOPV010000112.1:0-2236 GCA_035388405.1 Anaerolineaceae bacterium
ACCCTCACCCCCGCTTTGCGGAACCAGCCTTTGGCTGGACTTCGCCTCCCCCGATACGTGTATAGACCGGACAGATCGCTGACAGGTGTTCGGACACATGGTTGACAGTCTGATTCTTTAACATTGGCTGTCTCGCAGATCAAAACGAGCTATTTTGTTATTATAAAAGTAAACCTCAATCATACCTGCTGTATCACAAGGACGGACAACCACCTCTTTTTTTGGAAACGCCTTGCCCAAGCGTAACTTATGCCCTTCATACATAAACACTCCTTTGCGATCAGTCTTGCGTACGATATCCAGTGGTCCATATTCAGCAACAGGCAGACTACTGGGAAAGCATTGCTTAGAAGGTTCATACCGCGATGATGGCACTTCAAAATTGAGCGATTCATGTGGTCGATAGGTGTTATAGACCGTGCTCCACCGATCAAAGAAGGCTTGAGCTTCATTCAGATTTTCGAAGCCTTGTCTTGCGATGACTTCCTCTAGAAGGGTGCGATTGAAACGTTCATTTTTCCCATTGGTCTGAGGATGATAGGCCCTACTATGGATAACACCTACACCCAGCTGCATCAGCCAGGTTGTCAAAATGGTGAAAGGGCTGTCTTTTTCATCTCCCCAGGGAGACCCATTGTCCATCAGGATGCGTTCTGGCAATCCATACTGCTCAAATATCTGGCTCAATTGCCTTTGAACAGTCAATGCTCTCTCGTCAGCGCAGGCTTTCAATCCCACCAGGAAACGTGAATGATCATCAACTATGGTCAGAGGATGACAATACTGCCCGTCTAAGAGCCGAAAATGTCCCTTGAAGTCCATCTGCCAGAGTTGGTTGGGCTCTTCATATTCAAAGCGGATAAATGCTTCCCGCTTCCGGCTCTCATCCGGGTCTAGTTTGTCATTGCGTCTCAAGATGGCTGTGATCGTACTGGCAGAGGGCACCGGTACTTTGCCTTCCCGTTCCATGATCTTTCTGATCTTCCGACCACCCCAGACTGGATGTTCGTCTCGAATCCTGAGAACCTCTGCTTCCACTTCTGGAGGACTCTGGGCTGGGCTGTTCTTTGGCTTTCGGGATCTTTCTTCCAAACCCTTCTGACCTTCTTCTCGTTCCCGCTTCAACCACTTATAACCGGTTTGGCGACTGATGCCATATCGTTGACATAAGCGGGTGAATGGTGCAATACCTATTTTTGCTTCCTGGATGAACCGCTTTCGTTCTTCCACTGCTGTACTCTCTTTCCATGGCATGGCAGGTGTTCTCCTTCATGCCTAATTCTATAAAGTGTCAGCGATGTCTCCGAACGTTTGTCAACTATGTCTCCGGTCTGTACACTACACGGGATCGCCAAGGCTGAAAATGCTGTTTGTGCCAATCATTGAGCCATGCCACGGTTTCGATGTGTCCGAATATCGCCGTATCACTGATCCATTTGGTACAATTCGCTTGCTATGAACGATCTGCTTGAAAGACTCAACCCCCAACAACAACTTGCCGTTGCTGCACCTCCCGGACCCACAATCGTCCTGGCTGGACCTGGTTCCGGTAAAACCCGCGTTCTCACCTACCGCATCGCCTACCTGATCAGTGTTCTGAACGTTCCAGCCTATAACATCCTTGCAGTCACCTTCACCAATAAGGCTGCCAAACAAATGGGCGAACGCGTCACCCAGTTGATCGGTCCTCATGCCGAAGGTATTTGGCTGGGTACCTTCCACGCCATTTGCGGTCGTATTCTGCGCCGGGAAGCTGATCTACTGCCTGTTAACAAAAATTTCGTGATCTTTGACACTGATGATCAGGAAGCCTTGATGAAGCAGATCTTGCGGGATAACAACCTGGACGAAAAACTCTACAAGCCTGCCTCGATCCTGGCTGCCATTTCGAATTCAAAAAACGACCTGATCGGTCCTGAGAATTACGCTGTAAAGGATTTCCGCGACGAGCAGGTTAAGCGACTCTACGTGCTCTATCAGCAGCGCCTGGCTCAGAACAATGCCATGGATTTTGACGATATGCTGGTCTACACCAACCAGCTTTTCGATAACTACCCAATCGTAAGGGACACCTACGCGCATAAATTTGAGCACATTCTGGTGGATGAATTCCAGGACACCAACTTCTCGCAGTATTCGATCTTACGCAACCTGGCCCGGGCTCACAAAAACCTTTATGTGGTCGGCGATGAAGACCAATCCATCTATCGTTGGCGCGGCGCTGATTATCGCAACC
>DAOOPV010000113.1:0-2091 GCA_035388405.1 Anaerolineaceae bacterium
GTGTAGCAACCAGGCGGCATTACACCGCTGAATCTTCAGTTATTGAAATTCCACGCGATCGGCAGTTCGACGTCGAAGATAAGTGCATCCCCGTCGAGGCGAAAGGCCAGGCTGGTCTGGTGCTGGTCGTATTCGTTGATAATCAGGCAGCTCTCGGCGAAGTTGGACTCGTAGTTGATATGGGCCACTCCTTCACGGCCGTCAGCGAGTTCGATGCTGAGCACCCGCAGCGGGTTCTCCTGACTGAGGTTGACCCGGGTGTCCCCCACGTCCACCAGCCGTTCCAGCAGAGGGAAGAAATCTTGTCTGTGGGTCGTTATGGCCTGGGTGATGGCCTGCTCCAGCTCAGCCTGGGTGGCGAAGGGGCCGCCGAGTGGGTAGCGGGTCTGGATCCTTTCCTGAGTCATTGCGTTTCCTCCTGAACTGAGATGTGGCAACAGTTTGGCCGCTGCAGTGACCTGTCATGTACAGGATCTTTAGCTACAACCAATTGAAATAGATAGAAAAAAGGCTTCGTTTGTGATCTGATTTAATCGCAAAAAAAAACCGACACGCCCGAAGCCATGACTATTATCAATGCAACCCAGTACCTCAAGCAACTTCTTAGCTCTTCTGAACTCAACCGGATCGGTAAATTTACCGGTTTTTGTCAGCGACTCCGGGATATCCAGCCTGCGAGACTACTCCCGGCTCTGCTCTCAGGGCTTGGTTGCGACAAGGTGGATGGTATTGCTGGTTTGCATCGCCATTTCAATGCGTTGCAGCTCCATGATACTGACCAAATAGCGTATAAACCCTTTCACAACCAGTTACGCAAGCAGGGTTTTCCCTTGTTCATGCGCGCACTGGTTGAACGAGCCATCGCCTTACGCCTCAAGGAGTGTCTACCGGACGCCCACGGACTGGCAGGCTTTGAGCAGGTACTGCTGCAGGACGGGTCGTCATTCGCGTTACATCCGCAATTGGCAGAACATTTCCCGGGCCGATTCAATAAGCACAGCCCCGCTGCGGTAGAGTGTCATATGACCATGTCCTTGCTGGACCAGTCGCCGATATCGATGAGTATCACGGCGGATACCGAATCGGAGCGCAAGCATCTTCCGGCCGCAAATTCGTTAAATAACAAACTGTTATTGGCGGATGCCGGTTACATCAGCCGCGAGTACTTTGCTGATGTGACCAAAGCCAAAGGAAGCTATCTGGTCAGAGGGAGTCAAAATCTCAATCCCAAAGTACAGGCAGCTTACCGACAGGACGGCAGGGAAATGCCCAAGTTACTCGGAAAAAAGCTCAAGGATATCGATCGGAGAAGCTGCAGAGCCGAGGTTCTGGATCTGGATGTGAGTTCGGGAAAGTATAAATATCGACTCATAAGACGTTGGTTTGCAGAGGAAAAACGGTTCTGTATATGGATGACCAATCTTCCGCGTGAGCGATGGCCAGCCGAGAAGGTGATGGCATTGTATCGTTGCCGTTGGCAGATCGAACTGTTGTTCAAAGAGCTGAAATCACATAACCGGTTGAAGGCGTTCGCGACACGACAAAAAGCGATAGCGGAAGGCTTGATCTGGGCTAGTTTGCTGGCCTTGCTGGTCAAACGTCGGCTGGCGCTGACGCTGATTGGCAGCGCGGAGTTATCGATGCTGAAGATTGCCAAAAACAGCGCGCTTTGGTTAATGCCGATATTGGCGAGCATCATCCATGGTGCGTGGCAGGAAATAACAGAGAAGTTGGAGTGGGCAATGGTGTATTTATCCAAAAACGGCAAAAAGAGTAGGCAGAGAAAATCCAAGCAAAACAACACGTTAGACGGTGTTATTAATTCGCTTGCCGCTTAAGGTTCTGTACATGAGGTCACGTTACCGGTTCCGGCATGCAGGGCACCGGCGATGTAATGCTTGCGATTTTGGCCCGGCGTCACCACTTTCTTCTGCTTTCCGCGAAGCATCCAGTCCGCACCCAGTTTGGGGTTGAGGTGGATATCCACCTCATCTTCATAAAACACTGGGTGGTCGATACTGCAACGTGCCAAGGCCTCGTTGATCACCGTCATCTTGGCCTCTTTGTGTGGATCGCGAATGCGCAAAGTGG
>DAOOPV010000114.1:0-1634 GCA_035388405.1 Anaerolineaceae bacterium
GTCACAGCTCGTTGGATATGGTCCGTCATTATGCTCAAATCGCTGAAATGGACATCGAGCGTGTTCACCGCAAAGCCAGCCCAGTTGATAACTTGAGGTTCTAAAAACGATCATTTTCTCTTTGCTCCAGAGCTGGAGGAAGGGATTTAATCAAACCTTCCTCCAACCATTCAGGTTATTTCCGTTTTTGGGCTTGGCAGGGAAGTTTGCATGTTGGCCGGAGCGACGGCGAATCGCAGCATTCCTTGCGCACCAAAATGATTGAACCATTTGCCATGACTTCATAATCCAGGCAGTCACCAGGTTGTAAATCCAACAGGTTACGAACCTTTTTGGGGATTGTGATGGCGTTGGTCGTGGTAATGATAATCGGTCGTTTTTTCAAATAATCACCTCCTTTCCTTCCGAGATTGCTGAAATTTTCATAATCCAGCTCAGCCGGATATTCTGAAACTCAACCGGGAACATGGCTTTCCCCCACAAGAGGAATCGCTGGTTGGTATTCAAGATGCTCTGTAATTCTGCCTGATCCAATCCTTTCTCGCCTATCTGAAAAAGGGAATCAGGGAGATTGGTGTTGAAAGCGTGCGCTGAACTGAGCGGTTGCGAGCCAGCCCAGAGAAGCAGCGCTTTAAGATGTTCGAAATCGTTAGAGATCTGAACCGAAGAACACCCACGAACATCTCGTGAAAATTTCAGGAACAACTTAACCTTGAGGTAGTTCTGCCGATCCAGCATTCCAAATCCCGCGATTGACAATCCCGCCGCAGTTGGGGCATTTGCCTTTCAGATGGCTCAGGTGGCCTTTGACAGCGCGAATTTCCGGATTTTGGATTTTAACGATGGTATTGCAGCGCATACAAAAACCTTCCCCCACTTGAAGCGGATGGGTAGGTTTCTTCCTGGCGTTCCGTTGACTGTCAACCCAGGCGGCAAATTGCTTGCCGTCAATCCAGATATGATTTGATTTGTCCCGGCTGTGTGGCGCGCCATGATTGAGCCAATCCCGCAAGGTGGTTTCAGGAACGTCCAGGTCTTCAGCGATTTCCCGCGGTGTGTAGAGCATGGGCAGCAAACCAGGTGCTTTGATCAAGACATTCCTGGAAATCCGGCAATTTGAAGTATTTTGGTTTTCTGACATTCTTCTCCTTTGTTATTTTTTAGACTTTGCATGGAACAAACATACGCCAGCCATGCCAACCCCTTAAGGGAATGGCGTGGCTGGCGTATCCTCTTCCCACTGATAGGTGTTGAAAGATCCTCGTTTTGTAACTCTGATACGCGGATCATTGTTGAGTTTTGTAAACGCCCGATCAATTGTCCTGGCACTGCTACCAATTTGTAATACTGAGACAAGATCATTTTTCTTGAATTCCTGGTCAGGCTCTGCTTGCAGGTACTCAAGAAGGTCAGCATAAATAAGTTCTAGCTGACCTGGCACCCGCCTTGATTCTGAAATATTCGTTTCAGAGAAGCGGAGTGCGATGCTCTCTTCGGTCGATTCAATTTGAAACTGCAACTGCGCGGGTGGCAGGGATTCACGCACCTTTTGTGGAATGATCGTTCGCATTGAGTGTGATGAATGCTGGTTTTCGTGCGCAACCACAATGGCGGTATCGACAGACCCTAAAATA
>DAOOPV010000115.1:0-1503 GCA_035388405.1 Anaerolineaceae bacterium
TGGGTGCCTGGAGGGGGTCGAACCCTCAACATCTTCATCCACAGTGAAGCACTCTGCCATTGAGCTACAGGCACCATGTAGGCGGCTATTCTAACATAGCCCTTGCCGTCCCGCAAGCATTAAATTTGACGTAAATAATCTATCAGCTTTTCGCGTTTAACGCTGACCTGCTCATAGGTGTGCAGGTCCTTGACCACCACCGTTTGCCCCTCAATCTCCTCTGGTCCGAGCACCAGTGCCCTGCTTAAACCCAGTCGATCGGCATACTTAAACTGCTTTGCCAGTTTTTCGGGCTCTGCCTGGATCACTTTGAAACCAGCCGCACGCAATTCACTCGAGAGGCGAATGGACTCAGCCAGTGTTTCTTCACTAAACACGGTCACAAACAGGGTCTCAGGATCCACCAGATCTTCCGGGATCAAGCCAAAAGCTTCCAAAACCAGCATGATCACCACATCCCCCATCGCAAAGCCTACCCCGGGCAGCGGATTTCCGCCGACATCGCCCACCAGGTTGGCATAATGCCCGCCACCTAAAATTGCCCGGAATTCACCATTGACAGCATGTGCCTCAAATACGGTACCGGTGTAATAGTCCAATCCCCGGATGATCTTCGGGTCGTATGACACGTATTGGGCGACATCAAGCGCTTCCAGCAATCCAAACAAGGTTTTCATCTGCTCTGATTCACGCCAGAGCTCGCGATTTTCGAGAAGTTCGCGGATCGCCAATAACTGCTCCGCGGTCAATCCTTCCGCCAGCACTTTTTCATTCCAGATATCCGCCGGCAATTTGTCGATCCGGTCGATCAGACGCAGCATAAGGGGTTTTTGCTCCGCGCTTATCTCGATTTTGCTGAGCTCACCATCCATCAATCGGCGGTCATTGACGTAGAGCTTGACCTGCTCAGGGGTCAGCCCAACATTTTTCAGGAAAGTTGCCGCTACAGCCAGCAATTCCGCGTCTGCCTGGACCGAATCACTGCCGATCTGGTCGATGTTCCACTGGAAAAATTCTCGTGTGCGTCCCTTTTGTGGGCGTTCATAGCGCCAGAATGGTCCAAAAGACCACCATCTCAGTGGGAAAGTCAGCAGGTTTTGTTTAGACGCGACCATGCGCGCCAAGGTCGGAGTGAGTTCAGGTCGCAGGGTGATCGGATCGCCGCCGCGGTCGTTAAAAACAAAGGCCTGCTCCTTAACCAGCTCTTCGCCGGACTTTGCCGCGTAGAGATCAATCGTCTCCAGGCATGGTCCTTCATACATCTGATAACCAAAGGCTTCCGAAGCCTCACTTAGCTTCCGGATCAGCCACTGGCGTTTTGCCATCTCATCGGGGTAAAAATCGCGTGTGCCCTTGACGCTCTTGATCACATTCTTCATATCAACCTCATACAATTAACTCATTAGTATAACATGTCGGTTTCGGGTAAAATAAACAAAGTAACTTTTTGTAAGAGCAACATGATAATGTCCTAAAGTAGCAAAATAGAAATGTCCTAATTAC